>DATLNF010000120.1:0-11432 GCA_035536955.1 Mycobacteriales bacterium | reverse complement strand
GGAGGCGGGCGAGCACAAGCACGAGTTCGCCGCACCCGAGGCAGGCACCCTTGACGTCACGCTGACCGGGTACCAGGGCGACTGGGACCTCGCGGTGCGCAACTCGAAGGGCGCCAACATCGGCGAGTCCGGCTCGGGCGGATACATGCCCGTGGCCGGCACCGACGAGAAGACCAAGATCAAGATCAAGAAGGCCGAGAAGCTCACGATCGTCGCCTGCAACTGGGCCGGCTCCCCCACCGCGACGGTCAAGTACACCTTCACCTTCGCGAAGTAGGGCCAACGGAAGGCGCACGACCGGGCTCCCGGTGGTCCCGCCGCGTCGGCGCCCTGCTGCTGGTCACACCGGACCACGCCTGACCACGTGCCCGGCCGGCGCACGACCGGGGCTCCCGGTGGGTCCCGCCGCGTCGGCGCCCTGCCGCTGGGCTCGCCGGTCCACGCCTGACCACGTGCCATACGGCGCACGACCGGGCTCCCGGCAGCGATCTTCGAGCGCTCGGTCGGCTAGCCGGCGAGCTCGTCATCGGTCAGGGCGTCGCGGTCGGCCTGCGGGAGGGCGCAGGCGGCGCTGCCGCCGGGCAGCCGCCCACGGTTGCGCGCGACGAGGCGGTACACACCCGCGGCGAGCCAGCTGATCGGCGGCGTCAGCATCAGCCGCCCGGGGACGCGCCACATCCCACCGGAGAGCACCAGGAGCCAGGCCACGGCGGCGGCGCCGGCGGCCCGACGCCCGGACGGCTCGACCCACTGCACCGCATCCTCACACGCCTGCTGCGTCAGTCCGAGCCCGGCCAGGTCGGCCTGCTGCCAGGCAACCACCCGCGGGCGCAGGGGCAGCCGGCGCTCCATCCAGCGGACGCACCTGGTGCAGAACGCGCAGTCGCCGTCGTAGACGAGCGTTCCGTCGTACTCGCGGGTCCGCTTCACCGACGTCAGCCGGCCGGAGGCTCGAAGACGCTGGTCCGGGTCATCCCGGCCGCCCGGCCCTTCCCCGCGATGACCAACGCCATCTTGCGGGAGGCCTCGTCGATCATCTCGTCACCGAGCATGACCGCGCCCTTGCGCTCGACCGTCGTCGCGTACTCGTACGCGTCGAGGATCAGCTCCGCCTTGTCGTAGGACTCCTGCGACGGGGCGTACACCTCGTTGGCGACGTCGAGCTGACCCGGGTGCAGGACCCACTTGCCGTCGAACCCGAGCGCCGCTGACTTCTTCGCGATCTCGCGGTACCCGTCGACGTCCTTGATCTGCAGGTACGGCCCGTCGATGGCCTGCACGCCTGCCGCGCGGGCCGCCATCAGGATCCGCATGAGGATGTAGTGGAACGGGTCACCCGGGTAGTCCGGGCTGAGCGCGCCGACCGTCAACGACGGCATGTTGATCGACGCCATGAAGTCGGCGGGCCCGAAGATGATCGTCTCCACGCGGTCGGACGCGAACGCGATCTCGTCGACGTTGACCAGTCCCTGGGCGTTCTCGATCTGGCACTCGATGCCGATCCGCCGCTCGAATCCCATCGTCTGCTCGATCTGCGTGAGCATGGCGTCCAGCCACTGCACGTGCCAGGCGTGCTGCACCTTCGGCAGCATGATGCAGTCGAGGTTGGCACCCGCGCCCTCGACCACCTCCACGACGTCGCGATAGGTGTACTTCGTGGTGAGGTCGTTGACCCGGACGGCCCGGACCTTGTCGCCCCAGTCGCCGTCGTTGAGGACCGACACGACGTTCTTGCGCGCGCCCTCCTTCTCCAGCGGCGCGACGGCGTCCTCGAGGTCGAGGAACACCTGGTCGGCGGGCAGGCCCTGGGCCTTGCCGAGCATCTTCAGCGAAGACCCGGGCACGGCGAGGTTGGAACGGCGAGAGCGCAGCGCCACGTGGGTTCCCTTTCCCGACGACGTCGCTGCGATGCTATCCAGGCACTCGCCCGCCGAAGACGAGGGACGATGAGCGGACCCGACCTGACCGGACGAACCTGCGTCGTCACGGGCGCCAGCGCGGGCATCGGCACCGAGACCGCGCTCGGCCTCGCGCGGATGGGCGCAACCGTCGTCATGGTCGGACGGAACCCTGAGCGCGCCGCGGTCGCGGCGGCACGCGTGCGTGAGGCGTCCGGCCGTGACGACGTCGACCTGCACATCGCCGACTTCAGCCGCCTCGCCGGCGTCCGCGCAGTGGCGGATGCGATCACCGACACCCACGGGGCGGTCCATGTCCTGGTGAACAACGCCGGCACGGCGACTCGCCAGCGGCGGACCACCGCGGACGGGCTCGAGGAGACGTTCGCCGTCAACCACGCCGCGCCGTTCCTCCTGACGCACCTGCTGCTGGGCACGCTGCGAGCGGGGGCCCCGTCGCGAGTCGTCACGGTCAGCTCTCTCGCTCATCGCGCCGGAGCGATCGACTTCGCCGATCTGCAGCATGAACGCAGCTGGTCCAGCTTCCGCGCCTACGCCGACTCGAAGCTCGCCAACGTCCTGTTCACCCGGGAGCTCGCTCGGCGAGTCGCCGGCTCCGGCATCACCGCGTACGCCGTTCACCCCGGCGCGGTCCGGACCGGGCTGTTCCAGGAGAACCGCCTGCTCGGCGCGGTGTACCCGTACGTGCCGTTCTTCCGCAGTCCGGCGGCTGGCGCGCGGACGACCGTCTGGGCCGCGACCGACCCGGCGCTGGCTGCGGAGAGCGGCCAGTACTACGCGCGGCGCCGCCGCGCGCCGGTGAGCGGCTGGGGCGCCGACGACACGCTCGCGGAGCTGCTCTGGGAGGAGACCGCGCGTCTCGTCGGCGTCGCTGGCTGACGGTTACTCGACGACCGGTGTGCCGGCGACCTCGGGGCGCGACCCGGACCGGACGACGACGACGACACCGACGGCGATCAGCGCCGCCGCCGGCAGGGCTACCAGCGGCGGCCGCTCGCCGATGAACAGTGCGGCGAGCACCGCCGCGCCGACGATCTCGAACAGGATCGCTATCGACACGACGGTCGGGCTGGTCGTCTTCAGCACCCGGTTGAAGACGGAGTGCCCGAGGAGCTGCGCGAGGACGGTCAGCGCGACGATCCGCCACCAGGTGCTCGCGCCGTACCCGGCCATCGGCTGCGTCGAGCCGAGGCAGGTGACGAGCAGCACCACCGCCGCGACGACGTAGCAGATCGTGGTGTACGCCGTCGTCGACAGGGTGCGGCGAACCTCGGCGCCGACCGTGACGTACATCGCCGCGAAGACGCCTCCGACCAGCGCCAGGACGTCACCGAACAACGCCCGCGCCGAGATGGTCAGGTCGATCCCCGAGAGCAGCACTGCACCGAGGACCGCGAGCGCGATGCCGGCCCACGCGCGCTGCGTCACCACCTCCCCGCGCAGCCGCGCGACGACCGCTGCCCACACCGGCTGGGTCGCCACCAGGGCGACCGACGACGAGACGGAGGTGAAGGACAGGCTCGGGATCCACGTCGCGAAGTGCGCAGCGAGAAGCAGCCCGGCGAGCACGCACAGGCGCACGTCCCGGCGAGTCAGCCCGCGGAGCTCGGCGCGGTGCCGCGCCGCGGCGTACGGCACGAGGATCAGGCTCGCCAGCGCGTTGCGCCAGAACGCCACGGCGAGAGCAGGTGCGGCGGCCGCCTTGATCAGCGGAGCTGACGTCGAGACGCCGGCCACGCCGATCGCGAGGAGCGCGAAGTCGACGCGCGACGGCCGTTCGAGCACGCCGGCGCGGCTGCGGTCCGCCGGCATGGCGGCACTATAGTTGCCGCCATGCCGAAGGCCCGCCTCCGCTACGCCATCGCGATCGACGCAGGCCTGCACCGCGACGGCGCGGCTGACCCGGTCGTCCACGTGTACGGCAGCCGGCACGGAACCGCTGCGCCGTTCCTCGTCCGGCGCGGCTGGTCCGGCCCGCAGGGCGCCTACGTCGAGCAGTTCCGCATCGTCGCGGCCGACACGCGGGTCACGGCGTACCGCTCGGACCCGCGGATCGTCGAGCTGTCCGGCGAGTACTACAGCAACGACATCGACGACCGGGTCGAGGGCGTGCAGCTGGAGGTCGGCGAGTACGAGCTGGTGTTCACCGTGGACGACGAGGTCGTCCCCGGTGTTCCGGTGTTCGTCGAGCCAGGGCCCGGCGCGGTCGGCGGACCGCCGGCTCTCGTGTCCCCGATCATCGACTCGGCGACGAAGAAGTCCGACCTGGTCTGGATCTCGGCGCCGGACCAGCCGGACGTGTCGGGGCAGAGCACGCGACCGGCGTGGCACATCTGGCACCAGGGCGCCGTGTACCTCGTCTTCGACGGCTCCGAGCAGCGCATGCCGGGGCTCGCCGACGCCGACTCGGCGGTCGTGACGGTGCGCTCCAAGGACAAGGGCGGCACCGTCGTGGCGTGGCGCGCTGCGGTGGAGCTCGTGCCGCCCGGCTCACCCGCATGGGACGAGGTGACGCCGCTTCTCGTGGGCAAGCGGCTGAACAACCGAGACGGCGACGCCGCGCCCGCGCGCTGGGCGAAGGAGTGCCGCATCGCCCGCCTGGTCCCGACCGGAGAGCTGCTCGAGGAGCCGGGTCGGGTCCGCGACGACTCCCGTCGCGAATCGCCCCCGCCCACACCCGCATCCACCGAGACGCGGGTGCCGATCACGTTCCACGGCCGGCCCCGCGCCCGCCGGATGGAAGGGTCCTGACCGGCAGTCGACGCCCCTTCCTCATCGACTGACGGAGCACGGAAACGCGCGGGTCCGGCGGTAGCCTGCCAGCGTGACGACGACCGCGAGCAACTCGCAGCGCGCCGGGCGGATCTTCGTCGCCCGGCTCGCCGGGCTGGCCGTGTTCGACCCGAACGGCGACCAGGTCGGGCGGGTGCGCGACGTCGTCGTGACGCTGCGCCTCGGCGGAGACCCGCCGCGCGTCGTCGGCCTCACCGTCGAGGTCCAGCGCCGTCGGCGCATCTTCGTCTCGATCACCCGCGTCACGAGCATCGACGCCGGCCAGGTGCGGCTGCGGACCGGCGTCGTGAACCTGCGGCAGTTCACCAAGCGAGCGGGGGAGACGCTGGTCCTCGAGGAGCTGCTCGACAAGCGCGTCACTCTCGTGGAGACCGGCGCGAGCGTCACCGTCCTCGACTGCTCGATCGAGCCCGTCCGCGGCGGCGAGTGGCACGTCACCCGCGTCGCGGTCGGTGAGACCGGTGGCGGTCTCGTCCGCCGCAGCCGCACCGTCCGCCAGGTGGAGTGGGACGCCGTCACCGGCTTCGCCCTGCGGGAGGACGAGCAGGGCGCCGCCAATCTGCTCGCGGTCTTCTCCTCGATGCGGCCGGCCGACCTGGCCAACGTCATGCATGACCTCAGCGAGAAGCGGCGCGGCGAGGTCGCCGCGGCGCTGGACGACGAGCGTCTCGCCGACGTCCTCGAAGAGCTGCCCGAAGAGGACCAGATCGAGATCCTGTCCCACCTCGAGGACGAGCGCGCCGCCGACGTGCTCGAGGAGATGGCCCCGGACGACGCGGCCGACCTGCTGGGCGACCTGCCGCCGGCCGACGCACAGCGCCTCCTGGAGCTGATGGAGCCCGAGGAGGCCGCTCCGGTGCGACGGCTGCTCGCGTACGCCGACAACACGGCCGGCGGCATGATGACGAGCGAGCCGATCGTGCTGCCGCCGCACGCAACGGTCGCCGAGGCGCTCGCCAGGATCCGCGTGCCCGACCTGACCCCCGCTCTGGCAAGCCAGGTCTACGTCGTACGTCCGCCGACGGACACGCCGACTGGCCGGTTCCTCGGCATCGCGCACATCCAACGGCTCCTCCGCGAGGTGCCGTCGTCCCTGGTCGGCGCGTGCGTGGACACCGACATCGACCCGCTGGGACCGGACAACTCGCTGCGCGAGGTGACCGAGCACCTCGCGACGTACAACCTGCTGGCGGCGCCCGTGCTCGACAACGAGCAGCGGCTCCTCGGAGCAGTGACCGTCGACGACGTCCTCGACCACCTGCTGCCGGCGAACTGGCGCGACGAGGCGGCGGACGGCGATGGGGCGTAGAGACCGCGACCGGCTGGACGTGCCGCGCGACCCACGACGCGGACTCCCCCGCCCGCACTACGACCCGGAGGCGTTCGGGCGCTTCTCGGAGACGATCGCCCGGTTCATCGGGACGGCGCGGTTCCTGGTCATCCAGACGTTCATCGTCATCACCTGGGTGCTCTGGAACCTCTTCGTCACCGACGCCCTGCGGTTCGACGAGTACCCCTTCATATTCCTCACCCTCGTGCTCTCGCTGCAGGCCGCGTACGCCGCGCCGCTGATCCTGCTGGCGCAGAACCGGCAGGCTGACCGCGACCGCGTCAACCTCGAGGAGGACCGCAGCCAGTACTCGCGCGCGCTGGCGGACACCGAGTACCTCACCCGCGAGGTCGCCTCGATCCGGCTCGCGCTCGGCGACGTCGCGACCCGGGACTTCATCCGCGGCGAGCTCGGACGTCTCGTCGCCGAGGAGGATCCGCGCCGCCGTACCGCCCGGCGGGACCGCGAGGGGGACCCCGCGGGGTAGTTCGCCGAACCGTCGCCGTAGCCTCGCTGCGGCGTTATGGTCGTCGGGTGACAGCCGTGAGCGGTCAGGCGGGTCCGGTCGACGACCGGACCGGCAGCCCGGATACGAGTACGCCGCGCCGGCGCATCGGCGAGGTGCTCGTGCAGGCCGGCGTCGTCACCGAGGAGGACGTCCTCAATTGCCTCGCGCAGCAGGCGGCGCAGACGGCATCGCGGCGGATCCGTCTCGGCGACATGCTCGTGGCGCGCGGCTTTGCGACGGAGCGGGACATCGCGCGCAGTCTCAGCGAGATCCTCGGGCTGCCGATGTCGGAGCTGGCTAACGCCGAGGTCTCGCCCGAGGTTGCGCGGCGGCTGCCGCGCTCGGTCGCCGAGCGGTTCCTGGTGATGCCTATCGCCACTGATGGCGACCAGCTCACGGTCGCCATGGGAGATCCCACCGACATCGTCGCACTCGACGACGTGCGGCTCTACACGAAGATGCGCGCGATCAAGGTCGTCATCGCGACGCCGACGGCGATCCGGACGCACCTCAACCGGGTCTGGAGCCTCGGCGAGAGCGCCGAGATGATCGCGCTCGAGGGCCTCGACGACGACGAGGTGGAGACCCGCGACGAGGACGCATCCCTCGTCGACGACGCGCCGGTCGTCCGGCTGGTCCACGAGATCCTCACCGACGCCGTACGCGCGAAGGCGAGTGACATCCACCTCGAGCCAGAGCGTCGGGGGCTGCTGATCCGCTATCGCGTCGACGGCATGCTCCGCGACATCATGCTCGTCCCCCGCGCCGCCACCAACGCTCTCGTCAGCCGCACGAAGATCGTCTCCGGGCTGGACATCGCGGAGCGCCGGCGCCCGCAGGACGGGCGCACCAAGCTCGAGGTGGACGGCCGGTTCATCGACGCGCGCGTGTCGACGCTGCCCACGCTCCACGGTGAGAAGGTCGTCGTGCGGCTGCTCAACCGCACCGAGGGCGTCGTATCGCTGGCTCAGATCGGCCTCGAGGAGGACCAGCTCGCGACGTTCCTCGAGATAGTGACGGCGCCACAAGGGCTGATCCTCGTGACCGGCCCGACCGGGTCGGGCAAGACGTCCACGCTCTACTCCGCGGTGACCCAGCTCCGGACCCCGGACCGGAACCTCGTGTCGCTCGAGGACCCGGTCGAGATCCAGCTGCCCGGCGTCAACCAGGTGCAGGTCCGCGAACGGACCGGGATGACCTTCGCCAACGGCCTGCGGTCGGTGCTGCGGCAGGACCCCGACGTGATCCTCGTCGGCGAGGTTCGCGACCACGAGACCGCCGAGCTGGCGCTTCGCGCGTCGCTGACCGGCCACCTGGTGTTCACCACGCTGCACACGAACGACGCCGCCAGCGCTGTCACCCGGCTGGTCGACATGGGTGTCGAGCCCTTCCTCATCGCGTCGTCGCTGGCGCTCGTGATCGCGCAGCGCCTCGTCCGCGTGCCGTGCGCGGCCTGCGCGGCGCCTTACCGACCGAGCCCCCGCACGCTCGACCTGCTCGGGCTGACCGCCGAGGACATCGCTGATGGCGACCTCCGCCGCGGGGCGGGGTGCGACGCCTGCGGGATGACCGGGTACGCCGGCCGCACCGCGATCTTCGAGCTGGTTGCGGTCGACGCGCGCATGCGCGCCGTGCTGACCTCGTCGCCCACCGAGTCGGCCATCCGCACCGCGGCGCGCGCTGCCGGCGCCAGCACCATCCGCGGCCACGGCATCGTGAAGGCGATGCGCGGCGAGACGACCCTGGAAGAGGTCCTCCGGGTGACGCAGGCCGACGCCGGGTCGACCCTGCGCTGCGCCGGGTGTCACCGCGTCGTGGAGCCCGGCATGTCGTACTGCCCCTGGTGCGCTTCGGCAACGGATCATCACGCCTGCCCGAGCTGCTCCGCTCGGGTCGAGCCGGAGTGGCGGCACTGCCCATGGTGCCAGACGCCTCAGGTGGTGCGCGGCGCGGCGGAGCCAGTCGAGACCACTGGCTCGTCCGACGACGTGGCCGTCCAGGAGGCTCCTCGCCGCGCGGTGGTGCTCGCGGTCGACGACGACCCGTCGGTCTGCGCCTCCGTCGCTGCCGCGCTCGTCGGCGTGGCCGACGTCATCCCGGCCGGCACGGCCGAGGACGCACTGCGCATCTGCGCGATCCAGGACGTCGACGTCGCCATCCTCGACCTGAATCTGCCGGACCTGTCCGGCCTCGAGATGGCTCGTCTGCTGCGCAGCGACCCGCACACGGCGCTCATCCCGTTGATCCTCCTCACGGGCAGCACCAACACGGCGCTGGTCGACGAGGCGCGCCATGCTGGGGTCGACGATGTGTTCGCGAAGCCGATCAACGGCACCGTCCTCGAGCAGCGCGTCGAGGCGCTGCTCGCCACGACTGCGGCCGCCTCAGCGCTCCGCTAGCAGCCGACCCATCAGGTCGGCGAGGCGCCGCAGCTCGGTCTGAGAAAGTCGGCCGGTGACGTGCTCTCGCACGCCGCGCAGGTGGGGGCCGGACGCAGCGCGGAGACGCTCCCGACCGAGGTCGGTCAGCCGCGCGTACATGCCGCGTGCGTCGCTGGGGCATGCCTGCCGCTCGACCAGCCCCATGCCCTCCAGCCGGTCCACCAGCCGCGTGAGGCCGCTGCGTGACAGCAGCACGCGATCCGCGAGCTCGGTCATCCGCAGCTGGCGCTCCGACGCCGCGGACAGCTGGGCGAGGACGTCGTACTGCGCCAATGACAGGCCGCACTCCGCCTCGAGCTCCTGGTCGAGCGTCCTGATGATCTTGGTGTGCGCTCGAAGGAAGCCGAGCCAGGCCGCCACCTCGTCACCGGTCAGCCGTCCGGATCTCTGTGCCGCCGCGGGAATGGCCATCGTCCCAGTGTAGTTGCGACAGCAACGAACGCAATTGTTGCGAAAGCAACTACACAGAGTGAGGGAGCGCACCATGACCACTCCGCACGAGACCCTGACCCGCACCGGGACGTGGACGATCGATCCGACGCACTCGAGCCTGGACTTCACCGTGCGCCATGCGATGGTGGCGAAGGTCCGCGGCCGGTTCACCGACTTCAGCGGCACGCTGCGGCTCGACGACGCCGACCCCACGCGATCGTCGGCCGAGGTCGAGGTCGCGCTGGCCAGCGTCGACACCGGCAACGCGCAGCGCGACGAGCATCTGCGCACGAGCGACTTCTTCGAGGTCGAGACGTTCCCGACCATGACCTTCCGCAGCACCAAGGCCGAGGTGCGCGACGTCGACGAGTACACGCTGCACGGCGACCTGACGATCCACGGCGTGACCAAGCCGGTCCGCTTCGACGTCACGCTGCACGGCACCGCGGTAGACCCCTTCGGCAACGAGCGCATCGGGTTCGAGGGCGCGACGACGATCAGCCGCAAGGACTGGGGCCTGTCGTGGAACGCTCCGCTCGAGGCCGGCGCGGGCGTCCTGGTCAGCGACAAGGTCGCGATCAGCCTCGACGTATCCGCCGTCCGCCAGCGCTAGCAACCCCGCCACCGCCCCGCAACCGCCCCGCAGCCACCCGCGGGACCGCCCCAGGCCACAGAACGCGGGGCGGGCCAGAAGTCCGGCCGTTCTGTGTACGCCGCCGCCGCCCTTGCCAGCGCATGACCGGACACAGAACGCGGGGGGCGGGCCCACGTAGGATGACGGCACCGCGGCGTCTTCGGCCGCCCCCGCTGCGTCACCCGCGAAGGACGTTCATGCCCACGACCGACGAGGTCATGACCGCGCTCGCCGCGGTGCAGGACCCCGAGATCCACCGGCCGATCACCGAGCTCAACATGGTCGAGTCCGTCGACATCGCGCCTGACGGCCGGGTCGCCGTGCGGGTGCTGCTGACCGTCGCCGGGTGCCCGCTCAAGGACAAGATCACCCGTGACGTCACCGAAGCCGTGCTGCGGCTCGACGGTGTCACGTCGGTCGGCGTCGATCTCGGCGTGATGGACGAGGAGCAGCGCAAGGCGCTCCAGACGCAGCTGCGGGGCGATCAGCCGACGCGGGACATCCCGTTCGCGCAGCCGGGTTCGTTGACCCGGGTGTACGCCGTCGCCTCGGGCAAGGGCGGGGTGGGCAAGAGCTCGGTCACCGCCAACCTCGCCGTCGCGATGGCGGCGAGCGGGGTGAAGGTGGGAGTCGTCGACGCGGACATCTACGGCTTCTCGATCCCGCGGATGCTCGGCGTGGACGGCAAGCCGACCCAGGTCGAGTCGATGATCATGCCGCCGACGGCGCACGGCGTGAAGGTCATCTCGATCGGGATGTTCGTGCAGGGCAACGCGCCGGTCGTGTGGCGCGGGCCGATGCTGCATCGCGCCCTCCAGCAGTTCCTCGCCGACGTGTTCTGGGGCGACCTCGACGTCCTCCTCCTCGACCTCCCGCCGGGCACCGGCGACATCGCCATCTCCGTCGCGCAGCTCATCCCGAGCGCCGAGATCCTCATCGTGACGACGCCGCAGCTCGCCGCCCGCGAGGTGGCCGAGCGGGCCGGCACGATCGCGCTGCAGACTCGGCAGCGCCTAGCCGGCGTGGTCGAGAACATGGCCGGGCTGGACTGCCCGCACTGCGCCGAGCACGTGGACGTCTTCGGCGCCGGCGGCGGCGCGGCGGTCGCCGAGGCGCTCAGCATCGCGACCGGTACGACGGTCCCCCTGCTCGGTCAGGTGCCGATCGACGTCCGGCTGCGCGAGGGCGGCGACAACGGCGTCCCGCTCGTGCTGGCCGACCCGGACGCGCCGGCGGCCAAGGAGCTGCGCGGCATCGCCGAGCGCCTGTCCACGCGCTCGCGTGGACTCGCCGGCCGCTCGCTGTCCATCACCCCAGCGGGCCGGTAGCAGCGCGAACGACGAAGGCCGCCACCCCAGCAGGGTCGCGGCCGTAG
>DATLNF010000119.1:0-5406 GCA_035536955.1 Mycobacteriales bacterium | reverse complement strand
GACAGGATCGCGCCGTGACGGCGGACATCCCTGCTGGTTGGTACGACGACCCGGCCGGCTCGGGCGGCCATCGCTACTGGGACGGCGGTGCGTGGACCGAGCACGTCCGCGCGCCCGCCGAGGCCCCGGTGCCCGCCGTGGAGCCCGATTCGCCCGGCGTGGCCCCCACTCCAGGCGTGGAGCCCGACTCGGAGCCGGACTCGGGACCGGGACCGCAGTCGGCGGTCGCCGCGGAGCCGCTCGAGGTCACGAACGCGGCCGCGGTCTTCCAGCCAATCGCCGTCAGCCAGCCGGCCGAGCCGACCGGACCGGCCGAGCCGACCGGTCCGGCCGAGCCGACCGGGCCGAGCGGGCGGGTCGAGGCACCGGCTGAGTCGACGCGGATCCCGGCCGGCTTCTACGACGACCCGCGCGGCACCGGCATGCGCCGCTTCTTCGACGGCCGGCAGTGGACCGAGCGGTATGAGGGCGACGAGGCGGACGACCTCGCGGCGTCGCCGCGCCGCTGCCCGGTGTGCCGCAGCGAGGACGCCGTGGTGCCGGTCTCCTCGCCGCAGGTCGCCGCCGCGTTCCCGCACCCGCCTCGGCCGGGCAGCGTCGTACTCGTCATCGTCGGAGTCCTGGTGGCCGCGTTCGTCGTCGCGGCGGGATTCGGACTGGCGGTCTCCACGCCCGCAGCGCTCCTGGTCGGCATCGCCGTCGCGGCGCTTGCCGGGGGCATCGCCTGGCGCCGGCTGCACCCCGACCGCGCTCGCGCGCAGCAGACGTGGGACGAGTGCGATCGGCGCCTGCGCAGCGGCTTCTTCTGCCGCCGCGACAACGTCGCCTACGAGCCCGGTGCGAGCGCCGGCGTACCGCCGGCGGAGTTCGCCCGCGCCTGCTTCTCGCCGTACGAGCTGGTCACCACCCGCTGACGCCTCGGGCGACGTCGCGATCCCGGCAGCGGCTCGCCGAGCTGCGTCGCGGTCGGCCGCTAAGGCGCATCTCAGCGTCTCCGGCGAGCGGTGCCGCTCAGTCCGGTCAGGACCGGAGCGAGCGGCACCACTTCGCCCTAGGGAGGGCGCCGGCGGGTCGCACGTGGCGGCCACGCCTGCGCGCCGGGTCGTTCGTCGCGATGAGCCACACTCTTGCCGTGGCCGGAGTGGTCGAGCGGGGGCGGGCGGCGTTCGAGCGCCAGGCGTGGGCCGAGGCGTACGAGCTGCTGACTGCCGCGGTGCAGCAAGGCCCGGTGGACGCCGAGGACCATGAGCGGTTGGCGGTGGCGTCGTACCTGCTCGGCAAGGACGAGGAGAGCAACAAGGCCTGGGAACGCGCGCATCACCGGTGCCTCAGCTCGGGTGCGCCGGACCGGGCGGCTCGGTGCGCGTTCTGGCTCGGGCTCAGCCTGCTGCTGCGCGGCGAGGGCGCACCGGCCAGCGGCTGGCTCGCGCGGGCCACTCGCCTGGTCACCGAAGGCGGACTCGACTGCGTGGCCCGCGGTTTCCTCCTGGTGCCGGAAGCGCTCGTGCTGCTCGGCAGCAACCCGGCCGGGGCCGCGGCGCTCGCGGTGGAGGCCCGCGAGATCGGCGAGCGGTTCGCCGACGACGACCTGCGCGCCTTCGCCTGGCTTATGGCCGGCCAGGCGGCAGTCGCTCTCGGCGAGCACGCCCGCGGCCTCGCGTGCCTGGACGAGGCCATGGTCGCCGTCACGGCCGGCGAGGTGTCGCCCATCCCGGCCGGCATCGTGTACTGCGCCGTGATCGAGGAGTGCATGACGGTGTACGACCTGCGCCGCGCGGCCGAGTGGACGCAGGCGCTCAGCTCGTGGTGTGACGCGCAGCCCGACCTGGTGCCGTACCGGGGACAGTGCCTCGTGCACCGGTCGCAGATCCTGATGGCACAAGGCGCGTGGCCCGCCGCGTCGGCCGCCGCCGAGCGAGCCTGCCAATGGCTCGCCCGGCCGGCGCATCCGGCGTTGGGGATCGCGCTCTACCAGCAGGCCGAGCTGCTCCGGCTGTGCGGTGACTTCGACGCTGCCGCGAACGGATACCGAAAGGCCAGCCAGTTCGGCATCGAGCCGCTGCCCGGCCTGGCGCTGCTACGCCTGACGACCGGTCAGCTCGATGCCGCCACCACCGCGATCCGTCGTGCCGTCGAGGACGCGGGCCACGCCGCCGGCCGCCCGACGCTGCTGGCGGCATACGTCGAGATCATGCTCGCGGCCGACGACGTCCGGGCCGGCCGAGCCGCGAGCGACGAGCTCTCCCAGCTCGCCGACTCGCTCGACGCCCCGGTGGTACGGGCGCTCGCAGCGCACGCGCGCGGCTCGGTGCTGCTGGCCGAGGGTGATGCCCGCACCGCGGTCGCCGCCCTGCGCGACGCAGCGTCGTCGTGGCGGGTGCTCGAGATGCCCTACGAAGCCGCGTGCTCGCGGGCCCGCGCCGGGCTCGCCTACCGCGAGCTGGGCGACGCGGACGGCGCCGAGATGGAGCTCGGCGCCGCCAGGGCGACGTTCATCGAGCTCGGCGCGTCGCCCGATCTTGCTCGCCTCGACGATCTCGCCCCGCCTGCCGGCCGCCCGGTCGCGAGAGTCCTCACGGACCGCGAGTGCGAGGTGCTGCGGCTCGTCGCCGCCGGCAAGTCGAACCGCGCCATCGCGGGCGACCTCGTGATCAGCGAGCACACCGTCGGCCGGCACGTCCAGAACATCTTCACCAAGCTCGGCCTGTCCTCGCGAGCCGCGGCGACCGCGTACGCCTACGAGCACGGCCTGGTCTGAGGCGTGGTGCGAAAGCACCACGTCGTCGCCGCTCGGAAGATGGCGGATTCGCCCGATGCGCGGGCGCTCGCCCCGCTCCTAACGTCGGTCACGACACGTTCCCCGACGAGGAGGCGGACATGACCACGACCCAGGTCGCGGCGGCGCTCGACCAGGAGACCGCCGACCGGCTCAGCGCGGCGCTCCAGCGATGCTGCGAGACGCTGGACGTCGAGGACGGACTCTTCGCGCCCGAGGCGTTCTTCGACATGTACCCGCCGCTCTGGCGGTTCCAGATCCAAGGCGCGCGGGCGTTCGAGAGCCAGCTGCGCGCCATCGCCGACGGCGAGATTCGCGTCCGCATCGTGCGTACCGTCCCGACCGCGTCCGGGTTCGTCACCGAGCACGAGGAGACGCAGCGCGGCGCGGTCACCGAGGTCTCGCGGAAGCTGTGGCTGTGCGAGGTGCGCGACGGCCGGATCACCGAGGTCGTCTGCTACTGCAACGGCGGGTGGGACGACGACCTGCGCGCCCGGCACGCCGCCGAAGCGCCGATGCTGCGGCCGTGACCAGGCCGCTCCGACCACGGGAGGGACAAGAGATGACGACGACCCTGGAGACATCGGCGACCACGGTGCTCGACGCCGTACAGGACCTGGCGCCGACGATCGCGGAGCGGGCCGCGGAGGTCGAAGCCGGCCGGCGCCTCCCGCTCGACCTCGTCGAGTCGCTCACCGCCGCGGGCTGCTTCCGGTTGCTGCTGCCGGCCAGTCACGGCGGTGCGGAGAGGTCGCTGCCAGAGGCGATGCGGGTCTGGGAGGCGCTGGCCCGCGTCGACGGCTCCGTGGGGTGGACCGTGATGATCGGCGCCAGCGGCTGGTGCGACCTCGCCGGCCTGCCGCGCCCGACCTTCGACGCCCTGTACGCCGAGGGTCCGGACGTGATCATCGGCGGTGTCTTCGCGCCCAGCGGCTCGGCCGTCGCGGTCGACGGGGGCTACCGGGTGTCGGGGCGGTGGTCCTTCGCCAGCGGGTGCCAGCACAGCCAGTGGCTCTACGGGCACTGCATGGAGGGCGTCGGCGCCGACCAGCGGATGCGCATGGCGCTGCTCAGCCCGGGCGACGTCGTGATCGAGGACACCTGGCACGTGTCGGGCCTGCGGGGCACCGGCAGCCACCACTTCCGCGCGGATGGCGTCGTCGTCCCGGCCGAGCGCACCTTCCTCACCATGGAGGACGAGCCGAGCATCGACGCGACCATCGTGAACGTCCCGCCGCCGGCGCTCTACGCCCTGCAGATCGCGAGCGTCGCCGTCGGCATCGCGCAGGGCGCGCTCGACGACATCGTCGCTCTCGCGACGGACAAGGTGCCCCTGCTGGCGAGCAGCGCGTTGGCCGCCAACCCGCTGTTCCAGCACCAGCTCGCGACCGCTGACACGCAGCTGCGCGCCGCGCGGACGCTGCTCTACGCCGACACGGAGGAGGCGTGGGCGACCGCGAGCGACCGCGCGCCGTTCGCAAACGAGCAGCGCGCCCACATCCGGTCGACGGTGAGCTGGGCGGTCGCGCAGGCCGTCGCGGTGGTCGAGACGGCGTACCACGCGGGCGGCAGCAATGCGCTGTACGTGACGAGCCCGCTCCAGCGCCGGCTCCGCGACATCCACGCGCTGACCCAGCACTTCCTCGTCAAGCCCGACGCCCTCACGACTGCCGGCGCCGTGCTCGCGGGACTGGACGTCGAGCTCGGCCTCTACTGAGGCCGCGGCGCGGCGCGGCCTGGCTCAGCACGCGTGTGGCCGCCGCGCCGACGTACACAAAACCGCCGGCGACGTCGCCGAGGGCCGCGACTGGGTGATCAGGCGGTCGTCCGCCGGCGGCGGGCGCTGCCTGCTGAGCCGCTGGGACGTCGCTCGCTCGGGGTCACAGATGTGTCACGGCGACGCTAGGACCGATCGGCCTACGGGCTCGCTGACATGTGGCCGATATCACAATACGTTCCCGCGAATTGTCCGTCCGTCGCCTCCTCCTCCCCGGGGTCCGAACCCCGGTCCGGGACGGGGCCCTTTACCGAGAGGTCCTCTTTTGATGCACCCACGTACCGGTCTCGCGGCCGCACTCGCGGCGGCGCTGCTGACGACCGGCGCCACCTCCCTGCTGACCCCGGCGGCCAGCGCCGAGGGCGGGGCGGGCAAGACGAACCCGGGCGCGACCGCGCAGGGCGAGCGCTACTCCGGTCTGATCATCCACTTCACCGACAGTGCGGCCGCGTCCAGCGACGACGGCGCGGCACGTGCCGCGGTCGCCGATGTGGCCAGGCAGTCCGGGCACGAGCTGTCCGTCGTACGCCGGCTGTCCACGGACGGCGTCCTGGTGCAGGTCGCCGCGCCGCTCGACAAGGGCCAGGCAGACCAGCTCATCAATCGGTTCGGCGCGCGCTCCGACGTGGCCTTCGCCGAGGTAGACGCCGTGATGACCGCGAAGCTGACGCCGAACGACACCCACTACACGAAGCAGTGGCACTACTACGAGGCCGTCGCCGGCATGAACCTGCCGCCCGCGTGGGACCTCGCCACCGGCGTGGGCCAGACCGTCGCCGTCCTCGACACCGGCAGCACCGTGCACCCGGACCTCGACGCGAACTTGGTCCCCGGCTACGACTTCGTGAGCAAC
>DATLNF010000118.1:0-4693 GCA_035536955.1 Mycobacteriales bacterium | reverse complement strand
CTCAAGGAGTCGTTCCAGGCGCTGAGCCACCAGGCCCTGGAGGCCAACAGCAAGCAGTTCCTCGAGGTCGCCCAGGCGACGCTGCGCGCGGCGCAGACCGAGTCGCAGGCCGACCTCGACCAGCGCCGGCAGGCGGTGGAGCACCTGGTGGCGCCGATGAAGGAGTCGCTCAGCAAAGTCGAGACGCAGCTGCAGCAGATCGAGGTCGCGCGAGAGGGCGCCTACCAGGGCCTCATGGCGCAGGTGGCGGACATGCGACAGACCTCGGCTGATCTGCGCAAGGAGACCGGAGCGCTGGTCACGGCGTTGCGCAAGCCGCAGGTGCGCGGCCAGTGGGGCGAGATGCACCTGCGCCGCGCGGTCGAGCTGGCCGGGATGGTCGAGCACTGCGATTTCACCGAGCAGGCGACGACGACAACGTCCGACGGCCGCGTCCGGCCCGACCTCGTCGTCCAGCTGGCGGGGGGAAAGCACCTCGTCGTCGACGCGAAGGTCCCGCTTGCGGCGTACCTCGATGCTGCCGAGGCCACCGACGACGCCGTACGCGAAGCGCGGCTCAAGGACCACGCGCGACAGCTGCGCACCCACGTCGACGCGCTCGCCGGCAAGGCCTACTGGGACCACGTCGAGACGACCCCGGACTTCGTCGTCCTGTTCGTGCCCGGCGACTCGTTCCTGGCCGCCGCGCTCGACGCGGACCCGTCGCTCTACGAGCACGCGGCGACGAAGCAGGTGATCCTCACCACGCCGAGCACCCTCATCGGCCTGCTCCGGACCGTGGCGCACACGTGGCGCCAGGAGGCGCTCGCCGCCAACGCGCGTGAGGTGTGCGAGCTCGGCCGGGAGCTCTACCGGAGGCTGGCCACGATGGGCGGACACGTCGAGGCGCTGGGCAAGTCACTGGAGCGCGCCGTCGGCCAGTACAACAAGACAGTGGGCTCGTTCGAGACGAGCGTGCTGCCGCAAGCCAGGCGCTTCCGCGACCTCAAGGTCAGCGAGGCCGACCTCGCGGAGCTGGTCGGCGTCAGCGACCAACCGCGGCAGCTCGTGGCGCCCGAGCTCGTCGCGTCCGCTGCCGAGTCGCGTCCGGTCGTCGCGGTCCCCGCGGGGGAGCCGGCGTTCGAGCTCGACGGCGAGCTCCGCCGCGCCGCCGGCCTCGCTTAGCCACCGGCACCGCTCAGGGTTCTTTTGACGCCGCCTCGCGGCCAATCCCCGGATTGCGTCAAGAGAACGCGGTGAGTCATCACGGCGTGGGGTGACGACGACGGCCCAGGTGCGGATTACCGTGGTCCGGCCGAGGCGAACGCGGGTGGAGGGGCGAATGGACGCGACCGGGCGGGTGGCCCCGCACCAGCTGCACGTGCCCGCCGGTGCGCACGTCGGTGACGAGCGGGGACTCACCGCCACCGGTGCCGTCGCCGTCGCCGTCGGCGCGGGCCTTGCCGGCGCTACGATCGACGTCCTCACCGGTTCCGGGCTGCGCACCGTCTTCGCGGTCCTCTTCGTGCTCGGCTGCGCGATCGCGGCGTACAAGGTGCACCGCGAGGACCTGCTCGCCGCGGTCGTGATCCCGCCGCTGGCCTACGTCGCGCTCGCGTTCATGGCGGCGCTCGGGCGGGCGAGCGGCGTCGGCGGCTCGTTCATCACCCAGCAGATCCTCGAGCTGTTCGCCGCGCTCGTCCTCGGCGCCCCCGCGCTGCTGACGGCGACCGGCGCCGCCGGGGCGGTTGCCGGCCTGCGCTGGCTCGCGCTGCGTGGAGCCGGCACCAGCCCGGCCCGGGTGCCTACCGGCCCCCAACCCGGATAGGCAGCACAAGTCCGCCGCCGTACCGGCCGATACCGTCACGGGACGCCGTCCGGCTCGTTGCCATGACGACCCGTCCCAGCCGCGCTGCCGCCTGCCCGCCCCCGGAGATGCCGTGACGCTCACGCACCGCCTGCGAGCCGCGCTCGCAGCGACTGCGCTCGGCGCGCTCCTGGCTGCCCCGGCCGGCGCCGCCTCCGACGTGGAGGCTCCGGCACTCGACGCGGCCCAGGGCATCGTCTGCAACCTCACCGACGCCGCGGGCGGGCCGGTGCCGGCGCCGCCGTACGGCACCTCGCCATGCACCGGAGTCCGTCCGGGCGCGCAGATCCAGACCGCGCACGGCCCGTGCTCGATGGGCTTCCTGTTCACCGGGCGCGACGGTCGCCGCTACGTCTCGACCGCGGGGCACTGCGTCCTCGGCACCGAGAAGGTCGAGCGGTCCTGGGCCGACGGGCGCGGGTCGGTCGCCGCCGACAGCACCGGCAAGCGGATCGGGACCGCGGTCTACGCCGTGCAGGTCGACGTCGAGGGCACCCCGAGCGGGATCAACGACTTCGCGCTCATCCGCCTCGACCGCGGCGTCGCCGCCGACCCGCAGGTGTGCCACTTCGGCGGGCCGACCTCGCTCGACACGTCGGTCGAGAACAGCCAGGTCGTCTTCCAGCACGTCGGCACCGGGGTCGCGGGGCTGCGCGCGCGGTCAGCCTTCTCCCCCGCCGGGCTGAACCGGCCCGACTACATCTACGCGCACGGGGTCGCCTACCCGGGTGACTCGGGCGGCGCGCTGCAGCGCGACAACGGCGCGGCCGTCGGGCTGGTGACCCAGCTCAGCTACGGGCCGCTCGGCAACATCGGGATCAACCGCCTCGGCCCCCACCTGGCTCGGGCCGGCAAGCTGCTCGGCACGACGCTCACCCTGCAGACCGCTCCCCTGCTGTAAAGCATTCGGAACGCGCATGAGCGGGCGCAGGGCAGTCACCTGACGTCGGCGCACACCGGCGGCGATCAACGGACAAAGCCCGACCAGGATTCTCTAATGGTCAGGAATCAGCCGGCGTGCGCTCCTTGATGTCGCGGCGCAGCTCCTGCGGCAGCGCGAAGAGCAGGTGCTCCTCGGCGCTGTTGACCTCCGTGACGTCGCCGTACCCGCGTTCGGCCAGCCAGCCCAGGACGCCGGCGACCAGCTCCTCAGGCACGCTCGCGCCGCTGGTCAGGCCGACGGTCGCCGCACCCTCCAGCCACGCCTCGTCGATGCCCTCGGCGTCGTCGACGAGGTACGCCGCCGTGGCACCGGCATCGCGCGCCACCTCGACGAGACGCACCGAGTTCGACGAGTTCGTCGAGCCGACGACCAGCACCAGGTCTGCGTCGCGCGCGATCTCCTTCACGGCCGTCTGCCGGTTGGACGTCGCGTAGCAGATGTCGTCGCTCGGCGGACCCTGGAGCAGCGGGAACCGCTCGCGCAGCGCGGCCACGGTCGCCTGGGTCTCGTCGACCGACAGCGTGGTCTGGGACAGGTAGGCCACGCGCGCCGGGTCGCGGACCTGCACCGTCGCGGCCTCGGCGGGGCCGTCGACAAGACGGATGTGGTCCGGCGCCTCGCCGGTCGTGCCGACGACCTCTTCGTGGCCCTCGTGCCCGATCAGCACGATGTCGTAGTCGTCCTCGGCGAAGCGGCGCGCCTCGACGTGGACCTTCGTGACCAGCGGGCACGTCGCGTCGATGACCTTCAGCGAGCGCGCGGCCGCCTCGGCGTACACCGTCGGTGCGACGCCGTGCGCCGACAGCACGCAGTGCGCGCCGACCGGCACCTGGTCGGCCTCGTCGACGAACACCGCACCCAGGCCCTCGAGCCGCCGTACGACGTGGATGTTGTGCACGATCTGCTTGCGCACGTAGACCGGCGGTCCGTAGATCTCCAGCGCGCGCTCGACGGTCTGCACCGCGCGGTCGACCCCGGCGCAGTACCCGCGGGGCTTCGCGAGCAGCACGCGACGGCGCGAACCAGGCTGCGGCATGCCTCGAGTCTACGGCGTGAGGATTACCGGACGGCCGGGGCGGGGTACGAGCAGAGCGACCCCCTACACCGCCCCGGAAGGCTCCCTGACGCCATGGCCCTGTCGCCGAAGTCGCTCACCCACCTGCCCACCCCGCTCGCCGCGGGCGTCGGGCTCGTCGTCTCCGGCGTCGAGGCGGCCCGCAAGCTGCCCGTGCGTGCGGCGACGTTGCCGATCACCGCCGCGACGAGTGCCATCAGGCTCAAGGACGTCGTCCGCCACGAGTACGACGACCTCGCGACGCGCGGCGCGGACACCATGGCCCGGCTGCGCGGGGAGCCGACGGCGGCCGAGGCCGCCCAGGCTGCAGAGGCCGCCGTGGAGGCGGTGCTCGACCCGTTCGAGCTGTCCGAGCCGGTCGCCGAGCTGGTCGAGGACGCCGCCCCCGGCGCGACCCTCAACCACGACGAGCTGCCGCTCGCCGACTACGACCACCTGACGCTGGGCTCGCTGCGCGCTCGGATCCGCCGGCTCGAGGCGCCCGAGCTGATCCAGCTCCGCGACTACGAGCGGGCGCACGCCAACCGGCTGCCGGTGGTCATGGCATTCGACAACCGGCTGAAGTCCCTCGCCGCCGAGGCCCCGGGCGCCGCCCAGGCAACCCTCGTCGACGCGTAGCGCCGTGCGGCCGATCGCGCCCTAGGGTGGCGGGGTGCCGACCGCGAACACCCCCGAGTCGCCGCTGCCGGTGCGCACGCTGTCCCGGCACATCGGCGAGTGGATCGCCCGCCTCGGCCGGGTCTGGGTCGAGGGGCAGATCACCGAGCTGACCCGGCGGCCCGGCCAGAGCACGGTCTTCCTGACGCTGCGGGACACGGCGGCCGACGTG
>DATLNF010000117.1:0-18168 GCA_035536955.1 Mycobacteriales bacterium | reverse complement strand
CGCGCCGCGGAGGACCTGGCCACGTGGGGCGCGACGAGCCCCGAGCAGCCGGTGATGGAGACCGACGAGACGAGCATGCCCGTCGGGGAGATCCTGCGCCGCTCCAGCGTCTACTTCGTCCTCGCCAACCCGGACGGCTGGCGCCGCGGGGACGTCACCAACGGCAACCCGGCGTTCATGCGCTACAACGGCAACGGCGTCGACATGAACCGCGACTGGCCGGCGATCGGCTGGACGAACAAGCCGTACACGCCGTGGTCGGAGCCGGAGACGCGCAGCTTCGGCAAGGTGCTGCAGGCGATCGGCCCGAAGGTCAACGGCAAGCCGAAGTGGACCGGCGGGATCGACCTGCACGGCCAGCTCATCGACCGGGCGTTCTCGTTCACCCTGCTCGGCGGCAGCCAGCGGCCGTACGGCAAGGACCGGCGGGTCCTGCAGTTCACCAAGGGAGCGTGGGCCGACGCCGAGACCCGGCTGGCGTGGAACCCGATCATCAAGCCGAACGACGAGCCGCCCTCCTGCGCCTTCGTCGAGGACCCGACGAGCGACGACTGCGACGAGACCGGCCGGATCTACGGCGTGCAGTGGGGCACCATCTGGGACACCATCGACTACACGGTCACCGGCGCGTTCGGTGACTGGATCGACTCCCCGATGGGCCTCGACGCCGACGGCATCGACAACGAGATGTCGCTGTCGCACCTGGCCAACTGCGGCACCGGCAACTGCTACATCCAGACCGCCGAGCAGCTGCACGTCGACGGCAACAAGTCGCTCATCTACTCGATGCTCAACTACTCGCTGCTCCCGGAGGACCAGACCTTCCGGTTCCGGGGCCGCGCGGCGTACCTCACGAACCCGAAGCGCGTCGTCGAGGCGGCCAAGGCGCCGCCGGTCGCGCCGGCCGGGCTCAACGCACAGGAGGACGAGAACACGACGCTCGTGCACACCGGCACCGCCGACACCACCTACGAGTTCACGCTGAAGGGCCCCGCCGACGGCGTCTACAACGGCGGCGTCGGCGCGCAGACGACGTACTCGAACGTCCAGGGCGTCAGCCCCGGCGCGACCCTGGCGGTCTACATCGACCGCAACATCGACGGCGAGTGGGTCGAGCAGGTCAAGGACTACAACCAGCTCGCCGCCTACGTCCAGTCCGGCATGAAGGTCGACCTCAACTACCCGGTGCCGGGTGACTACCGGGTCCGCATCGTCGGCCAGGCTCCGACGGTGATCGACCTCACGATCGACTTCACCCGCGGACCGGCGTGGCCCGACCCCGTCCAGAAGGCCGTCGACGCCTCGAACATCGACTGGTTCGAGGAGCTCAAGCCGTTCGTCGCCGCCGGGCAGCTCACCGCAGTGAGCCCCGAGCAGGTGCGGTCCGGTGCTGTCGACCTCACCACGTTCGACACGCTCGTCGCGATCGACCGCACGGCGATCACGACGGACAAGGCGATCGGCGCGAAGGCGAAGGCGTTCGTCCGGCAGGGCGGCAACCTCGTGCTGACCGATGGAGCGCTGCAGGGCCTGGGGGTGATGGGCGTCGTCCCGCCGGCCACCGTCACCGAGTCCGGGGTGTACGCCGGGCACGTGGAGTTCGAGCGCGAGTTCGAGGGCGCGCTCGAGGTCACCTACGAGGACCCGCTGGCCGCCAACGTCGACCAGCCCGGCGCGGCCGAGGGCGCCAACCACCGGCACCAGATCACCGAGCCCGTGCCGATCGGGTTCGCGCTCCCGGATGAGGACGCCGAGGGCCTGACCCAGACGCAGTGGGTCGTCGAGACCGAGTCGTTCGAGAAGGCCGGCGGCCGGGTGGTCGGCCGGATCCAGCAGAGCGATGTGACGTACGGCGAGATCCCGCTCGGCGACGGGCAGATCCGCATCCTGGGTTCGCTGCTCCCGATGCCGACGCTCGCGAACGACCACCGGTTCGGCCTTGCGGACTACGCGCTGACCTACACCGGCTACGAGCTCGCGCGGAACATGTTCGACCACGTCAACCCGCGCGGCACCACGAAGGGGCCGCTACCTGCTCCGCCGGTCCAGCCGCAGCCGGGTCCGAAGCCCGCGCCGAAGCCCAAGCCGAAGCCGCTGCCCGCGACGGGTGCTGACTACCCGTGGGCGCCGGCGGCGGTCATCCTGCTCGCGCTCGCGGTCACGGCCCGCGTCCGCCGTACCCGCGCGACCTGAGGTCCTGCGCCCCCGCGCATTCAAGATCATGAGTGACTACGAGCGCCGTATCGCTCGTAGTCACTCATGATCTTGTTGCGGGACGGGCGGTCGCGTCAGACGACGATGTTGACGAGCTTGGGGGCGCGTACGACGACGGTGCGCACCGCGGCGCCGGCGATCGCGCGCTCCGCGCCGTCGCAGGACAGCGCGAGCTCGCGCAGCGCCGCCTCGTCGACGTCGGGGGGGACCTCGAGCCGGTCGCGCACCTTGCCGTTGACCTGGACCACGCAGGTGACCGTCTGGGCCGTCGACAGCGCGGGGTCGTGGACGGGCCAGCTCTGCTGGTGCACGGAGGGCGCGTGACCTAGCCGCTCCCAGCACTCCTCCGCGGTGTACGGCGCGAACACCGCCAGCATCGTGGTGAGCGCCGCCATCGCCTCGTTCACCGAGGGAGCGCCGAGATGACCCGCGTCGACCGACTTGCGGATCGCGTTGGTCAGCTCCATCAGCCGGGCGATCGCGACATTGAAGCGGTGGCCCTCGACCAGCCGGGTGACCTCGGCGATCGTGCCGTGGGTCACCCGGCGCAGCGGCGGGTCCTCGACCTCGTCGATCTCCGGCGCCGGCCCGATCTCGCCGGCCAGCCGCCAGACGCGCGACAGCCACTTGAGAGCACCGGTCGGCGAGACGTCGGCCCAGTCGATGTCCTCCTCGGGTGGGCCGGCGAACAGCATCGTGACGCGTACCGCGTCGACACCGTGCGCGACCAGCTCGTCGCCCAGGTTGACCAGGTTGCCGCGGCTCTTGCTCATCTTCGAGCCGGCCATGATGACCATGCCCTGGTTGTAGAGCCGGGTGAACGGCTCCTCGCAGTCGACCAGCCCCAGGTCGAAGAGGACCTTCGTGAAGAACCGCGCGTAGAGCAGGTGCAGGATCGCGTGCTCGCGACCCCCCGTGTACTCGGCGACCGGCATCCAGCGCCGCACCTCAGCCGGGTCGAACGGCCCGTCGGGGTACGTCGGCGAGCAGTAGCGCAGGAAGTACCAGCTCGAGTCGACGAACGTGTCCATCGTGTCCGAGTCGCGCGTCGCGGCACCGCCGCAGGTCGGGCACGCGACGTTGACCCAGTCGGTCGCCGTCGCGAGCGGCGCGACGCCCTTGGGCGCCAGGTCGACCGTGCTGGACTCCGGCAGGCGGACCGGCAGCTCGTCATCCGGTACGGCGACCTCCCCGCACGTCGCGCAGTGGACGATGGGGATCGGCGCGCCCCAGTAGCGCTGCCGGGACAGCAGCCAGTCGCGCAGCCGGAAGTTGACCGCCTTCTTGCCCTTGCCCTGCTTCGCCAGGTCGGCCGTGATCCGCTCGATCGCGTCGTCCTTGGACAGGCCGTCGTACTGACCGCTGTTCACCAGCCGGCCGTCGCCGGGCACCGCAGTGCCGGACGTGATGGTCTCGGTCTCACCGTTGTCGACGACGACCCTGACCGGCAGGTCGAACGCGCGCGCGAAGTCGAGGTCACGCTGGTCGTGCGCGGGGACGGCCATGATCGCCCCGGTGCCGTAGTCGGCCAGCACGTAGTCGGCGGCCCAGATCGGCATCCGCTCGCCGTTGACGGGGTTGATCGCGTACCGGCCCAGGAAGACGCCGGTCTTCGGGCGATCGGTGGCCTGGCGCTCGACGTCGCTGATGGCCGCCACCTGCTCGCGGTAGACGAGGTACGCCGCCTCGCTCTCGTTGCCTGCCGCGAGCTCGGCCGCCAGGTCGCTGTCGACCGCGACCACGAAGAACGTCGCGCCGAACAGCGTGTCCGGCCGGGTCGTGAAGACGGTCACCGGCTCGGCGCGGCCCTCGACGACGAAGTCGACCTCGGCGCCGACCGAGCGGCCGATCCAGTTCCGCTGCATCGTCAGGACCTGGTCCGACCAGCCGTCCTCGATCTGCGCCATGTCGTCGAGCAGCCGGTCGGCGTACTCGGTGATCCGGAAGTACCACTGGGTCAGGTTGCGCTTCGTGACGACGGCGTCGCAGCGCTCGCACCGGCCGCTGATCACCTGCTCGTTGGCCAGGACCGTCTGGTCGTTGGGGCACCAGTTGACCGGGCTCGCCTTGCGGTAGGCCAGTCCGCGCTCGAAGAACCGCAGGAACAGCCACTGCGTCCAGCGGTAGTAGTCGGGGTCCGAGGTCGCGAGTCGACGGCTCCAGTCGAAGCTCACCGCGAACTTCCGGTAGCCCTCGGCCTGCGTCGCGATGTTCGCGTACGTCCAGGCGACCGGGTCCAGCCCGCGCTTGATCGCGGCGTTCTCGGCGGGCAGGCCGAAGGAGTCGAAGCCGACCGGGTGCAGGACGTTGTAGCCGCGCATCATCCAGTAGCGCGCGCCGACGTCGCCGATGGAGAACGCCTCGGCGTGGCCCATGTGGAGGTCGCCCGACGGGTAGCTGAACATGTCGAGGATGTACTTGCGCGGCCGCGGGTCGTCATCGTCGCCGGCGCGGTAGAGGCCCAGCTCCGCCCAGACGTCGAGCCACTTGGCCTCGGCCGCGTGGACGTCGTAGTGGTCGTCACGTACGGCGTCCGCGCCCGTCGCGGCCGCTTCGACGGCGTCGGTCATCGATCCCTCCAGTCTCCGGAAACGAGAAGACCCCTCGCAGGGAGGGGTCGCCACGCTGGTGTTGCTGGTCAGCGCGGCTCGCGGAGGAGAAGTCGTACGACGGCTCGCATGGCGGCGATCGTACACAACGAAGAACTCCGTTCCCTACTGATCTGTTGCCGGACGGCCGCTGCGTCAGTCCGACACGGCGCGACGCAGCCCGCGCAGCACCTCGGCGAGCAGCTCCGGCCTGGCCTCGGCGGCGGCGTACTCCGCCAGCGCGGCGCAGAGGAACAGCGCGAGGACGCGCGCCCGCACGTCCTGCTCCGGCGTCATCGGCCCGTACGCCGACAGCAGCGCGGCTCGCGACCGGCCGGCGAAAGCGCCGTACGCGATCGAGAGGTCTACGGCGGCGTCCGCGCGGCACAGGTCGCCCCAGTCGATGACGCCGGCCGCGGCGCCGGCCTCGTCGACCAGCAGGTGCCGCGCGTGCAGGTCACCGTGGGAGAGGACGACCGGGCCGGCGGGCGCGGCCAGCCCGGCTGCCAGGTCCAGGAGGCTCGCGACGTCGGCGTCGTGGGTCCAGGTCCCCGCCTCGGCGAGGCGGTCGAGGCGCTCCGCGGCAAGGCCGGCGCGATACGCCGCATCGCCGCGCCGCATGGGGTCGACCGGGACGTGCGCCAGCACATGTTCCGGAAGCGCGGTGCGGTGCAGTGCCGAGAGGAACTCCCCGGTCGCGACGGCCGCGCGCTCCCGACGGTCGTCGGGCAGGTGCGCGTCGGCGAGCTCGCGGCCGGGCAGCAGCCGGGCTCCCCAGAACGGCCACGGGTAGTCGCCCTGCGGCACCCCGATCCGCTCGGGCACCGGCATCGCGAGCGGCAGCATCGGGGCCAGCAGCGGCAGCGCCGCGACCTCGCGGTCGAAGCAGGTGAGCGCCGGCTCACGGCGCGGGAACCGGAAGACCCAGGTTTCACCGACCACGTGGACCGTGTTGTCCCAGCCCGTCGCGAGCGGCCGGACTGCGGCGCCGCGCAGGTCGGGGAACTGCGCGCCGATGAGCTCGGCGGCCGACGACGCGTCGACGACGTGCTCCGCCGTCCACTCCGGCGTCACGGCTGCGTCACTGCTGCGCCGCGCGAGCGAGCGCCTCGGCGAAAGCTCGGCCGACGGCGTCGTGCGCCGCCCAGCCCCAGTGCAGGCCGTCCGGGTTGAGGTCGCCCCGGTCGGCGTACGGCGTGACGATCTCGTCGAGGTCGACCAGCGGCACGTCGTGGGCGGTCCCCCACCGCCGGCTCGCGGCGACGGCGGCGGCATGCGTCGACGTGACGTGGCCGTGGCCGTGGTAGGCCGAGCGGTACGGCGGCGGCACGACGCCGAGGACCGGGATGCCCGGCCGCACGACGCGCAGCGCCTCGACGGTGCGGGTGAGGTAGGCGTCCGTCGCGGCCTGCGGCAGGACCCGCAGGCGCCCGCCGAGGACCCGCACGCCGTAGGGGTGAGCGCGGTGGAACACGCGCCGCGCCGCGCGTCGTACCGCGCCGGGCCGCAGGAAGGCGAGCCCCTCGCGCAGGTACGTCGGGACCATCGCGGGGAGGTGGTCCATGCCGCCGAGGGCCAGCACCACCACGTCTGCGCGCGGCAGCAGCAGGGAGTAGACGACCGGGTCCTTCGTCAGCGCCCACCAGCCGTCGCGCGCCGTCCAGCCGAACCCGACCGACCAGTCGACCCGTACGCCGAGCTGCCGAGCCATCACGTTGGGCCAGAGCCCCTCGTGGGTCAGCAGCTCCGGACGCTCCGGGCCGTGGAAGGCCAGGGAGTCGGCGATGACGAGCACACGCTGCACGCGTCGAGCCTCGCACGCGCGGCGAGGAACGGGGGCATCGCGCGCAGCCGGCTACCAGGCGCTGGGCTGGTAGTCCTTGAGGAAGCAGCCGAAGAGGTCCTCGCCCCGCTCCCCCCGCACGATCGGGTCGTAGACCCGGGCTGCGCCGTCGACGAGGTCGAGCGGCGCGTGGAAGCCCTCCTCGGCGAGCCGCGCCTTCGTCGGGTGCGGCCGCTCGTCGGTGATCCACCCGGTGTCCACGCTCGTCATGAGGATGCCGTCGGTGTAGAGGTCCTCGGAGCTGGTCCGGGTCAGCATGTTGAGGGCGGCCTTCGCCATGTTGGTGTGCGGGTGGCCGGCGCCCTTGTACCCGCGGTTGAAGCGCCCCTCGATCGCCGAGACGTTCACGACGTAGGTCCGGTCGGCCTGCGCCGCGGCGAGCGAGCGCCGCAGCCGGCTGACCAGGATGAACGGCGCGGTCACGTTGCACAGCTGGACCTCGAGCAGCTCGAGCGCGTCGACCTCGTGGACCCGGTCGGTCCAGCTGTTCGCGGCGGCCAGGTCCGGCACCAGCCCGCCGGCGTCGATGGCCGTGCTGGCGGCGACCCGGTCGAGCGATGCCGACCGGCTCGTCAGCGACAGCGCGGTGAGCTCGTCGGCATCGAAGGCGTGGGTCCCGAGCTCCAGCGGGTGCTCGTGCGCCGGCGACCCGAGCGTGACGACCTCGGGAAGCGTGCCGGCCGGCAGCGGCGCCGCCTCCGCCGCGACGAGCTGCGAGTAGGCGCCGGGGGTACGCCGTACCGTCTGCGCGGCGTTGTTGATGAGCACGTCCAGCGGTCCCTGGTCGGCGACCGTGTCCGCGAGCGCGACGACCTGCCGCGGGTCGCGCAGGTCGACGCCGACGATCCGCAGCCGGTGCAGCCACTCGGCGCTGTCCGGCATCGCGGCGAAGCGACGTACCGCGTCGTTCGGGAAGCGGGTCGTGATCGTCGTGTGCGCCCCGTCGCGGAGGAGGCGCAGGGCGATGTACATGCCGATCTTCGCCCGGCCTCCGGTGAGCAGCGCGCGTCGTCCGGACAGGTCGGTCCGCGCCTCGCGCTTCGCCCAGTTGAGGTCGGCGCAGGGCGGGCAGAGCTGGTGGTAGAAGGGGTGGATCTCGTGGTAGCGCTGCTTGCAGACGTAGCAGGACCGCGGGCGGTGCAGCCGGCCCACGCTCGTCGTGCCGGGTTCCGGCTCGGTGAGCGCGATCCCGCGGGTCTCGTCGTCGATCCGCCCCGGTGCCGCGGTCGCCGTCGACGCGGTTACCCGCGCGTCGGCCTCCCGGCGCGCCTTGCGATGCAGCACCTTGATCGTCTTGACCAGGCTCGACGTGGCGCGCCTGACGCGCACCGCGTCGGGGTGGTCGAGCGGCAGTGCGTGGACCTCGGCCAGGACCTCGAGGCAGATCCGCAGCCGGTCCGGGTCGATGCCGTCGGGGCGCGGCGCGTCAGTCACGTAGACCGACTCTAGTCGGCGTGGATTTTCGCATTGCTGGTGGAGTTAGCGGGCTATTACCCGGCTAGATCTACCAGCACTGCAGGACGCACCGGAACGAGGTCGTGCTGGGCCGGGTCAGACGCCGAGCAGCCGCTCGATCGGGTCGAGCGCGAAGTACACCGTGAACAGCGCGGCCACGACCCACAGCAGCGGGTGCACCTCGTCGTGACGCCGCTGTGCGCTGCGCAGGACCACGTAGGAGACGAAGCCGGCGCCGATGCCGTTCGCGATCGAGTAGGTGAACGGCATGATCACGATCGTCAGGAAGGCCGGGATCGCCAGCGCGTAGTCCTCGAAGTCGATGTTGCGCACCTGCGTCAGCAGCAGGAACCCGACGACGACCAGCGCCGGTGACGCCGCCTCGAACGGCACGATCGCGACGAGGGGCGTGAAGAACAGCGCCAGCAGGAACAGGCTGCCGGTCACGACGCTCGCGAGCCCGGTGCGGGCGCCCTCGCCGACGCCGGCCGCCGACTCGAGGTAGGTCGTGTTCGACGACGCGCTGGCTGCGCCGCCGGCCACGGCGGCGAGCGAGTCGACGACGAGCACCCGCTCGGCGCCGGGGAGCCGGCCGTCGTCGTCGAGCAGCCCCGCCTCGGCGCCGACGCCGACGACGGTGCCCATCGTGTCGAAGAAGTCGGTGATGAGCAGGGTGAACACGAGGAGCAGCGCGGCGACCACACCGGCGCGCGCGAAGCCGCCGAACAGCGAGAAGTCGCCGAGCAGGCTCAGGTCCGGCGTGTCGAACACCTTGTCCGGCAGCTTCGGCACGTTGAGCTGCCAGCCCTCCGGCTTGATCGTCGGCGGGTCACCAGGGGTGAACGACGGCCCGGTGTCCGTGGCCGCCTCGACGACGATCGCGAGCAGGGTCGACGCGATGATGCCGATGAGGATGGCCCCGCGCGTCCGCCGGGCGACCAGCGCGGCGGTGAGCAGGAGCCCGAAGACGAAGACGACGGTCGGCCAGCCCTTGAGGTCGCCGGCCACCCCGAGCTGCACCGGGACCGGGCCGACGTCGGTGCGACGCACGAAGCCGGCGTCGACGAACCCGATCAGCGCGATGAACAGGCCGATGCCCACGCTGATCGCGGTCTTCAGCTGCAGCGGGATGGCGTTGAAGACCGCGACCCGGAACCCGGTCAGCACCAGCACCGTGATGACGAGGCCCTCGAGCACGACGAGGCCCATCGCGTCTTCCCACGACATCTCCGCGGCGACGCTGAACGCGACGAAGGCGTTGAGCCCGAGCCCGGTCGCCAGTGCGAAGGGGTAGCGCCCGACGAGGCCCATCACGATCGTCATGACCGCGGCCACGAGGGCGGTCACCGCCGCCACCTTGCCGATCGAGTCGCCGATCCCACCCGGCGCCGTGCCGTCGCCGAGGAGCTGGCCGTCCTTGTCAGCGACGGTGGCGATGATCAACGGGTTGAGGACGACGATGTAAGCCATCGTGAAGAACGTGGCGAGCCCGCCGCGCACCTCGCGTTCGACCGTGGAGCCGCGCTCGGAGATCGAGAAGTAGCCGTCGAGTCCGGCACCGGAGCGTCCGGACCCGGAGGCACTGCTGCGCTGGGGCTTGGCGGCCGAGGCCGCTCTCCTCGTCGTCATGGCGGCAGGGTAGCGACGAGCCGTCGCGCGGCGCGGGAGCCACGCGGCGCGGCGGCCACGAATCGCGCGACCGCGGTCCAGAGGTTGTGGAGCTTAGGAGACTCGAACTCCTGACCCTCACGCTGCCAGCGTGATGCTCTACCAACTGAGCTAAAGCCCCGTGGAACGTGCGCCAGTCTAGTCGAGCCTGCTCCGGCACGAAAACTCGATGGCCGGGTAGGTGCCGCCGGCCGCGCCGACGTGCCCTGGTGGCACCCCTCGTCTCCCCTTACGCTCCTCGCTCACTGGGTCCGCTCGGGGGGAACGTCGGTGAACTACATCGAGATGAGTGTCGCGGACGGTCGATCCGTACGTGACGCGCTCCAGGTTCTCGCGGGAGGGTCCGGCGCCCGCGGCGTAGCGGGCGTCACCGACGACGGACGCCTCGTGGCTCTGCTCGACGTACCGCGTGCGCGCGGGGACGGCGACGAGAGCCCCCCGTGGTGGGCCGACCTGGGGTCACTCGACGCCGTCCGGCCGCGCCCCGACCTGGCGACCGAGGTAAGCGACTTCGTGTCGACGATCCCTGCGCGGAGCGGCTTCGCCCAGGTCATCCGAGCCCGCGTGACGGACCGACCCACATTCGAGCGCGTGCTCGCCGCCGATGCCGAGTGGCTCGCCGTCGCCCGGCCGGAGGTGCTGGGCGGGGCGCTCGCGTGGCACGGGCCCGATCGGTTCACGCTCGTCGTGTGCTTCACCGACGAGGCATCAGCGCGGGCGGGCGAGGCGAAGAACGCCGAGAGCCCCGGTGCTGACATCGATGCGCTGATGCTCGACGTGAGCTATGCCGAGCTGCGCGATCCCTGGACGGCTCCCCTCTAGGTGCCGGGACTAGCGGCGGGCGACGTCGTCGCCGAAGCCGGCGATCGAGCGCTCGTCGACGCCGGCGTTGTGCTCGGCCAGTCGCCAGCCCACCCCGTCGGGCGCCGGCGACAGCCGTGACCAGCGCGCGTTGCCCAGCGGGCCGAGGCGTCGCCGGACTGTCACCGGCAGCTCGAGGAGCACCACGAGGGCGCTGAGCGCCGTGCCGCCGTGCGTCACGAGAACCAGCGGGCCGGCCTCCTCAGCCAGCCCCGCGAGGCTCTCCGCGACCACCGCGACGGCGCGCTCCCCCACGGTCGCGAACGTCTCTCCGCCACCGCGGACGACGTCGCGACCTTCCTGCCAGGCGGCGTACTCGTCGGGGAACCGCTCGCGTACGTCGTCGCGGGTCAGCCCGCTCCAGGCGCCGAGGTCGATCTCGCGCAGCCGGGCGTCGTAGGTCACCGGCAGGCGGGTGGCGGTGGCCAGCGCGGCCGCCGTGTCGCGAGCCCGCGCCGAGTCCGAGCTGACCAACCGCGACGGGCGGAGGGCGGCGAGCTTGGCGGCGGCGTCGGCGGCCTGCTGCCGGCCGAGCTCGTCCAGGTCGGACTCGAGCTGGCCCTGGAACCGGCCGGCGGCGTTCCACTCGCTTCGGCCGTGGCGCCACAGGATCAGCTCGGGCCCGGCGGTCACCGACCTGCGCCCTCGGCGGCCTCACGGGCCGGCGGTGCGGCGGCGTCGACGAACGGGATGGCCGGGCAGTCCTTCCACAGCCGCTCGAGCGCGTAGAACGTGCGCTCCTCGCTGTGCTGGACGTGCACGACGACGTCGACGAAGTCGAGCAGCACCCAGCGCCCGTCGCGTTCGCCCTCTCGACGCACCGGCTTGGCGCCGAGCCCCCGAAGCCGTTCCTCGACGCTGTCGACGATGGCGCCGACGAGTCGCTCGTTGGGGGCGGAGGCGATGACGAAGCAGTCGGTGATGACGAGCTGCTCGCTCACGTCCAGCAGCACGACGTCGTGCGCCTGCTTGTCGGCGGCGGCCTGGGCGGCCGCGAGGGCGAGCTCGATCGCGCGGGGCTGTGCGGGCAAGAGCAGTCCTTCGTCTCGGGGTAGGGCGGTACGACGACACCAGGGTCGCACATCGGTCCAACGCCGCGGCTAGGGCCGGTAGTCCCGCCCGAGGATGACGATGACGTCGGTCACGGTGTTGCGCTGCGGGTTGACCCGGACGGCGGCGGGTTTCAGGCCGAGCACGCGAGCGACCTCGGCGCCGAGCTGCGACGACGCCGCGGTCGCGTCGCGGACGAGGATCACTGACGTCGCGTGGTCGAAGCGGTTGGCGTTGCCGGTCTTGACGATGTCGAACCCGGCCGAGCTCAGCTTCTGCTGCGCGGTGGTCGTGAACCCGGGCGCGCCGACGCCGTTCTGGATGATCACCCGCTTGTCGCCGTCGAAGCGCCCCTCGGGCACCGACGGGGCGAAGTCGCGCTTGATCAGCTCGAGCGCGGCCACCTCGTCGAGGCGGTACCGCAGCCGCGGCGCGCCGCTCTCGATCCGCACGACCGGCAGGCTGGCGTAGGAGACCTGCTCCGCCCGCCGGTCCGCGGCGAGTCCGGCGACGAAGTCGGCGAGACCGGCCGGGGACAGCGTCGCCGGGGCGGCGCGACCGACCGCCGTGAGAATCGGCACCAGGTCGGCCGGGTCGGACACCTTGTCCAGGATGCCCTCCAGCACCTCCTGGAACCTCGGCAGCGCACCGAGCTGGTCCTCCCCGGGCGCGAGGTACTTCGCGAACGCGATCGCGTCGGCGCCGGTCAGGTCCTGGTCGTCGCCGGGCGAGACGAGGAGCACCTTGCGCCCACCGCCCACGGGTGCGACGACGTCGACGTCGACGTCCACCCGCACCCCGCCGAGCCGATCGATGAGGGCGACGAAGCCCGCCTCCGTGAACGTCCAGTCGTGGTCCACCGTCACGCCCAGCAGCTCGGACAGCGCGCCGCGGGACGCGGTCGCGCCGCGCAGCTGGAGCGCCTGCTCGAACGGCACCGTGCCGAGGCCCGGCGCCAGCGCGAGCACCCCGGGTGGCACGAAGACCATCGCAGCGCGGTTCTTCGCCGGGTCGTGCCCCACCAGCACGCTGGACTGGGCGAGTCCGTTCGCGGCGCGCACCTGCAGCAGCAGCGTCCGCTGGGTCCGGCCGACCACCGGCGGGTCGTCGTCGCGGGTCACCGCCTCGTTGACCACGAACGCCGCGACCAGCACCGCGACCAGGCCGAGCGCGACGACCGAAGCCACCCCGCCGAGGCGGCGCCGGCGGGTCCGCTGCCGGCGCTTCTGCAGCCGGCTCGACCCGCTCGGTCGCAACGCCTGGGCGACCGCCGCCGGCGGCCGCGGAGACGGCCGCTCGCCGAGGTCCGGCACAGGTACGGCGAGAGGCGGCGCGGGCTCTCGCTCGGGCTCCGGCTCGGGCTCCGGAGTCGGCATCGGCCACTCGTCGACGACCGGCTGCATCTCGTCGAACCACGTGGTGGCACCCCACGTCTCGCCGACGCGCTCGCCCGGCGTCACCGCCGCACCCCGCGTGGCGGTGGTCTCCACCGGTCCCCGGCGCGTGCGCGAGCGGCCGAACCGCCGCTTGCGGCGGCGGCCCTTCGGGCCGAGCGGGGGGATCACGCCGCGTCCGGGGGGTAGAGACCGTGCTTCTCGACGTAGCGCACGACGCTGTCGGGGACGAGGTACCAGATCGGCGCGCCCCGGCGTACCCGGTCCCGGCAGTCCGACGACGAGATCGCGAGCGCCGGGATCTCGACCAGCGTGACCGACTCGGTCGGCAGCTCTGCGCCGGTCAGCGGGTAGCCGGGCCGGGTCGCGCCGACGAAGTGGGCGAGCGCGAGCATCTCGGCCGGGTCGCGCCAGGTCAGGATCTGCGACAGGGCGTCGGCGCCGGTGATGAAGAAGAGGTCGACGTCACCGCGCTCGGCCCGCAGCGCTCGCAGCGTGTCGATCGTGTACGTCGGACCGGCGCGGTCGATCTCGAGCCTGCTCACCGAGAACTGCGGGTTGGTCGCGGTCGCGATGACCGTCATCAGGTACCGGTGCTCCGCGGGAGACACGCCGCCTTCGTGCTTCTGCCACGGCATGCCGGTGGGGATGAACACGACCTCGTCGAGGTCGAAGAGGCTGGCGACCTCGGAGGCGCAGACGAGGTGACCGTGGTGGATGGGATCGAACGTACCGCCCATCACCCCGAGCCGACGTCGCGCTGCCACACGACCGAGCCTATCCGCGCGGGTTGGCCGATCGCGGTAGGCCGCGACGCTCAGACCGGCAGCAGCCGGGTGATGAACGCCTGCAGCTGCGCCGCGTTGCGGCACTCGACCATCTCGTCGACGAGCGGCTCGTAGTCGCGGACGGCGGAGTCACCGGAGTTCCAGTACATCCGCGGCTCCGGGTTGAGCCAGTACGTGTGCCTCGCCTGGTGCGCGAGCCGCCGCAGCGTCGTCGTTCCGGTGGCCCGATAGTTGTTGCGCGCGTCACCGAGGATCAGCAGCGACGTCCGCGGACCGACCGCGTCGGGGTACCTCTCGGCGAACACCTCGATCGAGTGGCCGTAGTCGCTGTGCCCGTCGAACCAGACCAGCTCGGCTTCCTGCGTCAGGCGGCGCATCGCCTCGGTGAAGTCGTCGGTCGCGAAGAACTCGGTGACCTCGTCGCACGTGTCGACGAAGGCGAACGCGCGCACCTTCCCGAACTGCTCGCGCAGCGTGTAGGCGAGCATCAGCGTGAAGCGCGCGAACGCGCTGACCGATCCGCTGACGTCGCAGAGGATGACCAGCTCCGGTCGGTGCGGCTTGTGCGGCCGGTGGTGCGTGACGACGGGCACCCCGCCCGTCGACAGCGACGCGCGGACGGTACGGCGGAAGTCCAGCCGGCCCCGACGGCCGAGCCGACGTCGCGCGGTGAGCCGGACGGCGAGCCGTCGCGCCAGCGGCAGCACGGTACGGCGCAGCTCGGCGACGTCCGCGGTGGTCGCGCGGATGAAGTCGATGTCCTCCGGCAGCGTGCGCACGGCGGTCTTCGCGACCTGCTCGACGCCCTTGTCCTCGGCGAGCAGCCGCCGTACCTCCGCGTCGACGAGCTCCTCGAACCGCGCGAGGCCCTCGGAGATCGTCTGGCGCGCCACCTGCTCCGCGAGACCGCCGCGCGGGGCGTCGCCGAGCATCGCCGCGAGCAGCCCGGCCATCAGGGTCTCCGGCGCCAGGGCGCGCAGGACGCGGTAGGAGAAGTAGCTCTGCCGGCCGGGCTGGGTGTCCGCGCGGCCCAGGGCCGCGACGGCCTCGCGCGCGAGCCGCCGCAGGTCGGCATCGTCGCCGGCGAGCAGCAGCTGCCGGAGCTGGTCGCGCAGCGCCTCGCGCACGGCCGCGGCGAGGTCACCCTCCGGCCTTGTCTCGGCGACCCCGCCCGGCGTCTCGGCATCGACGATCGCTCGCTCGTCGAGGGTGCCGACCATGGGCGGGAAGTAGAGGTCGAACAGCGTGTCGAACGCCGGCCGGTGCGCCGGGCGCTTGACGGTGGTGGCCGCGAGCCCGGCGCGCAGCGCCTCCCGGTCGAGCAGCGGCACCGAGGCGAGCGCGCGCACCGCGTCGATGTCCTCGGCGAGGCTCACCGGGATGCCCGCGCGGCGCATCGCGCCGACCAGCTCCACGGTGCGGTCGACGAGCCCGCTCACTCCCGTCCCGCGTCCCCGAGCTTGAGGTGACCGGCCGCCCGGGTGTGGTCGCCTACGTGCTTGAGGACGACCCCCAGCGTGTCCCGGACGGCGGCCTCGTCGAGCGTGTCGAGACCCAGCGCGACGAGAGTCCGGGCCCAGTCGATGCTCTCCGCGATCGAGGGCGACTTCTTCAGCTCGAGGGCGCGCAGCGCGCGGACCGTCCGGACCAGCTCCTCGGCCAGCCGCTCGCCGACCTCCGGCACCCGGGACAGCACGATCGCCTTCTCGCGCTCGAACGCCGGGTAGTCGAGGTGCAGGTAGAGGCAGCGGCGCTTGAGCGCCTCGGAGAGCTCCCGCGTCGCGTTGGACGTCAGCACCACGATCGGCTTGCGCGTCGCGGTGATGGTGCCGAGCTCGGGGATGGTGACCTGGTAGTCGCTCAGCACCTCGAGCAGCAGCCCCTCGACCTCGACGTCGGCCTTGTCGGTCTCGTCGACGAGCAGCACCGTCGGCTCGGTGCGCCGGATAGCGTTGAGCAGGGGCCGAGGGAGCAGGAACTCCTCGCCGAAGATGTCGTCGTGGACCTCCGACCACGAGGCATCGGCGTCGTCGGACTTCGCGACCTGGATCCGCAGCAGCTGCTTCTTGTAATTCCACTCGTAGAGCGCGCGGGACTCATCGAGACCCTCGTAGCACTGCAGCCGGATGAGCTCGGCGCCGATCGCGGTCGCGACCGCCTTGGCGAGCTCGGTCTTGCCTACGCCGGCCGGTCCCTCGACGAGCAGCGGCTTCTCCAGCCGGTCGGCGAGGAACACGGTCGTCGCGATCGCCGAGTCAGCGAGATAGCCGGCGGCGGCCAGCCGGCTGTGCACGTCGTCGACGGACGCGAAGTGGAACGCCTGCATCCGCCCGCCCTTCCGTCGAACCGAACGCCATTCTAGCCGGGCCGGTGGGGCAGGATGGGGCGATGGACGACGACGCCTCGACGCTGGTCCTGGGCGCGCCCATGCACGTCACCATCGACTGTGCCGACCCCGATCGGCTTGCCGCGTTCTGGGCCGCGCTCACCGGGCAGCGCGTCGCCCACGCCGACGGCCCGTTCGTCTTCCTCGCCGGCGCGACCAGGGACGTGACCGCGATGGCCCTGCAGCGGGTTGCCGACCTGACCCCCGGCAAGAACCGCGTGCACGTCGACTTCCGGTCCGCCGACCTAGAGGGCGCACGCGCCCGCGTCGTCGGTCTCGGCGGCACGGCGGGTCCGACGATCAGCGACCTCGGGGCCAGGTGGTTCGTCGCCGGCGACCCCGAGGGCAACGTCTTCTGCGTCGTCGAGAGCGCGGGGGCGTGACGGCCTACTGGCCGGCTCCGGAGCCGCTGCCCCGCGGACCGCGCGGGCGACGTGCGACCTGGCTGGCCGCGATCGCCGTGCTCGACGTCGTCGCCCTCCTCGCCGGCGCAGGGTCGTACGCGGTGCGCCGCGAGTCGGCTCGCCCGCCGGAGGCTCGGGACATCCGCGCCCTCGTGCCCGAGCTCAGTGAGTTCGTCGAGGAGGCCCGCGGGCTGCGGTTCCGCACGCCGGTCGACGTGACGCTGCTGGACGACGAGGAGTTCCGCGCCCGGCTGCTCGCCGAGGACGAGGCCGAGGAGGACGACGCGGGGGCACCGGAGGCGGCGGAGCCGGAGCCCGAGGCGGGGGTCACGCTGCAGGCCCTGGGCCTCGTCGAGCCGGGCCTCGACCTGGACTCGGCCGTCGAGTCGCTCACGGGCGACACGGTGGCCGGCTTCTACGACGCGGAGACGAAAGAGCTCGTGGTGCGCGGTGACGAGGCGACGCCGCTGGTGCGCGCCGTCCTGGTGCACGAGCTCACCCACGCCCTCCAGGACCAGCACTTCGAGCTGGACCGACCGGACCTGGAGGACCGCGACGACGAGGCGTTCCTCGGCTACCTCGGCCTCGTCGAAGGCGACGCGAGCGTCGTCGAGGACGCGTACCGCGACCAGCTGTCGTCGGACGAGCGCGGGGAGATGGCCCAGGAGGAGCAGGAGCTGTACGGCGACGCGGCCGCCGACGTACCCGACGTCCTGCTCGCGCTCTTCGGCTTCCCCTACGAGGCCGGTCCGGAGTTCGTCCGGGCGCTGCGCGACGCGCGTGGGCAGGCCGGCCTCGATGCCGCGTTCGAGCGACCGCCGTCGTCGTCGGAGCACCTGCTGCACATCGCGTCGTACCTCGCCGGCGACCAGCCGCAGCCGGTCGGCGCGCCACGGGCCCGCGGGGCGGTCGTCGACCACGGCGTGCTGGGTGAGCTCGGTCTGCTGCTCACGCTCGCCGTGGGCGGGGACCGCGACTACGCCGACGTCTTCGACGAGGTCGACGACTGGGCCGGCGACCGCTACGTCAGCTGGCGGGAGGGCACGCTCGCATGCACGTCAGCGGCCATCGTGATGGACGACGCGACGGCCGCGGCCGAGTTGCGCGCGGCATTGCAGCGGTGGGCGGCCGACCGCGCCCGCACGTCCGTCGCGGGGTCGGGTCCCCGCGTCACGCTGGACGCCTGCGCCTGACCCTTGCGTCGCTAGCCGTCGCGCCCGTCGACACCGCGCCAGTCGAGGACGACGGCGGTCGCGTCGTCGGCGAGCCGACCGGCCCGGTGCGCCAGCACCGCCGACGTCAGCCGGCGCACGGTCTCGCTCGCCGACAGCTCGCGGGTCGCGTGCAGCGCCTCGGTCAGCCGCTGCTCGCCGAAGGGCTCGCCGCCCTCCGGCGCGGCGTCGAGCATGCCGTCGCTGACCAGGGCGAGCCGGTCCCCCGGCAGCAGCTCGAACCGCTCCGGCACGTAGCTCGCGCCCGAGAACATGCCGAGCGGAGTGGACGGGACCATCGGGACC
>DATLNF010000116.1:0-4416 GCA_035536955.1 Mycobacteriales bacterium | reverse complement strand
GTCGTGCTCTGCCTGCCGGGCCTGACCGGTCCCACGACCGTTGCCGCCGCCGCGAACCGGCACGTGGCCGATCGGGTCGCGCGCGAGGGGGTGGAGCCGGTGCTCGCCGAGCTCGCCAGGGACCCGGCTGCGCTGCCGTGGATCGCCGACGAGGTGGCTCGCTCGTGGCGCCGGCACGACCCGGCCAGCCTGGTCGCCGCGCTGCGAGCGGCCGGCGACACCGAGCGCTTGCCCGACGGCGAGCTGTCCCGGATCGCTGTCCCGGCGGGGATCGCGGCGGTGGTCGACGATCTCGCGCACCCGCTGGCCACGGCGGAGCACCTCGCGCGGACGTTGCCGCGGGCAGCGCTGCGCACCCTCTCGCTGGTCGACCTGGCCGCGGACCGGTCGCGGCTCGGGCGCGCTGCGGTCGCCGCGCTCGCCGTCGCGAGGGACCGAGCAGTCCCCCCTAGCGAATCTCGGTGATCTCCGGGCCGCGCTCGAAGGGGCGGAGCTCCTCCGTCACCTGCTCCGGCTCCGCGTCCACCTCCGGGGTCTGCGCGTCCCGCGGCAGTCGCAGCCCCAGCGGGTCGCGTGGCGCCATGGCGTCGGCCCCGCGCACGACGACGGTCTCGCGGTAGACCTCGAGCAGCCGCTCGGCCTGGGCCGCGTCCGTCGAGGCCGGACCGGTGATCATCCCCCGGAGGAACCAGCGCGGCCCGTCCGTCCCCACGAACCTGGCCGGCGTCGTGCCGCCGGACCCCGACGGGATGCGGGCGCGCAGCTCGGCGCCGTAGGGGCCCGCCACCTCCTCCGCGCTGCCGCCCTGCGCCCGCAGCGCCTCGGCGATCTCCGCGCGCACCTCTCCCCAGATCCCGTCCGAGCGTGGCGCGGCGAAGGCGTTGAGCTGCAGCTGGCTGCCGCGGTCCACCGCGGTCGCGGCGACGACCTGCCCCTCCGGGCTCACCTCGACGCGGACCTCGACACCAGGTGGGACGAGGACGCGCAGCCCGCCGAGGTCGATCCGTGAGCGGTCGTCGTCGGGCTCGTCGGCAGCGTCCCACGGCCCGGTCGTCGCCGGGCGGGCCGGCTCGGCGGCTGCTGTTGCCGCCGCAGCCTCGAGCCCGGCGTCGTCCGCGTCGTCCTTGCGCTTCTTGCGGCCGAACGCCATCTACCGCTCCTCCTCCGACGCCGGCTGCTCCGGCGTACCGGGGACCATCATCGCAACTCCGCCGGTCGACCCGTGGCCGCCCGTCCCGCGCGCGGACGCCGGCAGCTCCGCGACCTCCCGGAACTCGGCCCGCTCGACCCGCTGGACGACCAGCTGCGCGATCCGGTCGCCACGCGCGAACCGGACCGCCTCGGTCCGGTCGAGGTTGATCAGGACGACCATGATCTCGCCGCGGTACCCCGCGTCCACCGTGCCCGGGGTGTTCACCACACTGACCCCGTGCCGCGCCGCGAGCCCCGACCGGGGTTGCACGAACGCCGCATACCCCTCCGGCAGCGCGATGGAGACCCCGGTCGGGACGAGCGCCCGCTCCCCCGGCGCGAGCTCGACGTCGACGGCGGCGCAGAGGTCCGCACCGGCGTCGCCGGAATGCGCGTACGTCGGCGGGGGCAGCCCCTCGTCCAGGCGGCGCAGGAGCACCTCGACCGTCCGCGCAGCCGGGTCCGGCCCGGTCACGGGTTGTACGGGTTTCGCACCCGGTGCGGCTCGACGAGCTCGTCGGGGAGCTCCTGGTCGGCGGCGCCGTGCGTCGTGAAGTGCTCGAACGCGACGGTGACGAAGAGCCCGCGCGCCTCGACGGCGACCTGGCCGTCGACCGCTCCGGTGGCCCGGGTGTAGATCTTGCGGCCGGCCGCGCCGGTGACCTCGGCGGCGATCCGCAGCGTCGTGCCGACGGGCACCGGCCGGCGATAGTCGACCTCGAGACGTCCGGTCACCGCCGGCTGCCCGATCAGCCACATCAGGTAGCCGAGCGTCTCGTCGAAGGCCGTGGCCAGCAGCCCGCCGTGCGCCAGCCCGGCAGCGCCCTGGTGCTCCCCGCCGACGGTGAACTCCCCCTCGATGCGCAGGCCTGCTCCGGTGCGGACCCGCAGGTGCAGCCCGGTCGGGTGCTCGTTGCCGCAGCCGAAGCAGTGCCGGTAATGCGGCGGCAGGTCGGTGCCGGGCGCCGGCGCCGCGGGGTGCCGCTCGGGCAGCGGCGTGCCGGCAGGCGGCGTCGCGGACAGCGTCATCGCGCCGCACCCTAGCCGACGCGCCCGGCCCGCTCGGCGGTCCGGCGATAATGCGCGGGCCGGCCGTCCGGGCGGCACAGCCTGGAGGTGCCGTGGCCAAGAGCGTCGTGGTGACCGGGGCGAACAGCGGCATCGGTCTCGCCACCGTGCTCGAGCTGGCCGGAGCCGGGTACGACGTCATCGGGACCGTCCGCAGCGACGCGAAGGCTGATCTGGTGCGCGACGCCGCGCTGGCGCGCGGGTTCGTCGTCCGGTCGGTGCAGTGCGACGTCACCGACGTGGCGTCGACCGAGCGCGCCTTCGCCGAGATCGCGGCGATGACCGACGGCGGGCCGTGGGCGGTGGTGAACAACGCCGGGTACGCCCAGCCCGGGGCGGTCGAGGACGTCGGCGACGAGGCCGCCCGCGCACAGCTCGAGGTCAACCTGCTCGCGCCGGCGCGGATCGCCCGCCTCGTGCTGCCGTCGATGCGCGCCCGCGGCGACGGGCGCATCGTCAACGTGTCGAGCATCGCCGGCCGCGTCACCTTCCCGCTCCTCGGCTGGTACCACGCGTCGAAGCACGGGCTCGAGGCCCTCAGCGACTCGCTGCGGATGGAGGTCGCGCAGTTCGGCGTGAAGGTCGTCCTCGTCGAGCCGGGCAGCTTCGGCACCAGCGTCTGGGCTGAGGGCGTCGCTCGGCTGCCGAAGCTCGACGCGACCGCGTACGCGGCGTCGTACGACCGCGCGGGCCTCATCCCGACCGGCTCCGGTCGACTGCCCGGACCGGTCTGGGTCGCGCGGACGATCCGGCTCGCGCTCGCCAGCCCGCTGCCGATGGCTCGCTACCTGGTCGGCGTCGACGCGGTCGGCGCGACCGTGCTCGACGCGGTGACCCCCACCGTCGTCAGCGACTGGGTCAAGGGTGTCGCGACCGGCGTCCGGTCCCCGTTCCCGTGGCGGCGCTGACCGTGGACGCGCGTCCCGGTCCGAACGGCGCGTCGCCCGACGGCACGGTGCAGCTGCTCTTCGACGAGCTGTGCCTGCGGTGGGTGCGCGAGGCGGATGTCGTCGTCCAGCAGAACGGCACGGTGGCTCCGACCCTCGTGCTGCTGCCCCGGGAGAAGGAGGCCGACGAGGTCGCGATCCGGCTCGACGGCCTGCGCGGGAACCTCGTGGAGCGAGCCGATGCACTGGTCGCCGAGCTCCGACCGCAGACCGACCAGCACGACCCGGCCGGGCTGGTCCTCATGCTCGAAGCCCGGCTCGGCGTCGGGACGGAGAGCCCGCCCGCAGCTGTCGACACCGGGCACGCCGGCGAGGGCGCCGACGGCGTCGTGGTGTACGTGAGCCTCGGGCATCCCACCCTGCGGCGAGCGCTCGGCTACCGGGTGCATCGCCCCGCCGCCGGCCCGCCGTCGCTCGTGCGCCTCGACGCGGACCCGCCGGTCGAGCACTTCGCCTGGCTGGACGCCCTGCTCCGCCCCGGGAGCGGCTGACCTGCCGGCGGCGATGCGCTGCGCGCGTGTCGTGCCGTGCCTGACCTCGTCGGTACCGCGGCCGGCGTGCCATGCTCGCCGGACCTGAAGGAGTCACCGAGGAGGCCGGCGATGGCGTTCACGCGGATGGACCAGAGCACTGTCGACGACTGGATGGTCATCGCCCAGGAGACCGTCCCCTACCAGGAGCAGCTCCCGGACCGGATCCTCGCCATGCTGCGCCAGCTCGACTCGTTCGCCGGCGGCTTCGGCGTGAGCCAGCTCGCGCACGCGCTGCAGACCGCGACGCTCGCCGAGCGGGCCGGCGCGCCGGACGACCTCGTCGTCGGGGCGCTGTGCCATGACATGGGCAAAGTGATCTCGGTCGCCAACCACCCGGCGATCGCCGCCGAGATCCTCAAGCCCTACGTGTCGGAGGAGACCTACCGGATCGTCCTCACCCACCAGGACTTCCAGGGCCGGCACTACTACGCCCTGCTCGGCAAGGACCCGGAGTCGCGGTCGCGCTACGCGAACGAGCCGTGGTACGCCGCGGCGGAGCGGTTCACCGACGAGTGGGACCAGGCCGCGTTCGATCCCGCGTACGACACCCTGCCGCTCGAGCACTTCGAGCCACTGGTGCGCAAGGTGTTCGGGGAGGTCAAGATCACCTAGCCGCGGGGGCCGTGCCCGCGGAGGAGCACCCGCACAACGCGGACGCGGGGCGGCGGCTCATGGCC
>DATLNF010000115.1:0-5852 GCA_035536955.1 Mycobacteriales bacterium | reverse complement strand
CCGGGCACCCTCGCATCGAGGTCCTGGGCAACCCGGCCGCGCGCCGGCTGTCCATCGTCTCCTTCGTCGTGCGGTCACCCACCGGCCGCTACCTGCACCACAACTTCGTCGTCGCCCTGCTCAACGACCTCTTCGGCATCCAGTCCCGCGGCGGGTGCTCGTGCGCGGGCCCGTACGGCCACCGACTGCTCGGCATCGACATCGAGCAGTCGCACCAGTTCGAGACGGAGATCGCCCGGGGCTGCGAGGGCATCAAGCCCGGCTGGGTCCGGGTGAGCTTCAACTACTTCATCAGCGAGACCGTGTTCGACTACGTGCTCCAAGCGGTCGAGCAGATCGCCGAGCACGGACCGGCCTTCCTCCCCGACTACACCTTCGACGAGCGGTCGGGGATGTGGCGGCACCGGTCCGGCCCGGTCGAGCCGCCGCTGCGGCTGCATGACGTCCGCTACGACCCGACGACCGGCGAGATGACCTACCCTCGCCACGACACCACCGCACCGGAGTCCGCGCTGGCGGCGTACCTGGACGAGGCGCTCACCCTGGCCGGCGACCGCGGTGCCCCGGACTGCGACACGCCGCCGGACCTGCGGGCCGACTTCGAGTCCCTGCGCTGGTTCGAGCTGCCCGCCGCCTGCCTGACCTGACAGAGAGGCCTCAGCGGGGACGCACGACCGCGCGGGAGGGATAGCTGCCGAGCACCTTCACGAACAGCGCGGAGACCCGGAGCTCGTCGAGGGCCGCCCTAACCCGTGGCTCCTCGACGTTGCCCTCGAAGTCGAGGAAGAACAGGTACTCCCACGGCCGGCCGGGGCGCGGCCGCGACTCGAGCTTCGTCATCGACAGCCCCGCCGTCGAGAGGATCCCGAGGCACGAGACCAGCGCGCCGTGCTCGTGCCGGGTGCCCAGGATCAAGGACGTCTTGCACGGCACCCGCGGGTCGACCGGCCGCGGCGCGGTGGCCAGCACCACGAACCGCGTGTAGTTCTCGTCCTGGTTCGCGATCCCCGACCGCAGCACGACGAGGCCGAGCGCGGTCGCGGCGTCGGTGGACCCGATCGCGGCCACCGCGGGGTCCCGAGCCGCCGCGACGGCCTCGAGCGCGGCCGCGGTGTCCACGTGGCTGACCGCCTCGCAGTGCGGCAGCGTCGCGAGGAAGTCCGAGCACTGCTCGAGCGCCTGCGGATGCGACAGCACCTGCGACAGCGCGTCGAGCGGCACGTCGGCCGGTCCCGCCAGGCAGTGGTCGACCTTCCACACCTCCTCGCCGACGATCGTGAGGTCCTCGGTGCGCAGCAGGTCGTAGACCCCGTTGATGCTGCCCGCGGTGGTGTTCTCGATCGGCAGGACGGCGAGCGAGACGTCCCCGTCGACCAGCAGCTGCGCAGCCTCCCGGAACGTGCGGCAGCCGACGTACTCCCCCGTCGAGCCGGCCTCCTCGACGTACTTGCGGGCGGCCAGGTAGGAGTAGGCGTTCTCGGCTCCCTGGTACGAGACCCGCACGACGTCGACGCTGTCGGGGGCGAGCCTGCTCGCCTGGTGCGTCACCGAGTGATGCAGCAGCTCCTCGAAGACCCGCCGGACGAGGTGGACCGAGATCCCTCGCTCGCGGGCGAGGCGGGTCACCGAGTCCAGGACCGCGCGCTCCCGCGCGACATCGCGCAGGGGCTCCGGCGCGGTCGACTTCACCTCGGCCACCAGCGAGACCAGCTCGAGCCGGCGTGCCAGCGCCTCGACCAGGTCCTGGTCTACCGCGTCGAGCCGGGCGCGCAGGGCCGCGAGGTCGTCGGCAGTCGGGTCCGGCATGCCCGGCGACGCTACACGCCGGGTCAGCCCAGCAGCGTCGGGTCGAGCAGCCCGGCCCGTACGGCGCCGACCAGCCCGCCGGCCTGGACGCCGTCGATCACGCGGTGGTCGGCGGTGAAGGTGACGATGAGCTGCGGTCGGACGACGACGGCGCCGTCGACCGCCAGCGGCGCGTCGGCAAGCCGTCCGACGAGCACGTAGAGCGGCGCCCGGGCGAACGGCACGGGTGCGAGCAGGCCCTCGTCGAGCCCGAACCTGCCGACGTTGCTCACGAACGCCGAGCCGAGCGGGAAGCCCGGCTGGCCGAACGCGCGGAGCCCGAGCCCGCCGTTCACGAACCCGGCCAGCGTCAGCAGCGGCCGGGCCAGCCACCACGGCACGATCCGCGCGAGGCGCGACGACGTCTCGAAGTCACGGTCGGCGCCGTCCCGGAGCCGGGCGGCCCCGCGAGCGAGCTGCCGCGCGATCTCGGCGACGGACGCGGTGTCGGCGCCGACGACCTTCACCGGCGCGACGTCGCTGCCGCCGAGGTCGACCGCGAAGCCGATGTCGCAGCTCGGGTACGGCACGACCCGGCCGAGCAGGACGCGCCCGTGCGCCTCCGGGACCTCGCGCATCGCGCGGGCGACCGCCTTGCCGACGACATGGGTGACGGTGACGTGCTCACCGCTCGCCGCTCGCTGCTCGGCGACGTACGCCAGCAGCGCGGTGGCGTCGACGGCCAGCCGGCCGTAGAGCCGGCCGTCGCGCGGCGCCCGCCAGGTGGCGACGGCCACCTTGCGTCGGGTCGAACGCGTCGGACGCGGCACCCAGCGACTCCCCCGTTACGGCGGTCGGACGTCGCCAGCCTGTCAGGCCGCGGGCACCGGACGAAGCCGGCGACGCAGGCGGGACCGCTGCTCGGGCACGGGCACGGCGGCGAGCGCGTCCACAAAGGCCTTCGCGGTCGTGTAGCCGGCGTCCAGCAGCGCTGCGGACCTGGAGAAGTCACGCGGGTCCAGCCCGGCGCAGGCCGGCACCCGCAGGTGGTGGACGGTCACGCCCTCGTGGGCCACGGTGCCGTTGGCCCGACGGGCGGTCCGGCTGATCGTGAAGCTGCGCAGCAGCACGTCGAGCGCGCTCATGCGCCGGCCGACCGGCAGCGGGTCGTCGCTCGTCACGTCGAGCAGCCAGATGGTGCGCGCGCCGAGCTCGACCGCGCGCTCGACGGGTACCGCGTCGCTCACCCCGCCGTCGACGTGCCGGCTGCCGCCGAGGGCCACCGGGGGGAACACCCCGGGGAGGCAGGCGCTCGCGGCCAGGAGGGTCTCGGTGTCCCCGGCCGACCACCACGCCGGCTGTCCGGTGTGCAGGTCCGTGGTGATGACGTGCATGGGGATCTCGGTGTCGGCCAGGTCGGCGATCGGCATCCAGCTCCGGACCAGGCGGCGCAGCGCGTCGGGCGAGCACAAGTGGTCACGTCGGGTCAGCAGGTTGACGACCCGGCGTACGGCGCTGCTGCCGAACACATCACGGGGAGTCAGCCCGCGCCACAGCTCAACCAGCGCCGCCGCGCGCCCGGCAGTGGGGTCGATCGCCAGGAACGTGCCGTTGAGCGCGCCGACCGAGCACCCGACGATGAAGTCCGGCCGGGTCCCGCCCGCCATGAGCGCGGCCAGCATCCCGGCCTGCGCGGCGCCGGCACTGCCGCCACCGGAGAGCACGATCGCCACGGGTCGCGGCTCGACAGCGGCGCCCCGGGGAGCACGGAAGGGCAGCAGGCTCATGGCTGCTCCTCCCACCGTGCGTCGACGTCGTGCTGCACAGATGTCATCGACCTCCGGCGGACCTCACCGCATGGTCACTTCCGGCTATGCCCGGGGGACAGCCAGGCCACACCTTCACCGGCAGCCCGCCGCGCACTCCGCACTGGCCACCCCCGGCCCGCGCCGGAGCACGGTGGCCGACCCGCAGGCGGGGCAGGGCGGGTTCGTCGACTCCCCCAGCCGGCGGCGTGGGCTGCCCGCCGGCCGCAGCACCCCCACCAGGGCGCTGCCCAGCGCGGTGCTGCGCGCGCGAACCCACAGGGTCGAGGGCTCGATCGGCGCGCCGACCGGCTGCCCGCCGTGCCAGACGTAGGTCCCGTCGACGACGAGCAGCCGTTCCTCCATGCCGGCCCAGTGGTCGACGACGACGCCGGCCCCGCGCATCTGGTCGACCACTCGCTCCGCACCCGGCTGCTCCGCGAGCGGCCGGGTGACCACACGGACGGCCGCACCTCGCCCGACCGCGGTCCGCAGCGGCGCCGACCAGGTCGCCATCCCGTGCCCGGTCACCCACGGCGAGCAGATCGCGATCTCGTCCGTCGCCCGGTCGAGGTCGGCGCCGAGCGCGGCGGCGGCGGCCGTGCCGCCGTACACCGTCAGCAGGTGCGGCACCGGCGTCGCACGCTCGTCCTCGCCCGGCCAGCGCAGCCGGCCGGCGTCGGCGCGCGAGTCGGGGACGAGCGGTACGCCGTCGGCCTCGAGGAGCTCGAGCAGCCGACGCACCTGCGCCGACTGCGGCGTACGGCGCCGGAGGTAGCCGAAGTCGGCGATGACGACGAGGCAGTCCCTGGCCCGGCTGATCGCCACGTTGAGCAGCCGCGACTCGGCGTCCTCCCGCCCGCGCGCCCGGGTCCCCGGACCTGGAGACACCCCCGCCGCGTCGGAGAGGTCGAGGACGATCGCGTCCTTCTCGTTGCCCTGGAATCGGTGCACGGTGCTCGACCATCCGCGGGCTGCCCGGCCGTGCCGATCGGCGAGCAGCCCGGCCACCAGCCGCTCCTGGGCGGCGTACGGCGTGACGACGCCAAGGGAGGAGTCCTCCCGCCCGTCGCTGCCGAGCACGTCGGGCGCGGGGGCGAGCGCCTCGACCACCTCCGCGACGAGGAGGGCGTGCAGGGGGTTGAACCGCGATCCCCGTCCCCAGTAGCCCGCCCACGCCCCCAGCGGACCGGTGTCCACGTAGCACAGCGGCGCCTCGGTGGGCAGCATGCGGCCCGTCAGCCGATCCCGCTCGGCGCGCCCCGTGCGCAGCGGGTTGTCGGGGTAGTAGAGCGCCGTCACCACGTCGGCGATGGCCGAGCGCATGCGGTACTGGGTTCGCAGCGGGGCGAGGCACGCCGGCACGTCACCGACCGCGAGCGCCTGCGGGAGGCCCGCCTCGGTGAACGCGTCCGTGGCCAGCCACCGTCTGGCGGTGCGGTCGGCCGTCGTCACGATCGCGGAGAGCTGCCGGAAGTCGCCGGCGACGACCACCGAGGGGGCGAGGCTCGCGACGTACGCCGTCATCGGCAGCATCACCATCGAGGCCTCGTCGACCACCACGACGTCGTACGCCCGGTCGGGCAGGCCCCCGAGCCACGTCTGGTACACGGTCGCGGCGACGACGCCGGCCCGGTCGAGCAGCGCCGGCTCGTCGACGTCGAGCTCGCGGTCGAGCCGCTCGAGCCGTTCCCGCAGAGCGCGCCGGTCGGCCGCGCTGCCGTCCTCGCCCAGGTCGCTCAGCTCGGCGGCCAGCCGGCCGCGCTCGGCGAGCAGCGGCGCGCGCAGCCTGACCAGCACCTCGTCGGCGGCCAGGTGGTCGCCGTACCTCTCGCGCAGCTCGTCCAGGACGACGGCGCGATGTCGCAGGACACTCCCGGCGGCGAAGCCCGGCTCCTCCGCGAGCAGCTCGGCGACGCGCAGGACGGCGGTGTCGACCGCGGTGTTGGTGTTGGACACGAGGAGGACGGAGCGCCCGGCGCGGTAGTGCGCGGCGACGAGGTGGGCGACCGTCGTGGTCTTGCCGGTACCCGGCGGCCCCCACACGTAGGTGAGGTCGCTGCCGAGACCGAGTGCGACGGCGGCGCACTGCTCCTCGTTGAGAGTCGAGGCCACGTCGTCGGGCACCGGCGCAGTCCCCGCGTGCACCGGGGCCAGGCCGAGCGCCCGTGCCATGGACAGCAGGTCGACCTCGACCTCGTCTTCGAGCACCTCCCCGAGCCGCGCCGCGAGCCGCTCGAGCAGGAAGGACGCGTCGGTCAC
>DATLNF010000114.1:0-37691 GCA_035536955.1 Mycobacteriales bacterium | reverse complement strand
CTCGGCGCGATGCTCCGTAAGGCGACCAGCAGATCGATGCTGCTCCACCCTCGCCGGTTCATCGACTTCATCGGTGTCGTCGTCGACTCGATCCGGGTTGACGACAGGCTGAAGCCGCACGACCTGCGCAAGCTCGCGATGCGGTTGAAGGACCTCGACGCACGCCGGGTCCAGTTCATGACCGCTCCGACGGAGCAGCTGAACGCACGGCGCGGGCGGCAGTCGGTCGTGCTGCTCGACGAGCCCGCCATGGCGCAGCTGTTCGGGAAGCTCCGCGACGACCGGTTCTTCACCGACGACCGCACGCCGGCTCCGAAGCCGACCGCGCTGACGGTCGCGCCGGGGAACATTCGGATCGACGTTCTCAACGGGAGCGGCGTCAAGGGGGCCGCCCGACGCGCGGCCCAGGAGCTCGCCGGTGTCGGTTTCGACGTCGACACGGTGAGCAACGCCGACCGGTTGACGTACGCGAGCACGGAGATCCACCACGGACCCGCGGGATACGAGGCTGCGCGGACGGTCGCGGCCGCCGTGCCCGGGTCCAGGCTGGTGCCCGACGACACGCTCGACCGGACGGTGGCCGTCGTGCTCGGCGCAGACTTCGCCGGCGTGCAGCGCGTTGCCGTCGGCGCGCGCCCGCCGTCGTCGGCACCCCGGCCGAGCGTCCCCACGAGGACAGCCGCCGACGACCCGTGCGCCGCGTGACCGCGACGCGGGCGGGATGGCGCCCTGCATCGAGCGCCCTGCGGGTTTAGCCTGCGGGCATGGCGAACCGCTCCTCGGGCCGGCGGCGGACGATCGTGGCGCTCGGCGCCGCCGCCGCAGTGCTGTTGACGACCACCGGCGGGCCCGCGCGCAGCGCGCCGGCGCCGGTCGGGCTCGCCGAGCCACCACCGGCCATGGACCCGCAGTCGTGGGTGCTGCCGCAGGACATGACGTGGGATGACTACAAGCCGATCCCCGGCTTCGACTGGGCCAGCAACGCCGCGCTGCAGGCGCCGAAGCCCATCCGCGCCGCGCTGATCCTCGGCGACTACGAGGACCAGCCGATGATCATGACGATGCCCGACAAGTCCGACCTCGCGGGCAATCCGCAGAGCGACGGCGGCGTCCCGCAGGAGGAGGTCGCCCAGTGGTGGGCCGACTTCCTCAACAAGCCGCAGCTCGTCAACCGCGGCCACACCATGAACGAGTACTGGCTGGAGAACTCCTACGGCCTGGTCGGCGTCGACGTCGAGGGCTTCGGGCCCTACCGGATGGCGGGCAAGTCCTTCGAGTACGGGCTCGGGGGCAGCGATGCCGGCGGCGGCGGCGACGCGTGTCCCGCGGAGCACACCTGCGGCCGCAACTTCGACGCCGAGCTGGTCGAGAAGTCCGCCGCCGACGTCACGACCGGGGTGGCGCGGAACGGCGAGGACTACGACTTCCGCTACCTGCTGAGCTCGGGCTACGACGAGTCGGGGACGTGGCAGGAGTTCGGCGAGATGAAGTTCCAGGACGAGAACTCGGTGAGCGACGCCTTCGGCCCGCCGGACGAGTCCCTGCCCAACTCGGCGTCCACGCGGTACGTGCCGTGGACCTCGTGGTGGTCATCGAAGGGCATCTGGGCGCACGCGATCCCGGGCGCGCTGTCGACGCAGTCCGAGAGCGACGGTGCGTCCGTGTTCGCGCACGAGCTGAGCCACATCCTCGGTGTGCTCGACAACTACAACAACCCGTACGGCGACCCGGTGCGCCGCGCGTACTCCGGCCCCTGGGACATGCTCAGCCGCGGCACGTTCAACGGCCCTGGCGGCAACCACCAGCGGTGGCTGATCCCGCCGACCAAGGGCGCGAGCATGGGATCGCACCACATGCTGCGCAACAAGCTTCGGATGGGCTTCCTGCGGCCGGGCGAGGTGCTGCCGCTGGACCGCACCGCGCTGCAGGCGTCCGGCCCGGTCATCACCGACGTGTGGACGCGGGAGATCCCGCTCGGGCCGGACCGCGGGCGGACCGGCCTGCACGGGATACAGATACGTCTCCTCGGCGGCGACCGGTCGCCGCCATGCACGATCGCCGACGACTACCGCTGCGACGGCGGCGGCTACACGGCGTACACCCTCGAGGTCGTCGACCGCATGGGCACCGACTCCTTCCTGCCCGACCACGGCGTGATCCTCGCGAAGACCAAGGATGTCGACACGGCGCCGTTCATCTGGGTCGTCGACGCGCACCCGGAGGACGCCGACCTGGTCGACTTCATCCGCCCGAACGGCACCGTCGCCAAGGTCTCGCTCGGCGACTACCGGCAGATCATGGACGCGGCGTTCCACGCCGGCACCGGCCCCGGTGTCGTCAGCGAGTACGTCGACGAGCCGAACGGGCTGCACTTCTACGTCCTCGACATCGCCCGTGACGAGGAGGGCGTGCTGTCCTACCGCGTCGCTGTGCGCGCGACGGCCGGCAGCCGGCCGATCACCCGAGCGGTGTCCGTCGGCGCCACGACCGCCGCGGACGTCGCGTCGCCGGGCTACTTCGCGTCGTGCGCGTTCGACGTGGTCAACGACTCGGCCGACGTCGACCTCGTGCGCTTCGTGGCGACCTCGGACAAGGGCTGGCCGGTGACGGTCCGGCGCAATGTCGGCGACGTCGCCGCGGGGGACACGGAGGAGGTGCCGGTCCACGTCAAGGTGCCATTGGGTACCGCGCCCGGCACCGTGTCGACCATCACGCTGACCGCGACGTCGGAGACGTCGTCGACGGCGACCGGCGATGCGACGTGCGCGGTCCGGGCCGCTGCCGGCGCCGCCGCGCCGGTGCAGCCGCCGGCCAAGCCGCCGGGGACGGTCAAGCCGCCGACACCTCCGGGCACGCCGCTGCCGGCGACCGGCGCGGACGACCTGATGGCGATCCTCGCGCTCGGTCTCGTCGCGTCCGCGGTCGCCGTTCGCCGCCGCGTTCGCGCCTGAACCCGTCTGGTCGCACGCCGTACGCTGCCCCCATGCTGGTGCTCGATGACGCCGTGGCGGTGCTGACCCGCACCCCGGACGTGGTGCGGTCGCTGCTCGAGGGGCTCCCCGACGAGTGGACGGCGTTCCGCGCCGAGGCGACGTCCTGGTCGCCGTACGACGTCCTGGGGCACCTCATCCACGGCGAGCGCACCGACTGGATCCCGCGGCTTCGGGTGATCCTCGAGTACGGCGCGACGCGGCCGTTCGCGCCGTTCGACCGCGCGGGCATGCGCGACAACACCGACGACCTGAGCGTCCTGCTCGACACGTTCGCAGGTCTCCGGGCGCAGAGCCTGCGCGACCTCGCCGACGCGCGGCTCACGCATAGCGACCTCGACCGCACGGGCATGCATCCCGACCTGGGTGAAGTCACTCTCGCCTCACTCGTCGCGTCGTGGGCGGTGCACGACCTGAGCCACGTCGCGCAGATCACGGAGACGATGGCGAAGCGGTATCGCGCCGACATCGGCCCGTGGCGCGCGTACCTCCCGATCGTGGACCGGGCGGAGCTGCCCGACTGAATCGCGCTACCCGACGTTCGTCACCTTCCAGCCGTTCGAGTAGGGCTGCGAGGTGACCCGCCTCGTCGAGTCCTCATTCCTGGCCGGGCTGTCGAGCGCCACCTGCAAGCGCGCCCACCGGCCGGAGATCGACGAGTCGATGGCAGCCGTTGCATCGCCGTACGCGCCCCCGTAGTTGCACGTCCCGTTGGACGACGCCGTGTCGCACCAGTCGCTCTGGCCATGCAGACGCGCCGACATGCCGGTGTCCCGACGGAACAGCTCACCGCGGCCGGTGTGGGTCATCCACCCGTCGTAGCGACCCCAGTTCCGGCTGTCGCGGAACCCGACCGGCGCCGGGGACGCCGGCCCGACCGAGAGGTCGACGTAGCGGTACGGGTAGCGCTGCGCCTGGTGCTCGAAGCCGCGACGCTCGGTTCCGGAGTACGCCGCGGACGCCTGCACTGTCGGCGGCTCGTCTGGACACCCGAGCAGGGTCAGCGTCACGGTCCCGATAACCGACCTGCCTTCCAGAACCGTCCTGGCGCTGCCTCGGTACTGCTCGACCCAGCCGGCGCCGCCCGCCGCACAGGGCGGCGCGGCGACCGACGGACGTACGGGCGTCACGATCGCCCACTGGCCCGGCGCCGCGAACCGCGCGACGACGGTCGACAGGACGAACGTGCACACCTGCGGTGCGTACACGCCGCTGCTGCACGACGGCCGGTACGGCGCGGCCGCCGCCGGCGCTGCCGGGATCATCGCCCCGGCGAGCCCCAGCGCCAGCGCGCCCATCGCCGGTCCGATGGCTCTCGTCATTCGCATGAATCGAGGGTAAGTCGGCCTCGCCCGACCCGCATCCGGACCGGCCGCCAGAAGTGTCGGGAAACGACCAGTTCACACGTCGGCGCGGTAGCGGATCAGCTGAGCTGATCCAGCTGGACGATCCCGCGCCGAACCGCCGCGGCGCTGGCTTCGGAGCGCGACCGTGCGCCGAGTTTGCGCAATGTCGCGGAGACGTGCTTGTCGACGGTCTTGGTCGAGAGGAAGAGGCGCGCCGCGATCTCGGAGTTCGGCAGCCCCTGCACCACGAGCTCGAGGACACCGAGCTCACGCGCAGTGAGTTGCGCCGGGTTCGCACGGGTCGTCGGCCGCGGCCCGCGTGGGATCTCGCGCACCCCACGCTGGCGGAGGGCGCGGGAGACGATCGCGCCCGCCGGGCGGGCCCCGATCCGCTGGAGCTCCTCCAAAGCGCTACGGGCCACCTCGGCGTCGTCGACCTGACTCGTCGCCAACGCCGCGTCGTACGGACATCCCAGGGCCGTCCACGCCGTGGCGGCTGCGGCCCAGTCGCCATGCAGCGCCAGCGGATACGGGCCGGCGAGATGCGCGGGCACCGCGTCGTCGGCGCCGGCCAGCCGGCGCCACAGCAGCAGCTCCCCGCTGGTCCAGCCGGATCGCCGTTGCACTGCCAGGTCGAGCGCGCGCTCGGTTGCTGCGACGACCGCGTCGGGGCCGTGGCCCTCGAGCCAGGCGGCCTCCGCCCTGGCGCGTGCGACCGGCGTCAGTGCCTGCAGCCCGTCGTCCGGTTGCAGCAGTGACTCCGCCTCGTCGAGCGGTGCCCAGCGCTCCGGATCCCCCCGCCGCGCCCGGACGACGCCGATGATGCAGAGCGCGAGGATGCGCAGCAGCGGCACGCTCCGCGCGTAGCGGAGCACCTCCGCGGCGGTGTCGGCCGCCTCGGCCCATCGCCCGCGGTCGAGGTCCGCGCGGGCGCGGGCCACGAGCAGATAGAGGCGCCAGACCTCGAGACCTCGGTGCCCGCAGGCCTCGACGCCCTCGTCGAGGCGGGAGGCGAGGTCATAGGAGCGGGTCCGCGTGATGCCCCAGCTGAGGTGGATGTACGCGCGGCCGACCTGCTCGTCGAGCCCCGCCTGCTCGGCCAGCGCGAGGCTGCGATCGAGGCGCTCGGTGCCGCCGCCGTGGAGCAGGTCCACCGTGCCGAGGGTGTTGAGTGCGTGGACGACGACAGGCGTGTGGCCGATCGACTCCGCGACGTCGAGCGCGCGCTGCGCCCACGAGACGGCGCCGGTCATGTCCTCCTCGTTGAGCGCGACATGCCCCGCGCTCGAGTACGCCATCGCCAGGTGAGGCCCCGGCGGGACCGACTCGAGCACGTGAAGCGCCGCATCGGATGTCGCTATCGCCTCGGCACGTCGGCCGGCGCACCAGAGCGTGCGCGACAGCGCGCACAGGACGGCACCCTCCCCTGATGCGTCGCCGAGCTCCCGCCGCAAGGTGAGCGCGTTGTCCAGCGCGTCGGTCGCGTCGTGCATCTCGTCCGTCACGTACTGCGCCTGAGCCAGACTCTCCCAGAGGTCCGCGCGTTGCTCGGCGGGCTGCCCGTCGGCCCACCGCAGGGCTCGCGCGTACTGCGCGACCGCCTCCCGCTGCGCCCCGACCGACCCGGCATGCAGCGCGGCGGCCGGGGCGTAGCGCAGCACGGCCTCGGCGTCGCCAGCCGCCTCGGCGTGGTGCGCCAGCCGCGCCAGGTCGCGGACCCCCGTCGTCCGTGCGGCGAGCGCCGCCAGGGCTGCGCGGTGGAGCAGCACCCGGCGTCGTGGCGGAAGCGCCTCGTCGATCGCGCGTCGCGCGAGCTCGTGGCGGAATGCCAGCCCACCGGACACCTCCGTCAGCATCCCCGCGCTGACGCACTCGTCGAGGTGGTCTGTGGCATCCCCGGCGATCGCCTCGAGCAGCCAGACCCCCGCGTGCGGTGGAGTGACCGCGACCGCATCGAGGACTCTCCGCGCCTCGCGGCTGAGGCGCGCCGCGCGCCCGAGGACGGCGTCACGCACGGTGGGCGGAATGATCTCCGCCTCTGCTGCGAGCACCTCGACGACGAAGAAGGGGTTGCCGGCCGTCGCGCGGTGCACCGCGGCAGCGTCTCGCCCCGACGCGCCGGCCAGCGCGCCGACGCCGGCAGGCGACAGCGGCTCGACCTCGAGCCGGTGCGTCGTCGACCGCGGCCGCAGCTCGCCGAGCACCGTCCGGAGCGGATGCTGCGGGTCGAGCTCGTCGTCCCGGTATGTCACGACGACGAGCGCCGGGATCTCCCCGACCGCGCGGGCCAGCAGCCGAAGCACGTCCAGGGTCGCCTCGTCGGCCCAGTGCACGTCCTCCACGACGAGGACCGTCGGCCCCCCGGCGGCGACGGCGCGCACCAGTGCCCCGACCACCTCGTGGGGCCGCGCTGCTGTCTCGAGCAGGCGGCCGAGCTCTCCGCCGGCGGCCTCGGCGATCTCGAGGAGCGGTCCGAGCGGGCGCGGCGTGAACAGCGCGTCGCAGCCACCCCAGAGCACTCGCTCGCGGCGCCCGGCGCAGAAGCGGCGCACCAAGGCCGTCTTGCCCACCCCGGCCTCACCGCTGACCAGCACGACCGCACCGCCGTTCGGCAGTCCCTCGGCGAGGTGATCGAGCGTGCGGAGATGGTCGTCGCGCTCGACTAGGTCCGCCGCGGGCAGGCCGCCCGCGCGGCGCCCGATGTCGGTCAGCACAGTCCCCACGCCGACATAGTGCGCACCCGGGGCGCCGCTGGCCAGCCTGCGTCGCGGGTCACGTGTGCAATCTGGGGAGCGGAGCGCCCCAACCTGGGGGTTTCTGTCGATGCCCCTCAGCGCCGCGGCGACGAGCGTCTCGTCGTACGCAGCCGCACCTTCGCGGATGCGCAACGACGCCTCGCCGAGGCGGGACCCCGGAGGCATCCATGCCCAGGTACGTGATCGAGCGCAGCTTCCCCGACGGACTGGCCATCCCGGCAGACGCGGGCGGGGCGCAGGCGTGCATCGACGTCATCGACCGCAATGCCGACCAGGGCGTGACGTGGGTGCACTCCTACGTCAGCGACGACAAGAAGAAGACGTTCTGTGTGTACGACGCGGGCAGCCCGGAGGCGATCCGCAAGGCAGCGGCTCGCAACGGGCTGCCCGTCGACCAGATCACCCAGGTTCGGGTCCTGGACCCGTACTTCAACCACTGAGGGGGCGTCATGACCAGCAAGCGAGCAGTCGTCGCGGGCGTCGTTGCGCTGGCGGCTGTCGCCGCCGGAAGCGCGTTCGCACTCACCCGGTCCTCGGATCGGGACAAGGCGGCCGGAACGGCGGACGGCACGGCAGAGGTCCGCACGGCGACGGCCGCGTTCCGCGACCGCACGGCGGCCACCGCCGCCGGGTATGCCGAACTGAGGGACGCGAAGGGCGTCGCATGCATCGACAACCCGGCCGGCGGGATGGGGATCCACTACGTCAACGGGGACCTGGTCGCCGACCCGGCGGAGTCCGCCACCACGCCGGAAGCGCTCGTCTACGAGCCGCAGCCGGACGGCACGCTCGCGCTCGTCGCGGTGGAGTACGTCGTCATCCAGGCGGACTGGGAGAAGGCCGGGAACACGGAGCCGCCCTCGTTGTTCGGCCGTACGTTCGAGGCCGTCGCGGCGGGCAACCGCTTCGGGCTCCCGCCCTTCTACGCGCTGCACGCCTGGCTGTGGAAGGACAACCCGAGCGGGAAGTTCGCCGACTGGAACCCCGATGTGAAGTGCTCCGACGCGGATGGAACCGAGGCGGCGCGGGTCGCCACTGCTGCGTTCCGTGACAACGCGGCCGCGGTCGGGGCCGGCTACGGGGAGCTGAAGGACGCGAAGGGTGTCGCGTGCATCGACGACGCGGCCGGCGGCATGGGAATCCACTACGTGAAGAAGGAGCTCGTCGGCGACCCTGCAGTGGTGGCGACGAAGCCGGAGGCGCTGGTCTACGAGCCGCAGCCGGACGGCAAGCTGGCCCTGGTCGCAGTGGAGTACGTGGTGCTGCAGGCGGACTGGGCGAAGGCGGGGAACACCGCGCCGCCGTCTCTGTTCGGCCGCGAGTTCGACGCGGTCGGCGCGGGCAACCGGTTCGGGCTTCCGCCGTTCTACGCGCTGCACGCGTGGTTGTGGAAGGACAACCCCAGCGGCACCTTCGCCGGGTGGAACCCCGACGTGAGCTGCCGCGCCGCGTAGTCAGCGGCGCCAGGTCCGGCTCGGATGCGGCGGCACCGGCGGCGGGAGCATCCCCGTCCTGGTGCCGCCGCGTCGTTTCGTCAACGGCGCTGCCTCGCCGATGGTCGTCAGGCCTGAGCCGAGGGGGTGGTCGCTTCCAGTGCGGCCGCGACGTCGTCGGCCGTTGGCATCTGCGCGATCTCCGCCGCCAGTCGGCGGGCACCGGCGAGGTACGACGGCGCGCTGAGGAGCTTGGATACCGCTGCACCGATCGCATCCGGCGTCGCCTCGGCCGCGCTCAGCATGATGGCCGCACCGGCGCGGGCGCCGTCCGCCGCGTTCGTGTACTGGTCGGCCCCCTGCGGCAGGCACAGCTGCGGCAGGCCCTGCGCGAGCGCGGCGAGGAAGGTGCCTGACCCCGCGTGGGACACGACTACTGCGCAGTGGGCGAGGAGCTCTGTCTGCGGTACGTACCTCGTGACGTGCACGTGGTCCGCGACCGCGCCGATCTCGCCCGGATCCACTCTCGGGCCGACGGTGAGGAGCAGCCGCACGGGCAGGGTCGCGATGCCGGCGATGGCGGTGCGCATGACGGCCGGCGACGTGAAGACGGTGCCGAGAGTGAGGTAGACGAGCGGACGGTCGTCCGGCGCCGTCACGAACGGCGGCAGGTCGCCGCCGATCGCGTCCGCCGCGGTCGGTCGCTCGTGGAGCACGTGCGGGCTGCCTGCGGGCACATCGGCGAGCGATGGCGGTCGGATGTCGACGTAAACGTCCTCGTAGACCCCGGCGTACGGCGGCTGTGCGACCCCGGCCTCAGCCCACAGGTGGGCGGTCATCTCGGCAGCCGACGCCAGCCGCTGCGGCGGCGTGACCGTGCCGAACGAGTGCGCCGCCCGGCGCACGCCGAGCTCTGCTGCGATCAACGGGGCCGCGAGCTCGGCGGCATCGTGCACGATCAGATCGGGCCGCCAGTCGGCCACCACCCGACGCACGTCCGCCACCATCTGCGGCATGGCGATCGCCCCGAAAGACCGCGGGAACATGAAGTCGGGGCGATCGCTCGGCGCGAGCCGGTCGCACTCCGCACCCCATTCCGCCGTGAATGCCGCCGCTCGTTGCGCGCCAAGGATTCCCGCCTGGACCGCCGGGATCCCGGCCTGCTCCACGGCGGCGCAGTGCTCGGCCGCCACGGCGAACCGCACGTCGTGACCCCTCGCCAGAAGTGCTCGACTCAGCGGCATCAGCGGATGGACGTGCCCAATGCCCGCGGCGCACGTGACGAGCACCTTCACGTGATCCCCCCTCGCGCCCGGCCGGCTCGGACAGGATCGGGACTCTAGGCGACGTCACCACCGGAGTCGCGCGACCCCGCGGCCCCGCGCCCGTCAGTCCCACTCGGCTCGCGTTGGCGCCGTCCGTACCGGCGGTGTGTCACGGCCGGCTCCCCGACATAGATCCCGCGGCCTGCCCGACGGGCCGGCGAAGCTGCTAGCCGACCACTGAGGACCGCGCGAGCAGCGTGGTCACGCGCAGGCCGAGGTCGACCGGGTCCACCGGCTTCGCGATGACGTCGTCGACGCCGGCCCGTCGCGCCTCGGCCAGCAGCGCCGCGTCCGCGCTGCTTGTCATCAGCACGAGCGGCAGCAGGTTCGTCCGCGGGTCGTTGCGGAGCAGGCGGGTGGTCTCGACCCCGGACAGGTCCGGCAGGTGCAGGTCGAGCACCACGGCATCGAGGTCGTCGATCGAGCAGGCGCGCAGGGCCTGTTCCGCCGTGGCCGCCGTCACGACGTCGCCGACGGCGTTCAGCGCCGCGGAGACTGCCGCCGTGACCGCGGGGTCGTCGTCGACGACGAGGATGCGAGCGCGCGCCGGTCGGGCCGGTGACGCGGCCGGCATCACCGGTGGCGGCGGGGCCGGCGTCGCGATCGCCGCCCGACACCACGGGCAGTGCCGCCAGTCCACCTCCAGTCGAGCGCTGCACGTCGTGCACACGTGGCGGTCGGTCGGCTCGGAGCACCACGGGCAATAGGTCATCGCGTTGTCGACGACTCGTCTGCAAGGGCCGCAGCGAGAGATGGACCCGGCGTCGACCTGGGTGACCCGCAGCACCTCCTCCAACGTCGTCTCGCCGCACAGCGCCTTCGCGATCCCGTGTGCGCGGAGGCTCCCCGCTCCTGCCGCGCGCGCCGCTGCCCGGATCGCTGCCTCGGTTGGAGACGCCGTCAGGACGGCTCGCATCCGCGCGTCCACCGGCAGCAGCTCGAAGATCGCCGTACGACCGAGGTAGCCCGTCGCGCCGCAGGCGTCACAACCGGAGCCGCGCCGTAGCGGACTGCCAAGGACGTCCTCTGACGTGAGCCCGAGCAGCTCCAGCGTCCTCGGGCTGGGGCGGTACTCCGACGAGCAGTGCCCGCAAGGGATCCGGACCAAGCGCTGCGCGACCACCAGGGCCATCGAGGACGCGATCAGGTACGTATCGACCCCCATGTCGACCAGCCGCGTGACCGCGCTCGCGGCGTCGTTCGTGTGCAGGGTCGTGAGGACGAGGTGCCCGGTGAGCGATGCGCGCAGCGCCAGCTCGGCGGTCTCCTGGTCGCGCACCTCGCCGACGAGGATGACGTCCGGGTCCTGTCGCAGGATCGAGCGCAGGCCGCTCGCGAACGTCATCCCGGCGCGCTCGCGGACCTGCACCTGACTCACGCCCGGCAGCTGCACCTCGACCGGATCCTCCAGCGATACCAGGTTGCGATCCGGCGTGCGCACCTGCGTGACCGCGGAGTACAGCGTCGAGGTCTTGCCCGAGCCGGTCGGTCCAGTGACCACGATCAGGCCCTGCGGCGCCACGAGGGTCTCGAGGAAGATCTCGAGCTGGTCCTCCTCCAGCCCGATCAGGTTGAGCGGCACGACGCCCTCGGTGCGGTTGAGCAGCCGGATGACGACCTTCTCACCGTGCATCGTCGGCAGCGTCGAGACGCGCGCGTCGATCTGCCGGCCGTCCACCTCGAGGCGGGTGCGGCCGTCCTGCCCGCGACGGCGCTCGGCGATGTCGAGCCCGGAGACGATCTTGATGCGGCTGGTGAGTGCGCTCATCGAGCTGCGCGGAACGTTCATGACGTCGCGCAGGAGCCCGTCGACCCGGTACCGGATGCGGAGGCCCGCGCGGTCCGGCTGGAGGTGGATGTCACTCGCCGATGCGCGGGCCGCGTCGCTGAGGATCTCGTGCACAAGCCGGACGACCGGTGCATCGTCCATCGACCCGGCCGTGTCGTCTTCGGCGGTCCCGTCGTCGTAGTCGTCGTCGGCGCCGCCGAGCGAGACGATCTCCGCGCTCTCGCCGAGGCTCCACACGCGGTTGAGGTGCACGCGGATCGCGGTGGGCGTCGCGACGACGACCCGGATGGTGCGCACCTTCGTGTAGATCCGCACATCGTCGAGCGCGACGATGTCGGTGGGGTCGTGCATGGCGACGATCAGCACGTCGTCGTCGAGCGAGATGGGCAGCACCAGGGACCGCTCGGCCACCGAGCGAGGCAGCAGCCTCGCGACGTGCGGCGCGACCTCCGCGTTGGTCAGGTCGCTCGACTCGAGGTTGAGCGCCTTGGCGAGCCCGCGTGCGATGTCGCGCTCCGTCGCGAGGCCGCGCGAGACCAGCATCTCGCCGATCCGACTGTGCGGGACGTCCGGCTGCCGCGACTGCTCGGCGAGGAGCTCGCGCAGCTGGTCGGGCTCGATGACGCCCGCAGCCACCAGCAGCTCGCCCAGTCGCGAGTGCTGTGCGGGCAGTCCGGCCGCCAGGCCGTCGATCTGGTCGGGCATCCCTTGATCATCGTCGGAGTCAACCGGGAGCGGTTCACCCGAATGGAGCAGACTCCACGTCGTCCTTGTTGTCTCAGCCGGCTCCGCTGGGAAGGCGCACGCGCCCCTGCTCCAGCGCCTCACCATGGGTGCTTCTCAGCCGAGCGGTGACCGGCGCGACGTCGTCGGGCAGACCGAACGGCAGCGCCCACCCGCCGAGGTTCGCCTCCACGCAGCCCAGAAGTCGGGCCGCTCGGGCGGGGTCCTCGGACTCGACGATGATGGCCTCGGCGGCGAGGCAGCCCAGCAGCTCCAGCACGTAGAGCTCCTCGTCCTGCAAGACCTGGCGTGCCGTCACGATGTCGGTGGCGGCCTCGTCGGCGCGGCCGGCGTCGTGACGGCATAAAGCGCGTCGCCACAGCAACTGGCCAACCCGGGGTCCGGAGATCTCCGTCGCGTCGGTCAACGTCCGCTCCAGCACGGCCGCCCCGTGATCCGCCCGGCCGCTGCGGCGCTCCAGGTCCGCGAGCACGAGAGCCGCCTCGTACGGCGCAGCGCCGAGGGACAGCGAGCGGTCCCATGCCTGCTGGGCCAGCTCCCGCGCGGTCGCGGGCTCACCACGCAGCAGATTCGCCCGCGCGAGCTCGACGAGCCCCCGCACCTCCCACGCGCGCATGCCCTGGAATGCCGAGGCGTCCTGGACCGGAGCGAGCACCTCCCACGCCTCGTCGCTCCGCCCGGTGTCCAGGAGCACCCGAGCGAGACGGAGCGGCCCGACACCGCTGTCGGAGGTCAGCGCGAACCGGCGGGCCGCGTCCTCGGCCAGCCGGGGCTCGGCGAACCGCAGCGCGCCGGCGAGGATGTTCGCCTGCTCGCGGTCGAATGACTCGGCCTCGCGCGCTTGCAGCAGCGGGCGCAGCCCGACGTACTCGTGTACGAGATCGTCGACCTCGGCCCGGGTGTGGGCCTGGCCGAGTGCGATCACCGCCACGTTGGCGTGAACCGCCGGGTCGTCGCACCGCCTCGCCTCTTCGAGCGCGAGGGACGCGGTCGCGCGGGACTGGGCCTGCTGACCGAGGACGTCGAAGCACATCGAGCGCACCAGGTGCAGTTGGGCCAGGTGCCACGACGAGTCGGTGAGGCCCAGCGCTCGCTGCGACAGCCGGAGGTACTCCGCGATGAGCCCGTCGTGCAGCAGGCCGTCGTCCGCGGCCACCAGCAGAGCGACCTCGGCGGCCGCCGAATCGGTCTGCCGCAGGTGGCTCAGCGCGGCGCGCAGGTGAGGCAGCTCGCGGCGGACGAGGCCGACCGACTGCACCAGCCTCCCTTTCGCGGCGAACATCGCGCCGACGTGGTCTGCGTGGCGGCCGCGCAGACTCTGCTCGGCGGCGGCGTCAAGTCGCTCCGCGGCGAAGTCGCGAACGCTGACGAGGAGCCCGAATCGGGTTTCGCCGTCGCTGTCGACGGTTCGGACGAGGCTCCGCTCGACCAGCGAATCGAGCATCTGGAGGACGTCGAGGCCGTCACCGCAGACCTTCTCCACCAGGTCGAGGTCGGCCGCTGCGGGCAGCACTGACATTCGGGCCAGCAGCAGCTGCTCCTCCGGGCTCAGGGCATCGAAGGACCAGGCGATGGTCGCCCGCAAAGTCTGATGCCGCTCCGGCATGTCACGCGCGCCGCCCGTGAGCACGCCCAGCGCCGAGTCCAGTCGTGCGAGGAGCTTCTCGGGCGCGAACATCTTCACCCGCGACGCGGCGAGCTCCAGCGCCAGCGGATGGCCGTCGAGCCGCGCGCAGATGGCCGCGACAGCCGGTGCCGTCTCGTTCGTCACAGTGAAGTCCGGGCGCACGGCGCAGGCACGGTCGACGAAGAAGCGCACCGCTTCGTACGTCGACAGCGCCGCCGCGGAGACCGCGGGCGCCCCGGCTGCGTCTGGAAGTCCCATCGCGGCAAGTGGGAACTGCCGCTCGGATCGCACGTGCAGCGGCTCGCGGCTGGTGGCCAGGACCCGCACGTCTGGCGCAGCGCTGAGGAGCTCGGCAACGAAGCCGGCGCAGCCAAGGATCTGCTCGAGATTGTCCAGCACGAGCAGCGTCGGACGCCCCGCCAGCGCCGCGATCAACACGCGCGCAGGATCGTCGGTGCCGACGCGCACTCCGGCTGCTTCGGCGATCCGCGCCGGCACGACGTCGGGGTTCGTCTCCGTGGCCAGGTCGACGAACCACACGTCCCCGGCATCGGCGTCGCTCACCAGCTCTGCCGCCGCCTGCAGCGCCAGGCGCGTCTTCCCCATTCCGCCGAACCCGGTCACTGTCACGAGCCGGTGCGCGCGCACTGCCGCGAGGAGCGCGATGAGCTCGGCCTCGCGGCCTATGAACGGTGCGGCCTGCACCGGCAGGTTGTGCGCCGCGCCGCCCAGCGACGCGAGCGGTGGGAAGCGCCGCGGCAGCCCATCGATGTCGAGCTGGTAGACCCGCTCGGGCCGGAAGAGGTCCTTCATCCGGTGCTCGCCGAGATCGACCACGGAGATCCCGGGCGGCAGCTTGTCGCGGACCAGTTCGAACACCGACGCCGAGAGCAGCGTCTGGCCGCCCGAGGCGAGGCTGCGCAGGCGCGCGCAGCGGCTCACCGCCTCGCCGAAGATGTTGCCGTCGCGCCGCACCACCTCTCCCACGTGGATCGCGACGCGCACTCGCAGCGGAACCGACGTCGGCCATTGCTCCGCGGCGAGCTCGCGCTGCAGCCGCTCAACTGCGGTGAGAGCGCCCGATGGGGAGGCGAACGCGGCGAACACCGCATCCCCTTCGCCCTGATCCACGGGCCGCCAACCGTCGTTCTCCGCGACGGCGCGGTGCACGATCTCGTGATGGCGGCGCATGGCGGCGTCCATCGCATCGGGGTCATCCCGCCACAAACGCGTCGAGCCCTCGACGTCAGTCAGGACGAGCACCTGCGTCTCCACCGAACCTCCCCTGCCAATCCTGGCAGGCGGACGTACGCGATGGGCTCGCGAGAATGACGCGCGTCCGTGGCCGCCGCCGGCCCACGTCTCGACGACTCTGCGGACTTTCGCTGGGTCGGCCGGTGGGTAGCGCGGGTGCCCGCTGACAGGCCGTTACGCCGATAGGCCGCACGTCCAGAGCGAACGGGCGGAGTCCGGTTCGACCGGCCGCACCCTTTTTCCGATTTTGCTTGCCTCTGCGTGATTACGCAGTGACTCTCAGTGATCACGGACGCGCGAAGATCCGTCAGCCGTCGCCGCATCTGCGAGAGAGCGCTGACAGGGAGCGAAGCTCATCCGACGTCCGTGGGACTGGCGCCCGGGGGGCCCACGTGTTCGCTCGACTGTCACGCACTGGTGCGGTTCTGCTCGCGGTGGTCGTCACCGCCGGGTCCACCGCGATGCCGGACGAGCGGGTCGCCAGCGCCGCTGCGGGAACCGCGGCGACCTTCGTCGACTTCACGCAGTGCGCGAACGGCGCGCCGCCGTCCGAGAGCCTGTCCTGCCCCGACAGCTGGATCAACGGGATCCTCCAGGGCAGCAACTCCCACTACCGCGAGGACGACGTCACCCCGCAACGGGTCATCGTCAACGTGCCGAAGGGCGGCCCCAGCAGCGGCCGGACCCTGACGTTCCGCTACCAGACGCGCAAGGGCACCATTCACGCGTACGACTCACTCGCCACCTGGAACCTCACGCAGACCGCGGCCGACGCATGCGCAGGCTTGCGCGCAGCGGTGTGTCCCCGCGGGCCGGAGAGCAGCTTCCCGATCCCGGACGACCCGACCGCAGTCACCCCCGCGGGCCCCGGCGCGAGCGCGGTGACCACCGCCCACATGATCCCCGCCGGAGCGGGCCGGCAGATGAAGATGTACGGCGGCGTCATCACCGGCATCAGCGTGCCGACACACGACAACGCGACCGGAACCGGTGACGACTACGCGACCGTCGTCGTGACCTACCGCGTGGACACGTCGTCCGCGCGCAACGTCATGCTGCTCTTCGGTGGTCACCTCGCGGCTCCCACGGGTCCGCGCGGCTGGGGTGCCGGCCTCGGTGCGGCGAGCATCAGCGGCGGGCCGTACCACATCAAGTTCGAGGCCGCGGACGGCGCGTCGATCGGCAACCGCGACAACCAGATCCAGGGCGCTGCGATCCTGTTCCCGCGCCTCGAGATCACCAAGACGGCGGACGACCCGACGGTCGACGCGGGTTCGCCGATGGGATTCACCGTCACGGTCCGCAACACCGGGACGGGTGGTGCCGACAACGTGACCCTGGCCGACCCGCTGCCCGGCGGGCCGGGCGTCTCCTGGTCGATCAGTCCGGCGTACGCCGGCCCCGGCACCTGCGCGGTGTCCGGCACGCCGCCCGCGCAGACGCTGAACTGCAGCTTCGGGCGGCTGGGCGCAGGTGCGACGGTGAGCGTGCACGTGGTCTCGAACACCACGCGCGACAGCGCCGGCACCTACCCCAACACCGCCACGGCACGGGCCGATCACGTGGACCCGGTGACCGCTGACGCGCAGATCGTCGTCGGCGCGCCCGTGCTGTCCGTGGTCAAGACCGCCGACGACGCGCAGGTCAACTCCGGCCAGCCCGTCGGGTTCACGGTGACCGTGAGCAGCAGCGGCGCCGCTCCCGCGACCGCCGTGACGCTCAACGACCCGTTGCCGGCGGCGGACGGCGTCAACTGGGCGATCAGCCCGGCGTACGCCGGCCCGGGCACGTGCTCCGTCTCGGGCGACGTCGGGGCGCAGGTGCTGAGCTGCGCCTTCGGCGACCTCGCCAGTGGCACCACAGCGTCGGTGCACGTCGTGAGCCCGACGACGGCGGCCACGTCCGGCACGCTGCACAACGTCGCGGTCGCCCGCGCCGGCAACCACGCCGACGTCGATGACGACGCGGACACCACGGTCAACGCCCCTGCCCTCACCGTCGACAAGGTCGCCGACGACGCGAGCGTGAGCTCCGGAGACGACATCGGGTTCACGATGACCGTCACCAATGGCGGTGTCGGCACGGCCCTCGGAGCGACGCTCACCGACAACCTGCCGGCCGGCACCGGCGTCGACTGGCGCATCGACCCGGCGTACGCCGGTCCCGGAACCTGTGCGATCACCGGCGCCGTCGGCAGCCAGGTTCTGGGCTGCGCCTTCGGCGACCTCGCGCCGGCGGCGACCGCGTCCGTGCACGTCCTCAGCAACACGACGCGGGCGACCCGCGGCACGTTCCGCAACACGGCGACCGTCGGTGCGAACAACGCTCCCGAGCACTCCGACACCGACTCGACGTCGGTCAACGCGCCGAACCTGCAGGTCGCGAAGGCCGCGGATGACGCGGTCGTGAGCTCCGGCGACGGCATCGGCTTCACCGTCACCGTGACCAACTCCGGCACCGGAGTCGCCCGCGCGGTCACGCTCGCGGATCCGCTGCCGGCATCCGATGGCGTCACGTGGAGCCTCGACCCCAACTCGCCGAACGCGGCTGACTGCGCCGTCTCCGCTGCGCCGCAGCGGCTCACCTGCAGCTTCGGCGATCTCGCCGCGGGCGCAACGCGCGTCGTGCGGGTGACCAGCCCCACGACCGGCGCGACCTCCGGCACGCTCACCAACACCGCCACTGCGTCTGCCCTCAACAACCCCGACGCGAGCGCGACCGATGCCGTGCTCGTCCAGGCACCGGCGATCAGCGTGCTTAAGACGGCCGCTGCCGCCAGTGTCAGCGCCGGCGCCCCGATCGGCTTCACTGTCGCCGTCACGAACGGCGGCCCCGGCATTGCGCGCTCGGTGACGCTCCACGACGCGCTGCCGTCTGCGGACGGCGTGGTGTGGACAATCAGCCCGTCGTACGCCGGACCCGGCTCGTGCGCCATCACCGGCTCTGCGCCGAACCAGGTCCTCGGCTGCGCCTTCGGCGACCTGGCCGCCGACGAGACGGCGACGGTCAGCGTCGCCAGCAGCACCACCCGCGCGACCGGCGGCACGCTGGACAACACCGCCACCGCGACGCCCACCAACGGCGCGCCGGACAGCGACAACGCCCGGATCACCGTGCTCCAGCCGCGACTGACGGTCGTCAAGACTGCCGCGGACGACGCGGTCAGCTCCGGTGAGGCGATCGCCTTCACGGTCGAGGTGAGCAACGCCGGGCCCGGCACCGCTACGGGAGTCACCCTGAGCGACCTGCTCCCGGCCGCCGACGGCGTCTCCTGGTCGATCAGCCCGGCGAACACGGCCTGCCAGATCGCCGGCGTCGCCCCTTCGGCGCAGACGCTGACCTGTGACTTCGGCGACCTCGCGCCGGGTACGACGGCGAGCGTTCGAGTCGTGAGCAACACCACCGGCGCGACCAGTGGCACGCTGTCGAACACCGCCGTCGCGTCGTCGAGCAACCACGCCGACGTCGACGACTCGGCGGCCATCGCGGTTCAGCCCCCGTCGCTGTCGATCGTCAAGACGGCAACGCCGACGTCGGTGAGCTCCGGCGACCGCATCGGCTTCACCGTCGCCGTCCGCAACGCCGGCCCGGGCACCGCGTTCGGTGTTGTCCTGCTCGACCTGCTCCCGTCGGCGACCGGCGTCGCGTGGACGATCGCGCCGACGTACGCCGGCCCCGGCACATGCACGATCGACAGCCCGACCGCGCCGCAGCGGCTGAGCTGCGCCTTCGGCGACCTGCTGGCCGGTGAGGGCGCGAGCGTCTCGGTCACCAGCAGCACGGCGACCGACACCGCGGGCGACATCGCCAACACGGCGACCGTGAGCGCCGACAACCACGCGCCGCGCTCGGACGACGCAACGGTGACTGTGCTCCAGCCGGACCTCGACGTCGTCAAGACGGCCGACCGCGCCAGCGTCAGCTCCGGCGAGGCGATCGGGTTCACGGTCACCGTCACCAACAACGGCACCGGCGTCGCGCGTGCCGCCACCCTGCGCGACGCGCTCCCGGCGGCGTCGGGCGTCGACTGGACGCTCAGCGCGTACGCCGGCCCCGGGTCCTGCCGTATCGATGGCGCCCCGCCGACGGAGACGCTTGCCTGCGAGCTCGGCGACCTCGCGCCGGGTGGCACGGCGACGGTCCGCGTCACCAGCGCCACGACCGAGGCCACGACCGGGCAGCTCCGCAACACCGCTGTCGCCCGCTCCGCTAACCACGACCCGGTCGACTCCACGGCCGTCGTGGTGACGGTCAACCAGCCGAACCTGTCCGTGATCAAGACCGCCGATGACAGCGCGGTGAGCGCCGGCGACACGATCGGCTTCTCGATCGCCGTCACGGTCGGCGGCCCGGGCACCGCGTTCGGCGTCACCCTGGACGACCCGCTGCCCACCGGTACGGGGCTCGACTGGAGCCTCGACGACGGGTACACCGGGCCGTGCGCGATCACTGGATCCGGCCCGGCACAGCAGAGCCTGCACTGCGCCTACGGCGACCTCACCCCTGGTACGACGGTGTCGGTGCACCTGAGCAGCCCGACCGCGACCGGGACGTCCGGGACCTTCGCGAACACGGCGACGGCCGACGCCACGAACAGCCCGCCCGTCACTGCGACGGACCAGGTCGTCGTCGCCCAGCCGAGCCTCGTGCTGGTCAAGACGGCCGACGACGCGCAGGTCAACGCAGGCAGCGACGTGGGCTTCACCGTGTCGGTGCGGAACACCGGCTCCGGCACGGCACGGCAGGTGACCATCAGTGACCCGCTGCCCCAGGGTGCCGGGCTCTCGTGGACGATCACGCCGGCGTACGCCGGCCCCGGCACCTGCACGATCGCCGGACCGACGCTGAGCTGCGCGATCGGCGACCTCGCACCGGGCCAGTCGGCCAGCGTGCACGTGAGCAGCCCGACGACGTTCGACACGCCAGACCGCCTCACGAACACCGCGGTCGCGAAGGCGAGCAACAGCCCGGACGCCACCGACACCGCCGTCGTCACCGTCCACGCGCCGGCCCTGAGCGTCGTCAAGACACCCGACTCCGCGGTAGTCAGCTCCGGCGACGCTGCCGGCTTCACCGTGACCGTGCGCAACGACGGCTCGGGCAACGCCACAGGTGTCTCGCTCAACGACCCGCTGCCCGCCATTCCCGGCAGCGCCTGGCAGATCGACCCGGCCGTCAACGGCTGCGCCATCACGGGCGACCCCGGCACGCAGACGCTGGCGTGCACCATCGGCACGCTCGCGCCCGGCGCGACCTTCTCGGTGCACGTCGTGACACCGACCGCTGGCACGGCGAGCGGCACGTTCCGCAACACCGCCCTGGTCCGCGCCACGAACCACCCGCCCGTCGAGGGATCGGGTGACGTGACCGTCAACCCACCGGGGCTCACCGTGCTCAAGACGGCTGACGACGCCGAGGTCAGCTCCGGCGAGGCGATCGGGTTCACGATCGTCGTCGGCAACACCGGGCCGGGCGTCGCCCGGTCGGCGGTCCTCGACGACGCGCTGCCTTCCGCGACCGGAGTCGTCTGGACCCTTGCCGGCGTCTCCACCGGGTCATGTGCGATCTCCGGTGCCGCCGGCTCGCAGGCACTGCACTGCGAGTTCGGCGATCTCGCTGAAGGCGCGTCCAGCACCATCCGCGTGACCAGCCCGACGACGACCGGCACCGCCGGCGTCCTGCGCAACACCGCGGTCGCCCGTGCCGCGAACAGCCCCGACATCACCTCGACCGCGACCATCCAGGTCGTGCAGCCGACGCTGTCCATCCGCAAGACCGCGGACGACGCCTCGGTCAGCGCCGGCGAGGACATCGGCTTCAGCATCGTGGTCAGCAACGGCGGCCCGGGCACGGCGTTCGACGTCGTGCTGTCTGACCCCCTCCCCGCTGGTGCCGGGCTCAGCTGGGCCATCAGCCCGACGTACGCCGGGCCCGGAACCTGCGCTGTCACCGGCTCAGCGCCGCAGACGCTGTCCTGCTCGTTCGGAGACCTCGCGCCGCTCGCCAGGGCGGTCGTGCACGTGACCAGCCCGACGACGGGTGCCACCAGCGGCACGTTCCGCAACACCGCGACGGCCCGTGCGAGCAACCATGACCCGGTCACCGACTCCGCCGACGTCACCGTGCTCGCGCCGAGCCTGACGATGACCAAGGTGGCCGACGCTGCCGCGGTCAACGCCGGGCAGCCGATCGGCTTCACGATCAACGTCGTGAGCGGTGGCCCGGGCACGGCGTTCGACGTCACGCTCAACGACCCGCTGCCGGGCGGCACCGGAGTGTCGTGGTCGATCGACCCGGCGTACGCCGGCCCCGGCACCTGCGCCGTCACCGGCACGGCGCCGACGCAGACGCTGTCCTGCGCGTTCGGCGACCTCGCCTCCGGCGCGCGTGCCTCTGTGCACGTGCTGAGCCAGACGACGACCGCGACGAAGGGCACATTCCGCAACGTCGCACGACTCGCGGCGAGCAACCACGGTGACGTCCTCGCCGAGGACACAGTGCTCGTCCGGCGACCCGACCTGGTGGTCGCCAAGACGTCCTGCACCGACACCGCGGTGCCGGGCGGTCAGCTCGGCTACACCGTCACCTACGGCAACACGGGCGACGCGCCCGCCGTGGACGCGGTGCTGACCGACACGCTGCCCGCTGGCGCGGTCGTGCTCGACGCCGGCGGAGGCGTGGTGTCGGCCGACGGCAGGACCATCACCTGGGCGGTCGGCACGATCGCGCAGAACACGGAGGGGCTGAGCCAGACCTTCACGGTGAGTGTGCCCGTCGTGGCGCACGGCACGGTTCTGACCAACACGGTGACGTTGTCGTCGCCGACCGCAAGGCCGGCGACCGCTACTGACGAGACGACGGTGATCACCACCGGCGCGGCAGGCGACGCCCGAGCGTTCGGTGTCGAGGCGACGCTGCTGGGCGGCACGGCGGGCATCGCCGCGACGCCGGACAGCGACGTCAAGAACCCCGACGCCCAAGCCGGCCCGCTCGCGGTCGCCGGCACCGTCGAGGCGACTGTGCTCGGCGTCGTCGAGTCGGGCGGAGTCACCGCGGGCTCGACCAGCGAGCGGGCGGTGGCGACCGTCGCCGAGGTCGTCGTGACCGTGACCGCGACCGGCGCACCGCGCATCGAAGCGCGTGGCGTCGTCGCGTCGTCGACGAGCACCGCGTCGGCGCTCACCGCCGGCTCGACGTCGACCGGCTCGCTGATCCAGGAGCTGGTGATCGGCACGGACCGCTACACGGATCTGCGCGAGCCCACGACCATCGAGGTTCGCAACGCGGTCGGCGTGCCGATCGGCCGGGTCCACGTGCTCGAGAAGGTGGCCGGAGGTGCGGCCGACGGCGTCCGCCAGCCGGCGGACGGCCGGATGGCGAGCAGCCTCGCGGTCAACGCGCTGAGGGTCGAGCTGTTCGACCTCCCAGCGACGGATCTCGTCAACGAGTCCGGGGACATCGTGGTGGCGCACGCTGACACGTCGGCGGCGTTCCCGGAGGGTGTCGTCTGCGGCGCGCTCCTGCCGTGGGTCGTCGGAGACGCCTACCTCGTCAGCACCCCGAACGTCGCCCCGCCGGTCGGTGTGGCGCAGCTCGGGCTGGTCCGGCTCGGCGCCACGGGCGGGTCCGAGGACGCCACCGTCGCGACGATGGCACCGCTCGGCGCCGGCACCGGGCAGACGTCCACGCGCGGCGGCCTGTCGCCGCTGACCGCGGCGTCGGCTGCCCGCGCCGCCGCGGTGAGCCTGCTCGAAGGCGCGATCACGGCGAAGGCGGTCACGGCGACGTCGACGACCACCAGCGGAACCTCGACGGGCGAGAGCGTGCTCACGGACCTGGTGGTGGCCGGCACGAACGTCTGCGCTGAGCTGGGCCGGACGAGCACGTGCCAACCGGCGGCCAACACCGTTCTGCTGCTCGACGGCGGCACAACTCTGGTGGTGCTCAACGAGCAATCACCCGGGGCGAGTGACCTGCGCGTGAACGCGGTGCACATCTACGTGCTCGCCGCGGGAAACCCGTTCGAGCTGCCGGTGGGAGCCGAGGTCGTGATCTCGAGCGCATACAGCGGGACCCGCGCGTGAGCGCGCGTCGCCCTGGCCGGTCCTGGCGCTGGCGCTGGCGGAGAGGCGCCGGCGCCAGGTAGCCGGAGGGCGGTGCGAGACGTCTCCCGCTACCTGGGTCGAGCCCGTCCTCGAGCGGGCTTCGCGAGGAACAGCGTGGCCAGGACGTCGCTCGTCCAGGTGACGTATCGCTCCACGGGCCAGCCGCGGCCTTCGGTGAAGTCGAGGAACACGCTGGACCCGGTCAGGGTGAGCAGCACGTCGGTGGCCTCAGCGAGGTCGAGCCCTTCCCGCAGGAGCCCCCGCGCGGCGAGCGTGCCCACGTAGTCGGCGAAGCCTTGCTCGCGCAGCGACTCGTGATGCGCGAGAACGTGGACCACTTCGGGATCTGTCGACACGGCGGCCTGGGCCGCCTGGTCGAGGGCCGCAGCTCGGGTGCTGATCTCGGCGACGTTCGCGACGAACAGCTCGACGGCCCGGCGCCCGTCGCCGGTCGTCGTCGCCTCCCGCCACCACGGGGTGAGCTCGGGCGGCACCGGGCCTTCGTCGCCGAGGACGGCGGCGTCGATCGCGGCGGTGAGAAGCGCCGGCTTCGTGTGGAAGACGAAGTACACGGTCTGCACCGCGACGCCGGCGCGCTTCGCCACCGAGGCCATCGTCGCGCCGTGGTAGCCGCTGCGGCAGAACTCCTCCGTCGCGGCGCGCACGATCGCGGTGCGGGTACGCGCGGCGCGGTCGCGCCGCGACACCCCCTTGACCTCGCTCACGGCATCCATCATGGTGGTCTAATACTAGAGACAGTCTCTAGTGTTTGCCTACAAGGAGCGCGCGATGACCGGTTCCCGTGCAGGGATGATCGGCTTCTACACCGGCCTCGCCGGCGCGGCGTCGGCGTTGGTGCTGATCCTGTGGCCCAGGCAGGGCGACCCCGGCACCGTGATGTACCCCTTCACCGAGACGGGCTTCGTGGTGGCGCAGGCGTGGTTCGCGGTGCATCACATCGGGCTGGTGCTGCTGCTGATCGGGTTGGCGAGGCAGGCCGGGATCGGCGGTCGCGTGTCGCACGCGGGCGCATGGCTCGCGGTGGCGGGAATGGTCGGACTCAGCTTCGCCGAGGTGTTCGCGATGCGGTACGGCGGCTGGCAGAACGACGCGGCGACCGCCATGGGCGCGGCGTACGGCATCACGGTGAACGCGATCGGGCTCGGTCTGGTCGCCGCTGGGTTGGGGACCGTGCGCGCGAGCACGTGGACCGGTTGGCACCGATGGATGCCGCTCACGGGCGGGGTGGCCGTCTTTGCGATCGTGACCCCGGGCATGTTCGGCGGCTTCGTCGTGGGCCGCCTGGCGATCGGAACGTGGATGCTGATGCTCGCTGCGCTCGGGTGGGGCCTGCACGCCGAGGCGAGGACGAGGGAGTCAGGGGGCGGGGGGACCGCTGTTCGTTCCCCGATGACCCTGCAGGAGGCCTGAGCCTCCACGGGCTCGAAAGGGTTACGTGTCGTGCGGAGGCTGGTGAGCGCAGAGTGAGGCCGCCCGTGGTCGATTCAGGTGTCAGCACTCGCTGACGTGGACGTCGTCGCCTTGGCGGATCACGCCTGGCGCAACCACATCGGCGTAGACGCCCGCACATGTGTACGTGCCGAACTCGGGGATCAGGACCCGGTGCTCGGCAGCAAGCACGCGCAAGATCTCTGGTCGCTCGGGGGCCGAGTCGTGAGCGAGGGTCGGCACGATGCACCTCGGCGTCGGGATGTCCACCTTGAGGACGACGGAGCCGATTCGGAGCACCTTGCCGACCCACGCGTCCTCGTTGTACGGGCGAGGTGCGCCGGCCACGACGACATTGGGGCGGAACCGGTGAAGGCCGTCAGCAGGGGTGAGGTCGAGATGGCGGAGAGTCGCTGCGCTGATGAGGTGGACACGGCCGCTGTCGACGAACGAGTCGCCTCCGGGCAGCCCGTTCGCGGACACCGGCCAGCCCGCAGGCGAACTCTGCTTCGCCTGCGCCAGGACGTCGTCCGGCACGAGCCCCTCGACCTCAGGCCAGAGCCGCTCGATGACGGGGGCGTCGAGCTGCCGGGCTTCGACGAGGCGGACGGGTCGACCGCACCAACGGGACAGGTGCGCCGACGCCCGCTCTACGTCACGGCTGCTCACGACCGCGTCGGGCCCGCGCAACCCCACGGACCCGTCGTCATGTGCGCGGGCGGACACAGTCAGCAGCGCTGACCAACGCCGCGGGTTCTTGAGGCTGGCGACGAGTCCGGATTCGACGTCCTGAACCGCGTAGCGCCGATCCGAGGTCACCCCGTGGCGGTCTACCTCTGCCGACGCGACCGCTTCCCCCTGCAGTGCCTTCACCGGATACCGGGCCAAGCGGTGGACGCGCACCAGCTCACGGTAATCGCGAGCAGAATCGTTGGGCTTCAGCCGAGAGCTTCAAGGCATGTCGCACCATCACTGGCGCACCGGCGACATGGACGAACAGGAGCAGCCGGTCGGAGAGATCGTCCCGGACTACGACGAGCACGACCCGGGAGAATCGGCCATTTATCCGCGACGATTCGGATGCCGGAGTAACGTCGGCGTCAGCCGCCCAGTTTCCGACGACGGTATCCGCTTCGGAGGGGTGCGCAGATGCGCGCGATCACGGCCGGCCTGCAGCCGGACTCGAGAGACGCCCGGCGACCTTCTCCCACTGCTTGGGGCTTCGGCGCGCTGTTCGACGCCATCAAGGACGCCGTGATCGTGGCGGATGCGTCGACCGGCCGCATCCTGCTCTGGAACCGTGGCGCCACGGAAATGCTGCAGTACACCGCGGAAGAAGCGGTCACGCTTCAACTCGAGGATCTGGTGCCCCCCGGGTTGAGGTCGGCACATCGGAGGGGTTTAGCCGCGTACGCAAAGCACCGCACGGGGCCGCTGGTCGCTTCGCAGACGCCTGTCGAGGTGCCTGCCATCCGGAAGGACGGCGCCCAGCTGCTGATCGAGCTCACCCTGAGCAAGATCGAATACCCGTTGGACCCAGGTGGTGCGTATGCCATGGGGATGATGCGCGACATCACGAAGCAACGGGAGTCCGAACAGACCGCTCAGCTCATCTTGGACGCTTCCGCTCAGGCGATGTTCGCGCTCGACCGGTTCGGCAACTGCACGATCGCGAATGCGGCCGCGGCCGCGCTGCTGCGTTGTGACCAAGCGGACCTGCAGGGAAGGAACATGCACGATCTGATTCACCACAGCCGTGCCGACGGCTCGGCGTTTCCGATCGCCGATTGCTCGATATTCAGGACTTTCAACGCTGGCGTCGCCTCCCACAGCGATGACGAGGTGTTCTGGCGCGTAGACGGCATATCGTTCGCCGCCGAGTACAAGTCCGAGCCCATCTCGCGTGGAGGGACACTGCTCGGTGCTGTGGTCAGCTTCTCCGACATAAGCGACCGGAAGCGCGCAGAAGCAAAGGCCATCGCCGAACAGCTGCGACTGAGGCACCGGGCGGAGACCGACATCCTGACCGGCATCGGCAACCGGCGCTATGCCGACCAAGTGCTCGCCGGCTTGCAACCGGGCGACAGCGTGGTTCTCATCGACGTCGACCATTTCAAAGCCGTCAACGACACTTACGGCCACAACGCTGGGGACGAAGTCCTGGTGTCGCTCGGCGCGCACCTGAAGAGCCAATTGCGGGCTGGCGATCACGTGGCCCGCTGGGGCGGCGAGGAGTTCTTAGTCGTCATCGCAGATGGCGGCGTCGGCGCAGTGGCCACCATCGAACGGATGGCGGAAAGTTGGGCGCCTCCACTTGCCGGCATGTCCTTCACCGCCGGAATCGCCGAGCACGCGGTGGGAGCAACTGGCGCGAACAGTCTCAAGCATGCCGACGACGCGATGTACCACGGCAAGCGCGCTGGCCGTGCGCGGGTCGTTGCGTACGAGCCACCGGCGGCTCATACCCAAGCCGTTGGCTAGTTCCGATACCTTAGGCTCCGCGTCGCGGACTCGGCCCAGCGGTCGACAATGCCGCGGCCGAGGAGATCTGGATCACCAAGGAACCAACCCGAGGGTGTGGTGACCTCACCCGCGCTGGACGTCACCCCAGGCCTGACGCCACAGCAGCCACAAACGGGCGGGCGATGGCTCCGATGTCCTCGACCACGCGGTTGCTCAGCACGACGATGACCCCGCGGTACGCAGGCAGACAGCCGGCCCACGCGACGTACCCGACCTGCTCGCCCGCATGACCCACCGATCGCTCGTCGGGGCCCGCTACGCCGTACAGCCCTAGCCCGTACCCGCGGTCGAGTGTCGCCATCTCGCTCACCGAGGCCAGCGACACGACCTGTCCGGCGCAGAAGGACCGCCACCAACGCGCGAGTGAGCCTGAGTCGGAGACCATTCCGCCGGCTGGTCCAGCAGCCGTCGCACCAGCGAAGGACGGGAGCAGGCCGCCCCCCTTCGTGAAAGCAGACCGGGGCTCGCCCCCAGGCATCGCCATCGGCTCGGTAGGCACCTCGGCGGGCTGGTAGACGAGCCGGTCGAGGCCCTCGTGGTCGAGGACGCCCTCCCGCAGCACCTCGGCCACGGGCCGCCCGGCGACGCGCTCGATGATCAGGCCGAGCAGTAGGTAGTTCGTGGAGGAGTACTGCGGCTCCCCACCCGTCGGCGAGCGATCGTCGGGGACGAGGCGCAGCAGTTCGCCCGGGCCCCAGGTCCGCCTCCGGTCGGTCGACAGGCTCGCCCAGATCGCATCGACGTAGTCCGGTATCCCGCTGCGCATGCCCAGCAGCTGGCGGATCGTGGCTCCGTTGGTGTCGAAGTCGAGATCCGCCGGCAGGTGGTCGCTGGCGGGGTCGTCGAGCTCGAGTCGGCCCGCCTCGACGAGCTGCATCACCTGGGCCGCGATCAGGGGCTTGGTCACGCTCCCGATCGCGAACTGGTCGTCGGTCCGCACGTCGCGGACCCCGTCGGCTTTGCCCACGGCTCCACTCCACGTGCCGGCGGCGGTCATGACCGTGACCGCCATCCCGCCCCGGCCGGCCATCTCCCGCACCACGGCCTGGAGCGTCGCGGCCGCCTCCGGTGAGACCGGTCCCTCGGTGATCGCAGCGAACTCGGCGGTCGGGAAGGCGACGACGTCGCTGCCCGGAGATGACGAGGCGGTCGCGCTCTCGACGCTCGCGCCGTCCCTACCGCTGCCGGAGTCGCATGCTGCCAGGCAGACGGCAAGGCATATCGCCAGGACATGCTCGCGTCTGCGATGTCTGGAGCTCATGACGGCAGGACCACGTTCCCGCTGCTCGGCAGCGCGTCGCATCGACGTCGCTCGGCGCGGCAGGCGTACAGCGTCCCCGCCTGCTGCTGGACGTCAGGGGTGAGGAGGATCAGCGCGGTGTCGCCGTGCGACCACGCGATCCAGGAGTAGCCCTCCGGCGTCGGCCTCGGGCCGCGGAAGATCCCGCCGCTGGCGAGGTCGACGAAGGCGGGTGCGTGGAGGTCGCGCGTCACCGCCAGCAGGAACCGCCCGTCCGGGCTCAGCCGACCGGAGGTCGACACGAACGCGGTGAGCTTCCTCTCGGCCCCGTCGCGACGGACGCTCAGGCCTGCGCCGGTGTCGGCCAGTCCCCACGACCACAGCTCCGTCCCGTCGTGGACGTCCGTGAGGATGCCCGAGATCCCGTCCGTCCACTCTGCGGGAGCTGACGTCGCCGGAAGCGTCCTGATGGTCTTCGTCGTGACGTCGAAGCGACGTGCGACGTCGCCGGTGAGCCACACGACCGCGTTCGCGGACACCTGCAGGATGCCGTTCGCGTCGTCCAGGTGATCGCCGCTCGTGCCGCGCGCGACGCCCGGAGTGTCGACCCGCGCCAGCTCGCGACCCGCGGCCGTGTCCAGGACGACCAGGTGGGATCCCTCGAACCACGCGGCAAGATCTCCGTCGTGATCACCCACCGGACCGTGCGCGGCCCTGCGCCCGACAACACGGGGATCGCCACCCCATGGGTGGAACCACACCTCGTCGCGGGTCGCATCGAGGTAGAGCGCACCTGTCCGCACAAGCGTGAGCACGGCGCCGCGGTCTTCGCTTGCTGCGCTCAGCCGTACCGCCGGCCGCTCCAGCACGTCGCCGCGGTGCAGGCCCAGGTCGTCGTACCACACCGCCTGCTCGCCCACGTCGAGCCCAGCGGGCGACGGGGAGAGCGTCGAGTCCGTGGTCGGACCACGGACGAGCGACGAGACCGACACCGCCACGAGTGCCACGGCAGCGACGACCATGACGGTTGTTCCGGCAGCGCGACGCCGGGCTCGCGCGACAGCGCTCCGCGCTCCCGGCGCGCGGGTGCGTCCGGCGACGTCCGCGACGACGGCGTCGAAGAGGTCGTCGACGAGGTCAGGCATGGCTCGTTTCTCCTTCAGTGACGGCGACGTCCAGCAGAGCGGCGAGCGCGGCTCGGCCCCGGGACAGGCGGCCTTTCACGGTGCCCTCGGGGCATCCCTCGATCCGGGCGATCTCCGCGACCGGGATGTCGCCTAGGTGGTGCAGGACGAGGGCACGCCGCTGCGGCTCGGGCAGCTTCTTCAGCGCGGTGACGAGGAGGACCGTCGCCTCGTTGGGCGGCGCGACGGTCGGCTCGGCCTCCCGCGCTCGTGCCAGGAAGTCGAGTGTGCTGCGAGCCCGCCGCCAGCGACTGATCGCGAGCCGCGTAGCCACAAGGCGAACCCACGCGGCGGCGTCGTCGTACCTGCTCAAGCTCGACCAGCGCCGCCACGCCCGGCAGTAGGCCTCCTGCGCGAGGTCCTCTGCCGCGGAGAGGTCGGCCGTCATGCCGTAGGCGCAGGCCACGGTCTGACACCAGGTGGCGTCGTAGAAGGCGGTGAAGTCGTGCTCCCGACCGTCGGCCATCGCACGTCCCCCCGTAACTTGGCCCTGCTACAGACACGCGCCGGGCGCCGGTTAGGTTCCATCACGCCACAGGTCCGTCGCTCATGGCCATCGGCCGACGGGACCCGGGATGGAACGTTGCTGACGGTCCAGGTCGTCTACCAGCTGTGGCTGACGAACCGGGTCCGGCGTTCGACGCCTTCGTGCGGGCGCGGTACTCGTCCCTGTGCCGCGTCGCCTTCGTCATGTGCGGCGACTGGCAGCAGGCGGAGGACCTCGTCCAGACCGCGCTCGCGAAGACCTACGTCGCCGCGTGTCGTGGCGGCGTCGACTCGCTGGATGCGTACGTGCAGCGCGTGCTCGTCACGACACGGGCGACGTGGTGGCGCCGGCGGTGGCACGGGGAGACCCCCTCGGCCGACCTGCCGGAGCACCCCACATCCGACGCGTACGAGGACGCGGATCGCAGGTCCGCCGTGCTCGCCGCCCTGGCGACGTTGCCGGCGCCGCAACGAGCCGTCCTCGCGCTGCGCTTCCTCCAGGACCTCTCCGAGGAGGAGACCGGCCGCGTGCTCGGCTGCCCCGTAGGCACCGTCAAGAGCCGGACGGCCCGAGCGCTGCGCACGCTCCGCGACTCGGGCCTCCTGGCCGACAAGCACGAGACGATACGAGAAGAGGCCTGCCACCATGCATGAGCTCCGCGCGTTGCTGGAGGAAGTCACCGACGGGGCGCCGGCACAGGCGCCGCTCGCCGAGGTCCACCGCCGGGTTCGACGCCGCATCCAGCGGCGTCGTGCCGCAACGATCGGCGCCGCGACGGCTGGCGTCGTGGGAATGGCCGCGATCGCGACTGCGTCGTCGCTGGTCGAGGGCGGACAGGCACTGCGCCCGACGCTGCTCGCGTCGGCGTCGTCGCCCGCGGCGGCATCGGCGGCGACACCCACATCGTGCGCGACGCCTCCGGATCTCCCGACCCCACAGGAGGTATCCGCGGCGACGTGGCCGTCCGGCGCGCGCGTGGCTGCGGCTCGCTTCCCCGGAGCGAGCGGCTGCGTGGTCACCGTCACGCTGGACGTGCCGGAGCCTGCTCCGGAAGACGTCGCTGCGGCCCGTGAGCGGTGGGGTGACAGCGTCGAACTCGAGGGACTCAACGACAACCCGACAGTCGAGGTCCACCCGACGGCCTGATCGCGGTGATTCATCCCGACGCTTCGGTCCGGCGTCGAGTGGCCGCGCGTCTCGTCCAGCCACTCCCGAGTGACCCGGTAGCCGGGTGGGTTGCACCGGCCGCCCTCTTCCTCGTCGCGCTGCTCATGCGGCTTCACCGGCTCGGCGTGCCCAAGGCCGACATGTTCGACGAGGTCTACTACGCCTGCGAGGCACGGTCCCTGCTGCGGCACGGCTACGAGGTGACGCACAAGGATCGCGCAGCGGGCTTCTGCCTCGAGGATCCGTCCGTGCCGTACGGCGACTTCGTCGTGCACCCACCGCTCGGCAAGTGGGCCATCGCGGTCGGCGAGTGGATGTTCGGCTTCAACAGCTTCGGCTGGCGGTTCTCCGCCGCCGTCGCCGGCGCGCTGTCGGTGCTGCTGCTGGCCCGGATCGGACGGCGGATGTTCCGGTCGACGTTCCTCGGCTGCCTTGCCGCGTCCGTCATGGCCTTCGACGCGCTGCACTTCGTGCAGAGCCGGATCGCCATGCTCGACATCTTCCTGCTGCTGTGGCTGGTCGCCGCCTTCGGCTGCCTCGTCGTGGACCGCGACGATGGACGAGCGCGCCTGTCCGCTCGACTCGATGATCACTCCTCCCGGGCGGGTCCCAAGCTGGGCACGCGATGGTGGCGGCTCGGCGCCGGCGCCTGCCTCGGCGCGGCCGTCGCCACGAAGTGGAGCGGGCTCTACTTCGTCGGCGCTTTCGGGCTGCTCGCGTTGGCGTGGGACGTCGGCGCTCGGCGTACCGCGGGCGTCACTCGGCCATTCCTGGCTGCGCTGCGGCGTGACTCGCTCTCCCTGCTCGGCATCCTCGTGGTAGCCGCTGCGGTGTACGTCGGCTCGTGGGCCGGGTGGTTCGCGAGTGACGCTGCGTGGCGGCGTGACGCGGGCACGTTCGATGCGAACCTCGAGGACCCGCAGCGCCACGGCGCGGTCGGTGGGTTCTTCGAGTACCACGAGGACATCTGGACCTTCCACCAGAACCTGAGCGAGCCGCACGGGTACCAGTCGAAGCCTGAGACGTGGTTCCTGCTGGTGCGGCCGGTGGCGTACCACTACCCGACGCTCGAGGCGGGTCAGTCGCAAGCGGTTCTCGGCGTCGGGTCGCCGGCTGTCTGGTGGGCCTCGATAGCCGCGTTCGTGGGCGTCGGGTGGGCGTGGGTGTCGCGACGTGACTGGCGAGCAGCGGCGCTGCTGGTGGTCGTCGCCGCGGCCTACCTCCCCTGGTTCCTCGAACGCGAGCGGACGATGTTCCTCTTCTACGCGCTGCCGCTGTTGCCGTTCATGGCGCTCGCGATCGCCTACTGCGCGGGCATGGCGATCTCCGGGCCCGGTCGCCCGCGCCGCCGCCGCGTCGTCGGCGCGGGCGCCGTGGGGCTCTATGCCGCGGCCGTCGTCATGAACTTCCGTTACCTCTACCCCGTCATCGCGGCGCGGATGATCCCGACTGCGGAGTGGGCTGATCGCATGCTCTTCGCGACGTGGATCTGACTGCCCAACGGCGCTCGGCCCCGGCCGTCTTGGGGTGCGCACCCATGTGCCGGATCGTTCGCCCTGGGCGACTGATGCGCGCTGCGACCGTTCACCCGCGCAGGTGCTCGGCGTAGAACGACTCCTCCCGCTCGAGCGCGTCCACGATGTGCGCCGCCTGGTCGAAGCCGTGCCCCTCGCCGTCGTAGCAGTGGTAGTCGACCGGACGCCCGCGCTCGCGCAGCGCCGCGACGAACCGCTCCGACTGCGGCGGTGGGCAGACCTTGTCCTCCGCGCCCTGCAGGAACAGCAGCGGCATCCGCACCCGGTCGACGTGGGTGAGAGGTGATCGCGCGCGATAGGCGTCGGGGTCGTACGGGCCGACCAGCTGCGCGTCGAACGTGGACTCGAATTTGTGCGTCTCATGGTGCAGGGCGACGAGGTCGCTGACCGGGAAGTACGCCGTCCCGGCCGCGAACACGCCGGCGTCGGCACCGGTGGCCGCGCAGAGCACGGTCCACCCGCCGGCGCTGCCGCCGCGGATCGCGATGCGCCGCGGGTCCGCGAGGTCGCGCTCGACGAGGTGACGGGCGACGTCGACGCAGTCGTCGACGTCGACGGTGCCCCACCGCCCGTAGAGCGCCTCGCGGTACTCGCGGCCGTAGCCGAGCGTGCCGCGGTACGCGACGTCGACGAAGCCGTACCCACGGCTAGTCCAGTAGACCGGCGCGGACAGCGCAGCGCCGCCGAGGCGCAGCCCTCGGCTCTGGCGGCCGACCGGGCCGCCGTGCACGTTCACGACGAGTGGCGCGGGTCGGCCGGCGTCGTCGGCGCGTCCTCCGCGCGGCCGGTAGTAGAGCCCGTACGTCGTGCCGCCGCCGCGCGCCGGCACCACGAGCGACTCCGGCTCCGCGAGCTCGGCCGCGTCGATGTGCCCCCCGCCTGCGGTGCGGACCTGCCGCAGCCCGCCGCCGCCCAGGTCGACCGCCCACACGCTCTCCGCGGTCACTGCCGAAGCGCCCAGGAAGACGACGCGGTCACCGGCCAGGCGTGGCTGGTCGACAGAGATCAGCGGCACGTCGAGCGAGCGCGCGGAGGAGTCGGCGCGGTCGACGACGACGAGCCGGTACCCCGCCGGGGACAGCGACGCCACGACCGCGCGGTGGGCGTCGACGTCGTACGACGCGCGCTCGAGTCCCGGCACACCGTGCTCGGCGTCCTCGGCGAGCAGCGGCGCGAGCTCGCCGTCGGCGCCGAGGACGTGGAGGTTCCACCACCCGTCCCGCTCGGCGATCAGATGCAGCCGGCCGTCGGGCGACCACTGGGGCGCACCGGCCGACGTCGACCCGCCGCCCGCGACGACTCGGTCCGCCGTGACCTCGCCGCTCGCGTCGAGCTCGGCGAGGTGGACCTCGGCGGCGTCCCACGGCATCCACGGGTGGTCCCAGCAGCTGAACGCGAGCTGCGAGCCGTCCGGAGCCGTGCGCGGGTTGGCGTAGAAGTCGCGCCCGCGCGCGACCGGCACCGGCTCGCCGCCGTCGACCGGCACCGCGACGAGCAGGTTCTCGGGCGGCCCGGCGCCGCGGTGGTCCTCGCACACCGCGAGCAGGCGGCCCCGGAGCCGGTCGAGGTCGAGATCGGCGTAACGGCGCGCGTCGTCGGGCACGAGGGCGCGCGGCCCCGGCTCGTCGGGGCGCTGCGCCCAGATCCGCTGGGTCGGCTCGTCCACCCAGTACGCCGTTCCGTCGACGACCAGCGCCGCGACGCCGCCGTACTCGTGCACGCGGGACCCGACGCCGTCGGTCGCCTCTCCGAGCGTCCGGCCGGACTCGGACACCAGCAGCGAGCGCCCCTCCGTCGGGCGCTGCTCGACCCACCAGGCCTCATCGCCGTCGGCGAGCAGCTCCGCGAATCCCAGCGACGCCTCGGTCAGGGCAGCGGCGGGTACGGCGCTCACGTGGGCCTCCGGCATCGGCGAGAGATCGCCGACATCCTGCCCACCCGCCCGCACGCGTGTCGTGCGTCGCCGGTGGCCGGGTGCTCCGTCGACGCGCATGGAAGCCGAGGCGAACGGTTCCGCGCTACAACTCCTCCGAATGAAGGGTGGCCGCGATCGTCCTCGAAGCTGGATCAACGAGCGGGGTAACACGCGTCGAGGTCACTGCTCGAAGATGAAACGCGCGTAGGTCAGTGGGGCCGACGAGGTGGACGCAAGCATCGGCCGAGGCGTACAACCGTGGCGATGACGAAGACCTCGGACCTCGCCGGCGGAGACCAACTCGTCGAGCGGCTGTTCGGTGCGACACTCGGCGCGCTGGAGCTGTTCAGCGTCTACTTGGGCTGGCGCCTCGACCTCTACTCGGCTCTCGCGGGCGGGGTGGCGCTGACGTCGGAGGAGCTCGCCGAGCAACGCGGCATCGACCGCCGCTACGCCCAGGAGTGGCTCGAGCAGCAGGCGGCGGCCGGATTCGTCACGGTCGAGGGCGACGACCCGTGGCGGTTCGCAGTGCGGAAAGACCACGTCGACGTCCTGTGCGACCCCGAGAGCCTGTCCTACGTCGCGCCGTTCGCGCCGATGCTCGCCGGCATCGCCGGCGTGCTGCCCGAACTCGTCGACGCCTACCGGACAGGCGCGGGCGTGCCCTACCCGCGCTACGGCGCAGACTTCCGTGATGGCCAGGGAGCGATCAACCGCCCGACCTATCACCACCAGATGACCGACTGGGTCGGCGCGTTGCCCGACGTCGCCGAGCGCCTGCGCGGGCAGGGCGGCAGGATCGTTGACCTCGGCTGTGGGCAGGGGTGGTCGACGATCGCCCTCGCTCGCGCCTTCCCGGACGCCGAGGTCGTCGGCGTCGACGACGACGCGGCGTCGATCGCCGATGCCGGGCGGAACGTCGCCGCGGCGCAGGTCACCGTGCGCCTGCAGGGGAGCGACGCGGCCGCCATCGGAGAGAGCGCGGACCTGGTCTGCATCTTCGAGGCGCTGCACGACATGGCCCGTCCGGTCGAGGTGCTTGCCGCAGCCCGCCGGATGCTGAGCCCCGGCGGAGCGGTACTCCTCGTCGACGAACGCGTGGGTGACGCCTTCCACGCCCCGGCTGACGAGGTCGAGCGGATGATGTATGGCTGGAGCGTGCTGCATTGCCTGCCTGCCTCACGCGTCGAGCCGGGTTCGGCCGCGCTGGGGACGGTGCTGCGTCGCCCCGTCGTTGAGGACCTCGCCACCGAGGCGGGCTTCGCCCGGTGCACGGTCCTGGCCGTCGACCACGACTTCTTCCGGTTCTACCGCCTGGATCCCTGAGCTCAGCGGGTCTCCGAGCCCGACACATCCGCGACCTGGGCCGCGAAGGCAACATCGAGCGCGAGGTCCGCGAGCTGGTACGACGCCGCGGACTCGACCCCGCCGCAGACACGGCCGCGGTCCGCAAGCTGGTCGACGACGTGGTCGCTGACTACGACGACCGCACGCTCTCCTCTGCGCTCCCGCCTGTCGCCGACCGCACGGCAGCGGCCTCGCGACGTCTACGACTCGGTCGCCGGCGTCGGCCCGCTGCTGCGCCACCTCGACGACGTCTCGATCGAGGAGATCTGGATTAACAAGCGACTGACATAGGGGTCTTCCGGGAGCGCGCTATCGATCGCACCCGCTTCCGGCGGAAGCGGTACTGACGATCAAGGACCAGCCTTACCCGCTCCGTCGTGAATAGCCGCTTGGCACGGTGTCGATGTGTTCATCGCGGTGGGTATCGAAGCCGCCGGTGACGGCCGTGGGCTCAGACCGACGGTTACGAAGGGGTGAGCTTGTAGGTGACTTTGCCCTCTATGGCTCCGAGGCGGTTGCACACGACAATCGTGATGGATTTCTTGCTCTTCAAACCAATCCCGAGCTTCTTATGCGAGCCGACGGCTGTCGACCTAGCGAGAACCTTGCCGCCTTCGCGCGCGTACAGGTCCCAGTGCGACACACCGCGACCCGTCGGGTCTGGAACATCGAGAAAGATCTGGAGACGGCCTGCCCCCGGAACCTTGATCGCGCGCCGGTCCGAGGCATGCGGGTTCAGGGTGATGCATTCTTCCGTCGCCAACCCAGTCATGAAGGCATACGACACTGGGTCAGGCTGCAGGGTGAGGTTGTACGAACCTTCGAAGGGCTTCGCGGGGGCGGCAGCGGCTGGAACGAAGGCTGCAGCAGCGAAGATGCCAGCGGCCGCGAGGGGGGTGATGCGACGGATGTTCACAGTTGCCTCCGAGGCCGTTCGAGTGAACTACGCCACAGGCGCGCGGGTGTACGACTTTCGGCTGTCCGGTCCCAAAGTGTCCCACCCGACGGGGCCGAGAGATGTCATCCGGCCGACACTCGACTCACGAGCTGGTCCGCCGCGTGGGCTCGACCGCCGCCGAGGACATCGTCGCAGCGCGCAAACTCGTCGACGACGTGATCGCCGACTACGACGAGCGCACGCTGTCCTCCGCGCAGCCACCGGTGGAGCAGGTGTGGATCAACGAGCGACTGACCAAACGGATAGTGCTCCCGGACTTCGGCGATTCGCCTGACCTGCGTGGGAGTCTCCGCGCGGTTGGGGTGGGACGATGTGCCCTCGACCCCGAGGGGAGCCGATGCGCGCGGCTGTGCTGCTGATGACCGATGTGGTGGGCTCGACGCGCCTGTGGTCGGCCGAGCATGACGCGATGAACCTGGCGATGTCCCGGCATCACGAGATCGTGCACTCTCTCGTGGCGGCGCGTGGCGGGTCGCGGCCGGTGGACCAGGGCGAGGGGGATTCCATATTCGCGGAG
>DATLNF010000113.1:0-12505 GCA_035536955.1 Mycobacteriales bacterium | reverse complement strand
GAGCGCCGCGGCCAGCGCGATCGCGTCCTCCAGCGCCAGCTTGGTGCCCGAGCCGACGGAGAAGTGCGCGGTGTGCGCCGCGTCGCCGAGCAGCACGACGTTGCCCGAGTGCCAGGCGCTGTTGGTGACGATGGGGAACTGCAGCCACCGCGAGTTGTTGCCCTCCAGCTCGTGTCCGTCGAGATGCTCGGCGAACAGCTCCTCGCAGAACCGCAACGCGTGCAGGTCGCTCTCTCCTGGGGAGCGGGGCATCGCGGCGCTCTCGTCGAGTCCCGCGCGGGCCCACGTCTCCGGCGTCGTCTCGACGATGAAGGTCGAGTGCGTGTCGTCGTACGGGTAGACGTGGGCCCAGAACATGCCGTACGGCGAGTCGACGAAGATGAAAGAGAAGTCCTGGAACGGCCGCGTGGTGCCGAACCACGCGTACTTCGCCGGGCGGTGGTCGATGACCGGGCCGAAGTCCGACGCGAGGTGGTTGCGCACGAGGCTGTTGACCCCGTCGCTTGCGACCACGAGGTCGTACTCGCTGCACAGCGCCTCGACGTCGGTGACCTCGGACCGGAACCGGATGTCGACTCCGAGAGCAGCCGCCCGGGCCGCGAGCAGCTGCAGCAGGGTGCGGCGCGACAGCGCGGCGAACGCGTGACCGTCGGACCGCGCGTGCCGGCCACCGCGGTGCACGTCGATCGCCGTCCAATAGCGGAACCGCGCCGTGATCTCGGCGAAGACCTCGGCGTCCGCGGCCCCGATGTGCTCGAGGGTCTCCTGCGAGAAGACGACGCCGAAGCCGAAGGTGTCGTCGGGAGCGTTGCGCTCGAAGACGACGACGTCGGATTCGGGGTCTGCCTTCCTGAGCAGGATGGCCAGGAAGAGCCCGCCGGGTCCGCCGCCGACGCACGCACCCTTCACCCGTCGGACGCCCTCGTCCAGCAGGTGCTCGAACTCCAGGCCGAGTGACCCGACGAGAACGGCCATGTGAGCCAGGGCCGCACGCGTGCCGGCAGCAGCGCAGGGTGGCAGCGTCGCGTCCGCGACGAGCGCGCGCAGCGCGGTGTAGACGCGGAGCAGCTCGGCCTCGGAGCCCGACAGCTCTCGGCCGATGAGGTCAGCGGGCATGACCGGCTCCCGTCGCTACGGCTCCGATCGGAGCGGTGCGGAGGTCCTGCAGTCGTCGCGCCTTGAGCTCGAACCGCGGCAGCGATCCGGCCGGGGCCTGCTCGACGTTGAAGCGGAGACCCTCGTGCGCGGCCGCGAGCTCGCGGCCGAGCCGCTCGGCAATGGGGTCCCAGCGCGTGCCCTCGGAGAGCTCGACGAGCAGCGCGATCTCGTCGCGGATGTCCTCGCGCGTGATGCGGATCTGGAACTCCACGATCTCCGGGAAGCCCCGCACAATCCCCTCGATCGCGCGCGGATAGACGTTGGTGCCGCGGACGAGCTTCATGTCGTCGACCCGGCCGAGGATGCCGCCCTCGTAGATGTCGAAGCCGCGACCGCACGGGCACCGGTCGTGCGGGACCTTCACGACGAGGTCGGCGGTGCGGTAGCGCAGCAGCGGGATCATGCTGCGGCCGAAGCTCGTGACGACCCGCTCCCCCATCTCGCCGTACCCGACGGGCTCACCTGACTCCGGGTCGATGACCTCCTCGATCACGTGGTCCTCGATGATGTGCGCGCCGCCGGGCTGGTGCGAGCACTCGAACATGATGATCGTCGAGACCTCGGTCATACCGGCTGTGTCGTAGGCCTTGGCGCCCCACAGCTTCTCGATCAGCGCCTTGGTCTCGGGGATGGAGCCGGCCGGCTCGCCGGAGAGCACCACCGTCCGCACCCCGGAGCCGGCTAGGTCGATGCCGAGCGTCTCGGCTTCCTGCGCCAGCCGGAGCGCGTACGTCGGCGTGGACGCCACGACGGTCGCCCCGAAGTCGACGATCTGGCGTACCCGGCTCTCGGTCGGCTGCGCGCCGCCGGGGATGGTGAGCGCGCCGATCTTCTCGAGTGCGTAGTGGAGCCCCCAGAAGCCGATGAAGGAGCCGTAGCCGAAGGCGACGTACCCGACGTCGCGCGGCCGGACCCCCTGGGCCCAGAGCCCGTAGCACCACATCTCCGACGTCCAGACCCAGTCCTTGCGGCTGTCCAGAGCGCGCAGCGGCTCGGCACCCGACGTACCGCTCGTCGTGTGCAGCCTGATCGCCTTGTCGGGGCCGGCGACCGGGAGCTCGCCGTACGGCGGCGTCTTCGCCTGCCCGGCCATCCACGCGTCGCGGGTGAGCATCGGGATGCGCCGCAGGTCGTCCCAGGTCTTGAGCTGGTCCGGAGTGAAGCCCGCCTCGGCGAACGCGCGACCGTAGTGCGGGCTGCGCTCCGCGGCCCACTGGGCGACCGTGCGGAGCTTGGCCAGCTGCAGCGCCTGCAGGTCGTCGCGGGCGAGCGTCTCCGTCCTCGGATTCCAGTACGGCGAGTCCATGACGCCTCCGTCTTGGTGGTCCGTGACTGGCATGCCGCGCGCCGCCGCCCGGCCGGGAGCGACGCTAGCGTCCCACCCACCATCTTTTCGACTGGGTGACCAGAAATCGGGCGCCGAAAGTGGTCACCGAGTGGAAAAGATGGTGGGCGGGACTGAACCCGAACGCCGTGGCCGGACTTGTCCCAGCAGCGGCGAGCTCGCAGGGGGTGGGCGTGGAGGGCTTCGAGGAGTTCTTCGCAGCTCACTACGGCCCCGTCCTGCACGCGGTCGGCCTCGCGACCGGTGACCCACAACGAGCGGAGGACATGACCCAGGAGGCGTTCGCGCGGGCGTACCGTCGGTGGTCCGGCGTCTCGGCGATGGAGCGACCCGTCGCGTGGGTGTACGTCGTCGCGCTCAACGCCGCGCGCCGGTCGTTCCGCGACGAGCGGCTCGCAGCTCGAGCCGATCCCGGCACGGTCGATCGGGAGGTCGAGGGGGACGTCACCGACGCCGTGACGCTGCGCGCGCTGCTCGCCGAGCTGCCGCCGCGACAGCGTGCTGCCGTCGTCCTGCGCTACCTCGCCGACCTCAGCGTCGCCGAGACCGCGGACGCGATGGGCTGCGCCGAGGGCACCGTGAAGTCCGCCGTGCACGCCGCGCTGCGCCACCTGCGCGCGGACCTGGATGAGGAGGCGGTCCATGGACCGTGAGGACCTGCGCAGCGCGCTGCGCGAGCTCGACCGACCGCACGTCGAGGTCGACCGCGCCCGCAGGGCGGTCACGAACCGCGTGCGCCGCCACCGTCGCCGGTCGGTCGCCGCCGGGGTCGCAGCCGTGGGGTTGCTGGCAGCCGGTGCCGGGATCGCCCTGAGCGGCGGCCCGGCCCCGAAGCGGGGCGATGCCGCAGCCGTGGTGACGGCCAACGCCGAGCTGGTCGTCGTCGCGCCGTACGACGGCCAGGTTCAGCTCGTCGACCCAGCCACCGGCGCGGTGCGCACGGTCGAGGTCGAGATCTCCGTCGGCGACCCACCGGCGAAGCTCGCGCCGATCGGCGACGACCACTTCGTCTACTACGGGCCGAACGGCATCCGGCGGATCGACGACGAGCTCTACGGACCGTGGCTGCCCCTCGGCGAGGCCCTGTTCTTCGTCGAGTCGACCGAGCCGGGCCAGGTGTGGCTCATCGACCGCGTCTCGGACCCGAGCGAGCCGGAGCGCTTCTCGGCCCGTGCCGTGGACGTCGACGGTCGCATCGTGGTTCCCGGGCGCGAGCTCCAGCCGGGGATGTTCCCCTACCGGGGCGGCGGGCCCGGGACACTCGTCGTGTCCGACCGGCACGGGCTCGGCCTCTTCGACGTCCGGTCGGGGGCTTTCCGTCGGCTCTCGCGGACGGGAGGCGGCCTCGTCGCCGCGAACGAGCACGGCGTCGCGTGGTTTGAGGAGTGCCCGGTCGGGTGCCGTGGGCTGCGGTTCCTCGCCTACGACAGGTCGGAGCCGGAGGCGGTCACCACCGGCGAGGGCGTCGAGTACGACGCGGACGGCGCGATCTCTCCCGACGGGCGAACCGTCGCGCTGATCGCCCGGGTGGGCGCCGAGCGCCACCTCGTGCTCGCCGAGCGCGGCGAGGCGCCCGTGGACACCGGGGCCGCGCTGAGCGACATCCCGGAGCTCGCGTGGTCGCCCGAGGGGAACGTCGTCTTCTACCTGGGCCCGGAGCTGGACCGGCTTCGCAGCTACGACGTTCAGGCGCGGTCGCGGACGAGCCTCGATGTCCGGGGCATCAAGGCACGTGGGCTGTTCGCGACGTACGCGCCGCGGCGTACCCGGCCGTCACCGAGCGGGTTCGACGCACTCGGCTGCGCACGCGGTCGCGGAGCGCAGCATGTCGAGGTCAACTGGCAGGGGCGCGAGGTGCGGGGGATGCAGCTCGAGTGCGCTCAGCTGCAACGAGCGAACCTCTCCAGGGCGAAGCTCATCGACTCGAATTTGGCCGGCGCAGTGCTGATCGGCGCGAGCTTCCGTGGTGCGACGCTGAGCTACACGTCTCTGCAGTACGCACGCGGGCCGCTGGCCGACTTCACCGGGGCGACGTTCGATCGGGCGAACCTGCTCGGCGCGGAGTTCTCCAACGCCCGCTTTGACGGCACCCGGTGGCATTCGACGACGTGTCCCGACGGGACGAACAGCGACGCGCACGGCGACACCTGCATCGGCCACCTCGGCTGATGGCGGGCTGTCAGGTCAGTCCTGCCTTCGAGCGGCCGGCCCGGAGCTCCGCCTCGGACTTGATCGCCGCAAGGGACGCGGCGACGACTCGCTCCCAGCTCGCCGCGACGGCCCCGGCCCACCACTGGCCGAGCCGCCAGAGGTCCGCACCCATCTCGCCGGTGTAGTCGAGGACGGTGGAGTCGCCCCGAGGTGTGAGCTCGAAGGTCTCGACGACGTGCGGAACGGGGCCCCGCACCAACCGGAACTCGACCCGCTCGGACCCGACGAAGCGAACCGTCTCGGTCGTGATCGCGGTCAGCCCACCGCGGATCGGCGTCCGATGCGCCGCGAGCACGACGTCCGTGCCGCGTACGAGCACCTGCACCTTCTCCTGCATCGCCCGAGTCGCCCGGCCGAGATAGGGCTCGGCGATCACATCCATCACCACGTGCCGCTCGGCGTCGATGTCGACCGAGAGCGGACCGAGGGAGCGGGTGCGTCGACCGATGCCGAGGTCGATCGGCACCGCCCCGGAGACGAGGCCGAGGTAGCCGGCGCTCACCACTGCCGCACCGCCTGTGGCGATGGCCGCGGCGCGAGCGGCTTTCATCGGTGCTCTGGGTTGCCCTGGCCCGGCGAGCACCCGGCGTCCCACGCCGCCGGCCGGTCGGCGCTCACGAGCGGTTCTTCGTCGCGAGGGACAGGGCGTAGTCCTCGTCGGGGTCGGTCCACCACGACTGCAGCTCCAGGCCGGCGGTAGCGAGCTCCGACGCCACGCCGGCACGCCGGAACTTCGCGCTGATCTCGGTGCGCATCTCCTCGCCGGCCGCGAAGTGCACCTCGAGGTCGAGCACGCGGACCACCTGTGAGCGCACCGACCGCAGTCGCATCTCGATCCACTCGTTGTCGCTGTCCCACAGCGCGACGTGGTCGAAGGCCTCCGGGTCGACGTCGGCGCCGAGCTCGCGCGCGATGACGTGGAGCACGTTGCGGTTGAACTCCGCGGTGATGCCACCGGGATCGTCGTACGCCGCCACCAGCCGGGCCGGGTGCTTCACCAGGTCGGTGCCGAGCAGCAGGCTCTCCCCGGGCGCCATGCCCCCGGCGAGCGCGGCGAGGAAGCGCTTGCGGGCCGCGGGGTCGAGGTTGCCGATCGTGCCGCCGAGGAAGGCGACGAGCCGGCGGCCGCCGGCGGGGATGAGGGGCAGGTGCTGCTCGAAGTCGCCGACCACGGCGTGCACGTCGACGCCCGGGTACTCGGCGAGCACCGACTCGCCGGACGCCTCCAGCACCGACTCGTCGACGTCGAAGGGCACGTACCGCTCGAGGGTGCCCGCGCCGGCCAGCGCGTCGAGCAGGAGCCGGGTCTTCTCCGCCGTTCCGCTGCCGAGCTCGACCAGGGTGTCGGCGCCGGAGAGCCGCGCGATCTCCGATGCGCGCTCGTGCAGGATCGAGCGCTCGCAGCGCGTCGGGTAGTACTCGGACAGTCGGGTGATCGCGCTGAACAGCTCCGACCCGCGGGCGTCGTAGAACCACTTCGGCGGCAGGGACTTGGGCGTCGAAGTGAGCCCGCGCCGCACGTCACGCTCGAGCGCCGAGCGCAGCGCGTCGGGTGGCAGGTGCCGGTCGATGCGCAGTCGCGTCCGGTCGGCGGTCGTCACGACCGCGCGAGCCGCAGCCCGGCGAAGGCCCAGCGAGCGGACGCCGGGAAGAAGTTGCGGTAGGTCAGCCGCTCGTGCCCCGGCGGCGTCGCGCAGCTCGCGCCGCGCAGCACGTGCTGGTCGCACATGAACTTGCCGTTGTACTCGCCGAACGCCCCGTCCACGGGGCGGAAGCCCGGGTAGGGCAGGTAGGCGCTGGCGGTCCACTCCCACACGTCGCCGACCATGTGCCGTCCGGCGAGCCCGGGATGCAGCCGGGTCGGGTCGAGCAGCTGGCCGCGCAGGTCCGCCACACCTTCCGCAGCCACCTCCCACTCGGCCTCGGTGGGCAGCCGCGCCCCCGCCCACCTGGCGTAGGCGGCGGCCTCGTAGAACGAGACGTGACACACCGGCTCCCCGCCGCGCAGCGGTCGCAATCCCGCGGAGCCGAACGCGCTCCACTGCCCGTCCTGGAGATGCCAGTACGCCGGCGCACGCCAGCCGTGCTGCTGGACGGCGGCCCACCCGTCGGAGAGCCACAGCTCGGGGCGCGCGTAGCCGTCGTCGTCGATGAACGCGAGCCAGTCGTCGTTGGTCACGGCGCGCTCGGCGATCTCGAACGGCACAAGGTGGACGGTGTGCCGCGGGCCCTCGTTGTCGAAGGCGAAGCCGTGCCCGTCGTGTCCGATCTCGTGCAGCCCGCCGGGCACCGCGCGCCAGGTGAGCGGGGGGGCTTCACGGTCGGCCTCCAGGGGCCGGGTGACCATCGCGGGCCCGAAGGGATGCAGCGACAGGAGATGCAAGGCATCCATCACCAGCAGCTCCTGGTGCTGCTGCTCGTGGTGGAGCCCGATCTCGACCACGTCACGCTGGCTGTCGTCGGGTGCGGCCTCGACGAGCGCGCGGACGGCCTCGTCGACGTGCGCGCGGTAGCGGCGTACCTCGTCGGCCGTCGGTCGGGTGATGAGCCCGCGCTGCGCGCGTGGGTGCCTCGCGCCGACGGCGTCGTAGTAGGAGTTGAACAGGTAGCGGTAGGACTGGTCGTACCACTGGTAGCCGCGCGTGGCGTCGAGCAGGAACTCCTCGAAGAACCAGGACGTGTGGGCGCGGTGCCACTTCGTCGGGCTGGCGTCGGGCATCGACTGCGCGGTCTGGTCCTCGGGCGAGAGCGGGGTCGCGAGCCGCTCGGTCAGCGCGCGCACGGCGTCGAAGCGCATGCTCAGGCCGGACCGGGTCGACGCCGTCTGCGTCATCGCAACCTCCCGGGACCCGTCACCTGGCGAACTCCACGCACGGTAGGACTTCGTTCCGGCACGGCGTGGGGATTGGAGGCGTGCCCGCAAGGTGGCCCCGCTAAGCGGACAGAACGGCCTAACCGCCGATATCCGGCCGGCACAGCGGAACCGTCGGGTCGCGCACCACGTCTGAGAGGTCAGTGGAGAGGGGTGCTTCGTGCGCGGCGTGGTCATGCTCGCTCTGACGCTTGCGCTCGGCGCGTGCGCCGACCCGGCCGGCGTCTCCCCGCGCAGCCCCGAGTCCGCATCCGCGTCGCCCTCGGCCGCGTCGTCGCCGGTCGTCGTCCCGTGGGCCGACCGCCCGCAGCCGACCCCGTCGTACATGTCCCCGAGCCCACCGCCGGCACCGGCGCCGGCCTGTCGCGCCGCGAACCTCCGCGTCGCGGTCGGCACGGCCGAGGCGATGCCTGACCGCGGGATCCGCTTCCCGGTCGAGGTGCGCAACGAGGGCGACGCCGACTGCAGCCTGGACAACTGGGCGGAGGGCGACCTCCTCGCCGAGGACGGGACCAAGCTCGACCAGGGCAGCACGGCGCGGCCCGGGATCGGCCTGCCGCCGCAGCCGGCGCTCGAGCCCGGCCACGTGGCGGTGACGCAGGGATTCTGGTCCGGCTGGTGCGGCAAGGACCCGGGCAGGTGGCGGGTTCGGCTCCGGTTCGACGTGCCGGTGGACGCGGCCGGGCCGGCGGTACCGGCGCCGGCCTGCCCTGCCGAGCGCGACCACGCTGCGAACGGCTTCGGGGTCTACACGATCCTCAACGCGGCGGGTCAGCCGGTCCTCGACCCGCAGGCGGCCTGGCGCGTGAGGCTCGACGCGCCATCGTCTGCGCGGATGGGCGAGGTCATCCGCTACCGCGTCACGATCACGAACCCGACGCGCGGCGACATCACCTTCGACCCGTGCCCGTCGTACGCCGTGTCGTTCCGCCACGCGAGCGACGGCCGCAGTGAGCTGTCGGCGACGCACGAGCTCAACTGCCCGCAGGCGCCCCGGCGGGTCGCGCCCGGCGGCTCGGTCGTCTTCGAGCAGCAGGCGCGCGTCCCGCACACCACCGAGATGTGGGGCCCGATGCAGCCGGGCCGCTACTTCCTCGACTGGAACTTCACGAACATCGGCGTCTGGGGCTACCCCGGCAACCACCCACACCCGCCGTACACCGCGCCGATCGACATCACCGCCTGACGCCCCCCGCCCGCGAGCGGTGACGCTCAGTCCGGTCAGGACCGGACTGGGGGTCACCGCTCGCGCGCGAGGGTGCTAGCCGGCGAGGGCGCGGCGGACGAGGTCCGGCAGCTCGACGGGGTAGTGCGGGTCCGGCAGCACCGCGAGCTCGGCGAGGGTGAACCAGGCGAGGCGTACGACGCTACGCAGCTCGTGACCCTCCAAGGCCAGAGGCGCCGCGGTGAACGCGTCGGCGCGCAGCAGGAAGAAGGTCTGCTGCTGGCGGTAGCGGCGGCCCTCGAACCGGAACTCGTCGATGTCCTCGAACACCGGTCCGTCGAGGTCGGCGACCGTGATGACGAGACCAGTCTCCTCATGCAGCTCGCGGACGGCCGCCGCCGCGACCGTCTCGCCCGGCTCGACGCCGCCGCCCGGGGTGAACCAGAACCGCACGTCCGGCGTCTCGGGGTCGAAGCCCTGCATCAGCAGGACTCGACCGGCGTCGTCGACGACCACGACGCGCGCGGCCGTCCGCTCGACGAGCTCCATCTCCATCAGTCTGCCGCGCCGACCGCACCTTCGGCGGCGGGCGCGCCGTCGGGCAGCACGCGCAGCCGGACGACCGGCGAGGCGACCAGCCACAGCACCGCCGCGCAGCCGCCGACGACCGCGACCCAGAGCGTCGCGCGCAGCCCGATCGCGCTGCCGAGGAAACCGCCGGTGAGCGCACCGAGCGGCCGGATGCCGTAGTTCACCGCCCGGTAGGCGCCGGAGACGCGGCCGCGCAGCTCGTCGGGGATCACCGCCGCGAAGATCGCCCCGACGCTGATGTCCAGGAGTATCACGCCGAACCCGACGCCGAACTCCGCGGCGACGACCAGCGCGACGACGAGCGCGCGGGCACCACCGGCAGCAGGCAGCAGGGCGAGTGGTGCGGAGAACAGCAGGCAGCCGAGGACGAACTCCGGGCCGATCCCGATCCGCCGGCCGATGCGGCCGGCCAGGGCCGCCCCGACCAGACCGCCGACCGCGCCGAAGCCGAGCGAGAGCCCGAGCACCTCCGGCGGCAGGCCGAGCGTCCGCGTCGCGAACAGCACGAAGACCGCGGCGTACACGTAGTTGAAGAAGTTGGCCGTGGCGGTGGCGGCGAGCGCCGCCCGGACGACGCCGGACCCCGCGATGAACCGCGCGCCGACGAGCAGCTGGCCCTGGTCCTCCGGCGCCGTCGGCGGCTCGGGCGGGTCGATGCGGGACAGGAAGAGCGCCGACACCAGGAACGTCAGCGCGTCGGCCACCACGGCGACCGGCGCTGTCAGCGCCGCGACCAGCAGCCCCGCGGCGCCCTGCCCCCCGACGAAGGAGAACGCTCGGCTGCCGTTGAGCAGCGCCTGCCCCTCGACGTACTGGTCGCGCCGGACGACGGAGACGAACAGCGTGCTGTACGCGACGAAGAAGAAGACGTCGAGCGTGCCGACGCAGAAGATGACCGCGTAGAGCTGCGCCATCGTCAGGGAGTCGAGCGCGTACGCCGTCGGGATGGTCAGCAGCAGCGCCGCGCGGATCACGTCCGCGACGAGCATCGTGCGGCGGCGCCGACCGCGCCGGTCCACGCGCACCCCGACGTGCAGGGAGAAGAGCAGGCTCGGCGCGACCCCCGCCGCGGTGAGGTAGCCCATCTGCGCGGGACCGGCGTCGAGCACGAGCACCGCGACGAGCGGCAGGGCGAGCAGCGAGATCTGGTCGCCGAGCATCGAGACGCTCTGGCCGAGCCAGAACAGCCGGAAGGTGCGGTCGTGGAGCAGCGGCGGGATCTTCGCGGCGCGCCTCCTGCCTCGGACCAGCGGGTGCGCCTTCGCGCGCGGCCATCCTCGCGCGCGGCGCCGCGGCGCGAGAAACGCATTGCGTCGTTGCGCGGTACGGCGGTCACCGGCCGGTACCTTCGGAGTCAGGAGGGGTTGACCGATGACGACGAGCAGCACTGCACCGAGCCTGCCCGCGCCACGGCTGATCGCGCCGCGGCTGCGGATGCCCGAGGACGCCGAGTCGGCGATGGTTCCGCCGGACCGCCAGCGCACGTTGGCCGCCGCCGCGCTCACCGCGTTCCGGGCCGCCGCCGGGACACCGCGCCCGCGCCCCCTGCCCGGTCAGCTGCGCGCGGTCGCGATCGCGGCGCAGATCCTCGAGGTCGCTCCGCCGGCGCCGCCGGCAGCGGTCCCAGCCACGCCGCCGGACTACGTCCCGAAGCCGCACTCCCTGCGCCGGCGTCGCCGTACCTGACCCGGTGCACGGGGAACCAGGCACGGTCGGTCCGGCGTCGAATCGCTGAGATGAGCAGCGATCGCGTCGACGACGGAGTCCGGGAAGCGCGGTATCGCGCAGTGTTCGCCGAGGTCTACCCGAAGCTGCTCGCCTTCGCGCGCCGGCGAGCGGATCCGGCGTACGTCGACGACGTCGTCGCCGACACGCTGCTCGTCGCCTGGCGACGGCTCGACGAGGTGCCGGCCGGCGGGGAGCTGCCGTGGTGCTACGCGGTCGCGCGCCGCTGCCTAGCCAACCAGCAGCGGTCCGAGGCGCGGCGACTCGGCCTCGTCCAGCGACTGGGCGCAACGGCGGTGAGCACTGCGGGCGAGGCCTGGGAAAGCGAGGATTCCGGGCTGAACGCGGCGATGGCAGACCTGCCGCAGGAGGACCGCGTCGTGCTCGAGCTGTGGGCGTGGGAGGACCTTGCCCCGCGCGAGATCGCCACGGTTCTGGGCATCAGCGCCAACGCGGCAAGCATCCGGCTGCACCGGGCGAAGCGCCGGCTCAGATCGCTGCTGTCGGACGGAAAGGAACCCGGCGCCGCCGGACAGAGAACGGGTGGACACGAGAGGGAGCAGCGGTGAGCGACGACGACCTGCGGGCCAGGCTGCGTCGTACCGATCCGGCGGCTCGCGGCGGGTCCGACGAGAGCGCGGGCGACGCCCGCGCCGAGAGCCTGCTGGAGGCGATCATGTCCACACCCCTCGACACCCCGAGCCCCGCCGAGGCGCCCCCTGCGACGCGTCGAACGCCGACCCGTCGGTGGCTGGTGCCCGTCGGCGCCGCGGCCGCCGTCGGCGGCATCGCGCTGGCCGCGACGCTGCTCGGCGGCACCGGCAGTGACGCGCCGAACAAGACGAACACTGCCACGCCGCTCAAGCTGACCGCACCCGATCCGACGGTGATGGCGTCCTGCCTCATGTTCGACGTCGAGATCCTCAAGGGCATGTCGCCCGCCTTCGGCGGGACGGTGACCGACGCGTCCGACGGCAAGGTGGTGATCGACGTCGACCGGTGGTTCAGCCCGAAGGACAGCGACGTCACCACTGTCGAGCTCACGTCGCCGGTCGGCTCGATGGTCTCCATCGACGGCATCGAGTTCGAGAAGGGCAAGCGGTACCTCGTCACCGCCGCCGAGGGCACGGTCAACACGTGCGGCTACACGGGGCTCGCCACTGCGGAGTACGAGCAGAAGTTCGAAGCGGCCTTCGGCACGTAGCCGAAGCGGGTACGCCGGATCGGCCGGCTGGGTCAGGCGGTGCGGAACTGCGCGATCGACTTGCGGAGGTCCGTGGCGAGGGAGCTCAGCTCGGCCGCGGCGGCGGCGGCCTGCTTGGAGCCGACGGCGTACTGCCGGGACACGTCGCTCACCTGGTTCATCGCCGCCACCACCTGATCCGACGCCGACCGCTGCTGCTGCGTCGCGATCGAGATCTCCTTCGCCGCCGTCGTC
>DATLNF010000112.1:0-6305 GCA_035536955.1 Mycobacteriales bacterium | reverse complement strand
GACGACGGCGGCGAAGGAGATCTCGATCGCGACGCAGCAGCAGCGGTCGGCGTCGGATCAGGTGGTGGCGGCGATGAACCAGGTGAGCGACGTGTCCCGGCAGTACGCCGTCGGCTCCAAGCAGGCCGCCGCCGCCGCGGCGCAGCTCAACGTCCTGGCCGCCGAGCTGCGCGCGTCCATCGCGCAGTTCAAGGTCGCCTGAGCCGGCGGAGCGACAGATGTCCGCCTGGGGCGACGACCCGGAGCTGGTAGCGACCTTCCGAGCGGAGGTCGAGGAGCGGCTCGCGTCGCTCGCCTCCGGGCTGCTCACGCTCGAGTCCAACCCGCGGGCCCGCGAGGCGGTGGGTGGCCTCTTCCGCGACGCGCACACGGTCAAGGGCTCGGCCAAGATGCTCGGGCTCGACCACGTCGTCAGCGTTGCCCACCTGATGGAGGACCTCCTCGGCGCGGTCCGTGACGGACGTCTCTCGGCGCGCGCCGACCTGATCGGACTGCTGCTGATCTCGTGCGACGCCGTCGGCCGGTCGATGCCCGGCGTCACCGCGCCGCTCGACCGAGCGGCGCTCGAGCCCGTCGTCGCGGCGCTCAACTCGGCGATCGCCGGCGACGACCCGGTGGAGCTCCCGGTGCTCGCCGCTCCGGCGGCCGAGGACGGGGAGGACGACCACGACGCCGACCTGCCGGTGCGCGGGCGCGACCAGGTCGACTCCGTCCGGGTCGCGGCCGCCAAGGTCTACGACCTGATCGACATCGTCGGCGAGGCGGCGCTCGGGGCGCGTCGGGTGGAGCAGACCTCGCACCTGCTCGCCGAGCTGCTGACCGAGCACGGCCGGTGGACGGCGTCGCTGCGGCAGGCCGTCGGCCGTGAGGGCGCGCTGCCGGAGCAGGCGGCCCTGGCGCTGCACCGGCTCCTGTCGATCAGCGACGAGATCTCGTCGTTCTCGGGAAACTTGCAGGAGTTCGTCGAGGCGCAGATGGCGCGCATGGCGCTCGTCCGCGACGGCGCGATGGGGCTGGCCATGGTGCCCCTCCGGCGCGTCGTGACGGCCTTCCCGAGGCTGGTCCGTGACGTGGCCGTGTCGACCGAGAAGGACGTCTCGCTCGAGGTCGTCGGGGACGACGTGGAGCTCGACAAGCAGGTCCTCGACGGCATCGCGGACGCGCTCAAGCACCTCGTCATCAACGCCGTCGACCACGGCTGCGAACCGCCGGCGGCACGCGTGGCGGCCGGCAAGCCCGCGCAGGCGACCGTCCGGCTCGCGGCCCGGACTGCCGGCGGCCACGTCGTCATCGAGGTCTCCGACGACGGAGCCGGCATCGACGAGGCCGTCCTGCGCGGCAAGGCCATCGAGCGGGGACTGCTGGCGCCGGACACGACCCTGAGCGGGAGCTCACTGCTCGCGCTTCTCTTCACGCCGGAGTTCTCGACCGCGAGCAAGGTGACGGAGACCTCCGGCCGCGGCGTCGGCCTTGACGTCGTCAAGACCGCGGTCGACGACCTCGGCGGCTCGATCGACATCACGACGTCGGCCGGCCTCGGCACGACCTTCACCCTCACGCTGCCCGTCACCCTCGGCGTGATGCGGTGCCTGATCGCGGAGATCGGCACCGAGCGGTTCGCCATCCCGGTGACGAGCGTCGTCGAGTCCATCGGCCTGCGCGATGCGGTCGTCACCGCTCTCGGGGGGATGCCGGTCATCGTCCGCAACGGTGAGTCCCTGCCGCTGCTCGACCTCGGTGACACGCTCGACGTGCCTGGCGAGCGCATCGCCAAGGCGGCGCTGATCGTGCGCCACGCCGACCGGCAGGTCGCGTGGACCGTCGACCGGCTGCAGGGCGAGATGGAGCTCGTCATCAAGGACCTCGGCACGTTCCTCACCCGGGTGCCCGGGCTGGCCGGGGCGACGATCGGCGGCGACGGCAACGTCGTCGTCCTGCTCGACCTGCGCGAGCTCGCTGAGCGCGCGCTGGGGCTGGGCCGTCGTACCCCCGTCTCCGCTGACGCCGCATCGCCGGTGGACGACGGCCAGCCGAAGGCGCGCGTCCTCGTGGTCGAGGACTCGGTCGGCGTCCGCGAGCTGGAGCGCGTCATCCTCGAAGGCGCGGGCTACCTGGTCGAGACCGCCGTCGACGGCCTCGACGGTGCGTCCCGGCTGCGCGCCGACCCGGCGGACATCGTGATCAGCGACGTCGAGATGCCCGGCATGGACGGCTTCGCGCTGACCCGGACGATCCGGCGCACCAAGGGCTGGGAAGACGTGCCGGTGGTGATCATGACCTCGCGCAACGACGAGGAGGACCGGCGCGCGGGCCTCGACGCCGGCGCCAGTGCCTACCTTTTCAAGCAGGACTTCGACCAGGCCCAGCTCGTCGACACCGTGCGCCGCCTCGTCGGGCGTTGATCGCCGGCCCACGCCGCTGAAGCCAACGGAGCTCGCAGCAGCGGGCACCCGGTGGTCCGGCCGCGTCGGCGGCTTCCGGCTGGTCGCAGCGGACAGCACCTGACCACGTGCCACGCCGATAGGGTGGGGGCATGTCAGGTCGGATCGTCATCGCTGACGACAGCCCCACGCTACGGCGCATCGTCGGCTCCGTGCTGACCAAGCAGGGCTACGAGATCGCCGAGGCCGAGGACGGCGTCGCTGCGGTGCAGGCGGTCTTTCGCACCCAGCCCGATGCCGTGGTCATGGACGTGCAGATGCCGCGGGTGTCCGGCTACGTGGCGACCCGCCTGCTCAAGGACGACTGGCAGACCGCAGACATCCCGGTGATCCTCCTCACGTCGCTCGACGCGGCGAGCGACCGCTACTGGGGCCGCAGCGCCGGAGCCGACGACTACCTGACGAAGGACTTCGAGGCGAGCGAGCTGGCGGACGCGGTCTCGGCGGTCATCGACCGAGCCACGGCCGCGCGGGGCGGCCGGCCGGCGCTGCGGGCGGACCCGGTCGAGCTGAGCGACGACGACGTGCTGTCGAAGGTGTGCGACCTGCTCGACCGCAAGCTGTTCGAGACCTCCGTCGCCGCGTCGGTGACCGAGCTCGCCACCATCCCCGGATTCGAGTCGACCGTCGCCGGTCTGCTCGACGTCGTTAACCGCTTCGTCGACTACCACCTCGCCGCAGTGCTCCTGCTCCAGGAGCGGATCGCCTACGTGAGCGTGAAGCACGAGGCGAGCCAGGGCCACTTCGACGAGTTCCTCGCCGCCGCCGCGCGAACGGTGGGTGAGTCCTCCGGCGAGACGTACGAGACGGCCGGGCTCGACGCGCGGGTGGTGGACCCCGAGGAGCTCCTCGGTGCCGACGACGAGGGTGAGATGTCGACGTTCCTGTCGATGCCGCTGCGGGGCAGCGGGGGTCGCGTCGTCGGCGTCCTCGCGCTGAGCTCGTCGCAGAAGAACGCCTTCAGCGAGACGTCGCTGTCGACACTGAAGCTGATCGAGGGTCCCGCCGCGATCGTCGTCGACAACGCCCGGCTGTCGGTCGCGCGCGCGGGCTGACGTGACGCGACCCGGTCGGGACGAGGCGCCCGCACCGGGCATCGACCCCGTGGCGTTCCGCGGCGTCGCCGGGCGGTTCGCCACCGGCGTCACCGTCGTGACGTCAGGGGTGGACGGGGACCACCACGCGATGACCGCGAACTCCTTCACGTCGGTGTCGCTCGACCCGGTGCTCGCGCTGGTCAGCGTCGACCGTGCGGCGCGCTTCCACGACGTCGTCCTGCGGGGTGGCGTGTTCGGCGTCAGCGTCCTCGCGGAGGATCAGCAGGAGGCCGCGCAGTGGTTCGCCGTGCGGGGTCGCGCGCACGACCTCTCCCAGTTCGCGGAGCACCCGCACCGGTTCGGCGATCGCACGGGGGTGGTCCTGCTGGAGCGGGCGCTCGCGACGATCGAGTGCACGACGTACGCCGTGCATGAAGCGGGTGACCACACCCTCGTCATCGGCGAGGTCGTCGCGATGGCGCTGCCCCGTCCCGAGGACCGGCCGCTGGTGTTCTTCGCAGGTGCGTACCGGTCGCTGGCCGACTGACATGACGAGGACGAAGATCGTGGCGACGCTCGGGCCGGCGAGCGCGAGCCGCGAGGTGCTCACCGCAATGCTGCTCGGTGGCGTCGACGTCGTGCGCATCAACTGCTCGCACGGCACCGCCGAGCAGCACCTCGCGCAGGTTGCGCTCGTCCGCGACGTCGCCGCGGGGCTCGGCCGCCGGATCGCCATCCTGGCGGACCTGCAGGGCCCGAAGATGCGCGTCGGCACGCTGCCCGAGGAGGGCCTGACCCTCACTGACGGCGCGACCGTGCACCTGCGCGCAGGCGCGGAGACCGCGGAGCGGGGCGTCGTCCCGGTCACCTACCGCAACCTCGCCGCCGATGTGCGCCCGGGCGACCGGGTGCTGCTCGATGACGGGATGCTCGAGCTGCGCGTGGACGACGTCGAGGGCACCGACGTCGTCTGCGCCGTCGTGCACGGCGGCACCCTGACCAGCCGGAAGGGCGTCAACCTGCCCGGCGCCGCGGTCACCGCGCAGAGCCCGACGCTGAAGGATTTGGCCGACCTGTCGACGATGGTCGAGGCGGACGTCGACTACGTCGCGCTGAGCTTCGTGCGGACGGCGGACGACGTACGACGGCTCCGCGACGCGATCGCCAACCTCGGCGCCGCGACGCTCGTGGTGGCGAAGCTCGAGCGACCCGAGGCCCTCGACCACCTCGACGAGATCCTCGCGGCCAGTGACGCCGTCATGGTCGCCCGGGGTGACCTCGGCGTCGAGATGGGTCCCGAGCAGGTGCCGGTGCTGCAGAAGCGCATCATCGCCGCGGCCAACGCGCACGCGATCCCGGTGATCACCGCGACCGAGATGCTCGAGTCAATGGTGACCGAGGTGCGCCCGACCCGCGCCGAGGCGTCGGACGTGGCCAACGCGGTGTTCGACGGCACCTCCGCAGTGATGCTCTCCGCCGAGACCGCGGTCGGCGTCGACCCGGCCGAGGTGGTCCGGTGGATGTGCCGGATCATCCACAGCGCGGAGTCGGCCCCCGAGCTCGAGACCCGCGCGTCGACCCCCCACGGCGTCATCACGCCGGCGCGAGCCGTCGCGCGATCGGTCGTGCAAGCCGTCCGCGACCTCGCCGCGGTCGCGGTCGTGGTGCACACCCAGACCGGCTCGTCCTCGAGGCTCGTGTCGTCGTTCCGGCCGGGGGTCCCGATCCTCGCGCTCTCGCCGGCGGAGTCCACCGTGCGGCTCGTCGCCCTGCACCACGGTGTCCAAGGTGACCTCGTGCCCGCGGTCGACGACTCGATCACGCTGATGGCGCAGGCCAACGAGCAGGCCCTCAGCTCCGGACTGGCTCGCGACGGCGACACGATCATCGTCGTGGCCGGCGCGCCGGGTCAGAGCGGGGGGACCAACCGGATGCTCGTCCACCGGGTCGACGCCGCGCTGTCCCCCAGTCCGACCTGACCGGCGAGGTCGAGCCCGACGAGCCGGTCGAGGTGCGCGAACGTCTCGAACTTCGAGCCCGGCGGCAGCTCGGGATGTGACTCGACCTCGCGCATCAGCCGGAGCAGCCGCGGGGTGTCCAGGTCGTCGTCGATCGCGTCGTGACACCACCCCACGTAGTCGGCGCACATCGGCTTGGAGGGGCTCTCCGCCCACACCGCGACGACCGCGCGCCAGCGGTCGAGCTCCGCCGCAGCCGCCACCACGTCGTCGGTGCGGTCCAGCATCGCCAGGCGCACGTCGAGCCCGACATGCGTCAACAGCGCCCCGCTCTCCGCCGGCTCGCAGACGATCGCCTCGTCCGGTCCGTCCGCGCCGACGACGACATGCGCCCGCCCGGCCCAGGGCGCTGCCGGTCGGCAGTTCAGCGCGGCGAGGAGCTCGCCGGTGCCGGGCGGCTGGTCCCCGATGACCACGAGCTCGGGCAAGGCATCGTGCCGCTCGGCCGCGCGCCGGAGCAGGTCGGCATGCAGCGCGCGCGTGAGTGTTCGTCTGACGTCCGTGGAAGCGAGGACCGCGATCGTGACCGGAACGCGCGGACCGACAGGGACGTCACGCCGCTCCCCGCGGATGTCGCGCAGCTGCAGCGTCACGACAGCCGACTCCGCACGAGCTGGGCCTGCCGCCGCGAGAGCTCGGCCGCGCCCGGATCCGTGGCGGCGACGACGTCGGCGTACTCCTCGAGCTCGCGCGCGCCCCGGACGAAGTCACCGAGGCGGGCTAGCAGCTGACCGCGCTCGCGTCGCAACGACGCCGGGTGGCGCGGCAGGAGCAGTGACAGCTCGACCGCCCACAGCTGGGTTCGCAGC
>DATLNF010000111.1:0-4016 GCA_035536955.1 Mycobacteriales bacterium | reverse complement strand
CAGTAAGGTCAGGGCATGCTCGGCCGCGCCTGCGGGATCGGACGATCCCTGGTCATGTACCACGGTGTGCCGGGCAAGCACCGACGGATGTGGCGGTTCTACCGCGAGTTCCTCGGGCCGGGGGAAGTCGGCTTCGACATCGGCGCCCACGTGGGGAGCCGGGTGCGCGCTTGGCGGCAGCTCGGGGCGCGGGTGATCGCGGTCGAGCCGCAGCCCGACTGCCTGCGCATCTTGCGACTCTTCTTCGGCCGCGACCAAGACGTCACCATCGTGCCGGTGGCCGCCGGGGCCCAGGCCGGGCGAGCGCGGCTGGGCCTCTCCACCGCGACGCCGACCGTCTCGTCGATGTCGCCCGACTGGATCGAGTCGGTGGCTGCGGACCGCAGCTTCGCCCGCGTGCGGTGGGACCGCTCCGTCGAGGTTGAGGTGGCGACCCTTGACGACCTCATCGGGGTTCACGGCCTGCCGGCCTTCTGCAAGATCGACGTCGAGGGCTTCGAGGCCGACGTGCTGGCCGGGCTCACCCGACCCCTGCGCGCGCTGTCCTTCGAGTATCTGCCGCCGGCGCACGACGCCGCCCTCACCGCGCTGGACCTCGTGGAACGGCTCGGCGCGTCGGCAGGCGGTTACCTCTATAACTACTCGCCGATCGAGACGATGCGGCTCGCCAGCGACCGCTGGCTCGACGCGGCCGACCTGGTGCGACTGCTCGAGCGTTTCCGCCCGCTAGGCCGCTCCGGCGACGTCTACGCCCGCCTGGCCCGACCAGACCGCGAAGCGAGGTAGGTCAGCGGTCCAGCCGGTCGCTTCCGTCGACGGGGCCCGCGTCGCTGAAGGCGAGCAGCAGCGGCACCGGGCCGCTGGTGTCGATCCGACACACCGCTGCGTCGGCCAGGAACATCCGCCAGCCCACCTCGTCGCCGACCCCCAACGCCCAGGTGACCGCGGCCTTGATCGGGGAGACGTGGCTGACCACCACGACGTCGCCGCGCGCGGCGTCGTCGGCCAGCTCGACGCAGGCCTCATGCACCCGGGTACAGACCGCCGCGAGAGACTCGCCGCCGGCAGGCACGAAGTCCGGATCCTGCCGCCACGTCCACCACGACCGCTCGTCCAGTGCCGTCGCAGGCCTGCCATCCAGGTCGCCGTAGTCCATCTCGATCCACCGCGCGTCCACCTCCACCTCCTCGGCGTCCGTGACGCCTGGGGCCGCACCAGCAAGCACAGCGGCGGTGTGACGTGCGCGGGTCAGCGGGCTGGACACGATGCGAGCCGCACGCGGAAGTGCCGCGGCAAGGGCACGAGCCTGGCGACGACCGGTCTCGTTCAGCGGCGGGTCATCCCGGCCGAGCAGCAACCCGCGAGCGTTGGCGTCCGTCTGCCCATGCCGGACGAGAATCAGCACCCCGCCACGTTAGTCGTCGGCGGCGGGACGTCCCCTCGGCACCGGTGTCCGCTGCGGGTTTCGGCGCGGCTACGACATCAGCTGGCCAGGCCGACGAAGCAGGCACCTGCCGACCGGGGCGCCGCAGCAGCAGCACCCCGACGCCGGGAAGGCAGCCGATCAGGCTGAGCAGCCCGTACACCACAGCGACGGTGAGCCCCTGCGTCGCGCCGAACCCGACCGCCCCGAACGCGACCGCGGTGACGGCCTCCCGGGGCCCCCAGCCGCCGATGTTGAGCGGCAGTCCCATCGCGAACAGCGCCAGCACCAGCAGCGGGAGCAGCTCGCCGAGCGTGGCCTGGGATCCCGCAGCCCGTGCGGCGACGACGAAGAGCGCGAGGTACCCGGCTAGCGCGGCCACGGACAGCAGGACCACTCCCGGCCAGGTGCCGAGCGAGAGCACTCCGGTGCGGGTGTCCGCGAGGCCTGTCCGCATTGCGTAGCGGATTGTCGACGCGCGCGCCCCGCGCAGCGCCGCGGCCCCGAGCGCGATGACGGCGGCGAGGACGGCAAGCATCCCGACAGTGGCCCCGCGGCCGGGGATCAGATCGTCGACCGCGGCCGCGAGCAGGGTCGGCTGGGCGAGCAGCACGCCCACCCCGACGACGATCAGGACCACCAGACCGGCAAACCGTTCGATCACCACCGCGCAGACGCCCCGCCCGACGTCGCCGGCCTGCCGGCCGTGGCTCACCGCACGGTGCACGTCGCCGAGCACGCCCGCCGGCAGCACCGAGTTGAGGAACAGCGCCCGGTAGCAGTCTGCGACCGCCGCCGTCAACGGCAACCGCAGGCCGAGGCCGCGCGCGACGAGGCACCATCGCCAGGCGCTGAACACCGTGGTCAGCAGGCCGATGCCGAGCGCGGCCAGCACCGACCCTGGCCCGATGGCCCGCAGCCCGTCGACAACGGCGCCGGTGCCGAGGCGCGCCACGAGCGCGACCAGGATGCCGACGCCGACGAGCACCCGCAGACAGGGCCACAGCCTCCGCATCACGACGCACCCGCCGGGAGCGCGAGCACGTCGACGTGGCCGACCACGACCCGCAGCTCACCGGCCGTGCAGGCGTCGAGCCTGCGGCGCAGGTAGGCGCCCGCATGCCGCTCGAGGTCCGGCTGCTGCGCGCACGCGGCGCCGATCCAGCCCCGCAGCCACTCCTCCGCCAGCCCGGCCTGGTCGGCACCGAGACGCCACGGGCTGGGCCGGCTCTCCACCGCCGCGCCCCGCTGGGCGAACGCATCCACGGCGGCGGGACCCGCGTCCGGTCCGAGCAGCCGCCTGCCGCCCGCGCGCCGCCGTTGATGGGAGTCGAAGGCGGCCGCGAATGTGGCATCCAGCGGATCGGAAGGAGAGATCTCGACGCACCCGATGACCGTCAGCGTCAGCAGCGCAGCGCATCCGGCCTCGACGCACGCGGAGGCGAGCCCGTCCACCTCCTCGGAGGTGAGCAGGTCCAGCACGGCGGATGCGGTCACCAGCGATGTCCCGGCGAGCTCCGCGGCGCGCAGGTCGGTGAGGTCCCGCTCATGCGTCCGCGCGGTGACCGCAGCGCCGTCGGCGGCCACGCTCGGCATGCCCGCCCCCGCGCGGGCGAGTAACCGGGGATCGCGGTCGCGCAGGATCCAGAGCTGCGGGCCGGGCAGCCGTCCGGCGAGCCAGCGTCCCATCGAGCCGGTGCCGCAGCCGAGGTCCCTGATCACCGCCGGAGCACCGGGCCGGGCACCGGCCTGCAGGTGGGCGCGGACCCGCTCGACCAGCTCAGGTGCCCGGGCCGAGGCGTCGGCGCCCTCCCGCAGCGTCAGCCAGTCCGGTGCGCACACGGGAGATCCGGGCGCGCTCAGCCTGGCGTCCCACGCAGCCCTTCCAGCACTCCGGCCAGGCATCGTGACGTCACCTCCCACCCGTCCAGCGTGCTGCGCCGCGCCCGGGCGCAGCGGCGCAGTCTGTCCCGCAGCGCCGGCTCGCCCAACCAGCGGCGCAGGGCCGCGGCGAGTGCGGGGACGTCGGCCGGTGGCACCACGATCCCCGGCACCCGACCGTCCGGGTCGTGGCCGAGGGTCTCCGGCACCCCGCCGAAGGCCGCCGCGAGCACCGGGATCCCACGAGCCAGCGCTTCGGTCACGACCATCCCGTAGGACTCGACGCGGGACGGCAGCACCAGGAGGTCGGTCGCGGCGTAGGCCGTGGCGAGTTGGGTGCCCGTCCGCGGACCGGTGAGCCGTACCCGCTCGCCGAGCCCGTGGCGCTCGATCGTGCACCGGACCGCAGCCACGTGCGCGGGATCGCGGCGCAGCGGCCCGACGAGATCGCAGCGCAGGCGCAGGTCGGCGACAGCCGCGAGGGCCTCGACGAGCAGGTCCTGACCCTTGGTCGGGGTGACCGACCCGACGCACAGCAGGCGGGTCGCGCCGTCGGTCCCGGGGGCGAGCGGCGCGGGATCGGCGCCCGGCGTGGCGACGTGTACCCGGTCGGCGGCGAGCCCGTGCTGCGCGACGAGCCGGCGCGCCGCCCACGGGCTGGTGGCCACGACCGCGCTCGCGGCGTGCAGGGTCTCCCGCTCGAGGGCGGCCA
>DATLNF010000110.1:0-9558 GCA_035536955.1 Mycobacteriales bacterium | reverse complement strand
CGACGCCGGGCGCGGCAGCACCCGCCGCCGCCAGTTTGCCGTGGCGGATGACCAGCACCTCCCAGGCACCGGCGCCGTCGCGGCGGGCGGCGACGAGGTGCGGCACCGCGGCGAGCGCGCCGAGTCGCTGGGTGCGCTCGGCCGCCCGGACGAACGCGACCAGCCGGTCGCGGTGCAGCGCCGCGTCCTCGAAGCGCTCGTGCTCGGTGAGCAGATCCATGCGCCGGCGCAGGGCGGCGACGACCCGGCTGCAGTCACCGCGCACGGCCTCGACGACGGCGGCGGCGTGCACGGCGTACGCCGCCGCGTCCTCGAGTCCCGCGCACGGCGCACCGCAGCGGCCCATCTCGTGCAGCACGCACGGTGCCACGGACGTGTTGGCGGTGATCCGCATCGTGCACTGCCGCAGCGGGACGGTCTCGTGCGCCGCGGCCACCGCGAGCTCGGCGGCACGCGCGGACGGGAATGGGCCGAGGTAGGTCGCGCCGTCGCCGGTCACCTTGCGGACGATCGACAGTCGGGGAAACCGCTCGGCGGTGACCTTGACGAACACGGACCGCTCCGGGAACCGGGAGCGGCGGTTGTACTTCGGCTTGTGCTCGGCGATGAGCCGCAGCTCGCGAACGTGGGCCTCGATCTGCGAGGTGCAGACGACCGAGTCCACCCGCTCGGCCAGCCGGACCATCTCCGCCATGCGGGTGCGCGGCTCGGAGGCGACGAAGTAGCCGCGGACGCGCGTGCGCAGGTCCTTGCTCGTGCCGACGTAGAGCACGCGGCCCTGCCCGTCGCGGAATAGGTAGACGCCCGGCGCGTGCGGCACGGCGTCGGCCAGCACCCGCTTCCGGCGCTGCTCCGGGTCGACCTGCGCGGAGAACGTCCGCAGCTCCTCGAGCGACTGCACACCCAGGTTGCCCAGGCGGGCCATGAGCCCGTGCAGGACGTCGACGGTGGCCTGCGCGTCGGCGAGCGCCCGGTGACACGGGGTCACCGTGGCGCGGAAGAGCCGGGCCAGGGTGGACAGCTTGCAGTCTGGTGCCTCGTCCCGCGTCAGGACGCGCCGGGCCAGCCGAGCCGTGTCGAGGGAGTCGAAGCCCGGCCACTCGAGCTGCTGCTGCCGACAGGCCGCCCGCAGGAACCCGAGGTCGAACGGCGCGTTGTGCGCGACGAGCACCGATCCGCGGGCGAACTCGAGGAAGGCCGGCAGGACGGTGGCGAGGCGCGGCGCCGACGCCACCATGGCGTCGGTGATCCCGGTGAGGACGGCGATGAACGGCGGGATCGGCGTACCTGGCTGGACCAGCGTCTGGAACGTGCCCTCGACCTCGCCGCCGCGCACCCGGACCGCGCCGATCTCGGTGATGGCGCACGCGTGGGGCGATCCGCCGGTCGTCTCGAGGTCGACGACGACGAACGTCGTCTCGCGCAGCGGTGTCCCGAGCTCGTCGAACGAGCCCTGAATGGCCGTCACCGTCATGGTCGGCGACGGTAGGAGCGCGGGCTGACAACGCCGTGGAGGCGCGCTGCGCCTGCCTCGACGACGAGCAGCCGCCGTTAGGCCGTTCGGCGCAGGACTAAACGTGCGTATGGGTGTGAATCGGCTAACCCGGGGTAACCGAGGGGTGTCATCCGCGGACCATGACGCGGCCGCTGCGCGTCCGTCATCGTCGTAGGTCACCCGGCGCGTCCCCCAGCGGCGCGCACCCTGCTGCTGGAGGTTCCTCGTGCCCCGAACGACCTCTCTCCTCCGCACCGCCGTCGCCGTGGCGCTCACCGCCGGCGTCGCCGTCGGCGTGCCGGGCGTCGCCGCCCGCGAGCCCGGTGAGGCTGCCTACCCCCGGGACCCCGATCGGATCCTGGTCGCGTTCGACCCGGGTTCGGCCGCCGACGCCAGGCGCAGCGCGCACGCGCAGTACGGCGGCCGCGTGGAGAACACGTTCGAGCACCTCAACCTCGACGTCGTGCGCATCCCTGAGGGCGCCACGCCCGAGCAGGCGATCGCGCGCTACGAGCGCAACCCGAACGTCGCCTACGCGCAGCCCAACTGGGAGGCGCACCTGCTCAGCGTCCCGAACGACACATTGTTCGAGGACCAGTGGGGCCTGCACAACACCGACCAGCCGGTCACGGGCTCGCTCGTGAACGGTGCCCCCGACTTCGACGTCGACGCTCCCGAGGGCTGGGACGCCGCGTTCGGTCCGGGCAGCTTCCCGAGCACCGGAGGCGTGCGGGTCGGCATCCTCGACACCGGCATCGACCGCACCCACGTCGACCTGCTGAACAAGACCGTCGCCTGCGCGACGGCGAACGCGGTGATCGGCATCGTCACCGAGGGCACCTGCTCGGACGACAACCTGCACGGCACGCACGTCGCCGGCACGGTCGCGGCGATCACCGGCAACGGCGTCGGCGTCGCCGGGGTGGCCCCCAACGCGCCGCTCGCGATCTTCAAGGCCCTCAACGCGGCCGGCGACGGCTACTACGCCGACGTCATCGCGGGCATCCACTGGCTGCACACCAAGGGCGGCGCCAAGATCATCAGCATGAGCATCGGCGGGCCGAAGGACAGCGCGCTGGAAGCCGAGCTCGCCGAGGCCGCGCGAGCGGGTGTGCTGCTGATCGCTGCAGCCGGCAATGACTACGACTCGACGCTCAACTGGCCGGCCGCGCACCCGGATGTCATGTCCGTGGGCTCGGTCGACCAGGCCGGCCGGAAGTCGGACTTCAGCAACTGCAACAACGACGTCGAGATCGCCGCTCCTGGCGAGGACATCTGGTCGACGTTCCCGAGCAACACCTACGGCGTGATCAGCGGTACGTCGATGGCCACCCCGCACGTCTCAGGGGTCGCCTCGATGGTCATGTGGAAGCTCGGCCTCGACGCGGCGCAGACGCGGTCCAAGCTGAAGAGCACGACCGAGGACTCCGGTGGCTGCAACAACATCGGGATCGTCAACCTCGCGTCCGCCCTCGGCGGTGGCAGCACCACCCCGCCGCCTCCGACGGATCCCGGATCGATCGCCGGCACGATCACCGACGCTTCCAGCAAGTCCGGGATCTCCGGCGCGACCGTCGACTGCGGCGCCGCGGGCCGGACGACGACCGCGACCAACGGCAGCTACACGCTGAGCAACGTGCCGCCGTCGACGTACACCTGCACGGCGTCGGCGTCGGGCTACCGGAACAAGAGCGGCAACGTGACGGTCAGCTCGGGCGCGACCTCGACGCTGAACCTGGCGCTGCGCAGGGCGTAGGCCCAGCGCGTACGACGAACCGGCCGGTCCGCTCCTCGAGAGCGGGCCGGCCGGTGTCGTCCCGGGCGGGCCTACCCGAGCTCGGCGAGCGCCTTGCGGGCGATCGGCGCGAGTCGCAGCGAGAAGTGCGGGTTGATCTCGAGGGCCGCAGTCAGGTCGGCGCGGGCCTTGTCACGGTCGCCGAGGGACTTGGCGATCATCCCGCGGTGGAAGCGGAGCAGCGCCGACCGGGTGCCGATCCGCAGCGCCGAGTCGGCGTGCCGCATCGCCTCGGCGTGTCGGCCGTTGGCGTGCAGCGCCCAGGCGTAGGCGTCCTCGGTGAAGATCGACGTGCCCTGGGCCTCCCGCAGCTTCTGCGCGGTCCGCATGGCGGCCGCCGGGTCGCCGAGGTCGGCGTCGAGCAGTACGGCGTCGGCGTCGAGGGAGACGCCGGCCTTCTCCTCGAGCGCGTTGAAGTCACGCGCCGCCTGGTACTGCGCCTTGGCCTCTTCGGTCCGGCCGAGCGCCGCGAGCAGGTCGCCGTACTCGGTCAGCGTGCTCGCCGCGGGTGCGCCGACGGTGACCTTCTGGTAGCCAGCGGCAGCTGTCTCGAGGTCACCCTTGGCGATCGCGACCTTCGCGCTCGCGAGAGCCAGGTTGAATGACTCGGGGTCGCGGCGCAGGCCGCCCGCCACGACCCGCTCGGCGGCGGCGACGTCCCCGGTCTCGAGGTGCAGCAGCGAGAGGTGGTACGCGGCGAAGCTCGTGTCCGCGACCGCGGACGCGGCCTCGAGAGCGGCTTCCATCGTCTCGATCGCCCGCTCGAGCTGGCCGCGGACCTCCCATGCGTAGGACGCCCGTGCGTACGACGCCGTCCCTGGCCGCAGGTCGACCATGCGCTGGAAGGCGGCGTACGCCTCCTCGTAGCGGCCCAGCTCCAGCAGGGCGTCCCCACGGACGCCGTGCGTCGCGGCGTGGAAGGCGTTGACGGAGAGCGAGCGGTCGGCGTGCTCGAGCGCGAGCTTGAAGTCGTGCCGAGCGGCCGCGAGCGTGGCCAGGCCGCTGTGCGCCGCCGAGTTGTCGGCCGGGTGCAGGCGCAGTGACGTCTGGAGGGCCTGCTCGGCCTTCGCGTACAGCGACGGGTCGGCGTTGCGTCGAGAGAGCTCGACGAAGGCCGCGCCGAGGGTGGCGTGCCCCACCCAGTCCTGGGGGAGCCGCCGGAGCCGGTCCTGGAGCGCGGCGACCTGCCGGTCCAGCGGGTCGGTGCTCCCGGCCGGTGTCACCTCGGTGTCCCTGGTCGACGCAGCCGGGGTCGACGGAGCGGCCAGCACCCCGGCGCCCACCACCAGCGCGAGCCCGAGGGTTGCGGTGCCGGCGGCGAGCCCGGTCCGGCGGAGCAGTGCTGAAGCCACGATCTCCTCTTTCGAAGTGGGCGTTTCCCTGGTGTTCGCGCGCCGGTCTCCGGCGGATCAGTCGGGACCGGGCGCCGACGCCGGCGGAGGCACGACCCGGCTGGCGGAGGCGAACACCACGACGTTGTCGCGGTAGCTCTTCGCACGACGGTCGAACGGGCCGCCGCAGGTGACCAGCCGCAGGGTGGGCTCATCGGTCCGCTGGTAAACGAGGCCGGTGGGGAAGCTGTCCTTGGCGTAGGTCGCGGTGAACTGCACCGTGAACTGCACGACCGAGCCGTCGGTACGCCGGACGTCGATCCGGTCACCGGGCCGGAGCCGACGGAGCCGGAAGAAGACCGCCGGCCCCGTGTACGAGTCGACGTGGCCGACCACGACGGCTGCGCCGGGCTCGCCGGGCGCCGGGCCGGCGGCGTACCAGCCGGTCAGGTCGAAGTCCGCCGGGACCTGGAGCGTGCCGTCCTTCGCCTTGCCCAGCCTCGACACCGCGGCGCGGATGCCCACCCGCGGCGCGGCGACCTGGACCGGCAGCAGGCGCGCTCGGGGCCTGCCCGGTGCGGGAGCGACGGCGGGGCCGGCGGGAATCGGAACGGTGGCCACGGCCGTCGCGTCCGCCGCCGGTGCCGCCCGACCTGGGTCGCGCGTCGCCACGGCGACGGAGTTGCCCAGCAGGACGACCCCGATCGCCATGGTGAGCGCGACAACTGACTGCGGCCGTGCCGCGCCGGGTCCTGTTCGCGCCCACGGGTGCGGGCGGAACAGTCCCCGGCGCGGCAGCGACATCGGCTAGGCCGTCACGCGACGGCGCACAACGGCACCCGTCGCGATCATGGCCGCACCGCTGACGGCGATGGCGAGCGGGATCACCGGCGAGCGGGTGCCGCCGGAGGTACCGCCGGCGCCGGTCCCGACGCCACCGGACGGGGCACCGTCCACGGCGTTGCCGCCCTGGGCGAGCGCGCCGATCTGGTTCTCACCGGTGGATCCGCGCCGCGCCTTGGAGCCGGAGTGCGGCAGCGCAACGTACGGGAACGTGTCGGAGAACTTGACGTCGTTGGTGTTCACGGCGTCACCGAGGTCGTTCGCCGACCCGACGAGCTCGCCCTCGACGACCTGCAGTGCGATGTCGATGACGTCGTCGGCGAGGCGGCGGCCGTTCGGGAAGCCGCCCTTGTCGCCGCCGATGACACCGAGACGGTTGCCCTTGCCGGCCGGGGCGATCGAGGTGTTGAGCCGCAGCTGCTCGCTCGGCGTCACGTTCGCGGGCTTGTTCAGGCCCTCGACGCCGGTGAGGAAGACCGAGACGAGGTCGTCACGGGGCGTCTTCGGGGCCGGGATCTTGTAGACGGCCTCGATCAGCTTGGGCACCTCCGGGTCCTGCACCTTGGGGAGGAACTGCGCGTCGTCCGCCGGGAGGCTGGCGTTGAACGCGTCCTTGAACTGGATCGGAACGACGACCTCGTTCACGAGCGGGTTGCCGAGGCGCGAGACCTGCACGAAGTCGCCGCTGAAGGTCTGGGTTCCGTCGGCCGCCGTGAGCCGGGTGGCCGGTCGGGACGTCGTGCTCCAGATGCCGATGATCGGGTCAGCGGCGATCAGGTCGGTCTTCGGGACCTGCAGCGCGATCGTGTTGACGTTGAAGCCGTCGAGGGAGTCGCTGCCGACCGACTTGAGGTTGCCGCCGTAGAGCAGGTCGAAGACCCGCAGGTCGAGGACGAACGGGTCGTCCGCCTGACCGGCGAAGGACGTGCCCTCACCTTCGGTCAGCTTGACGATCGCCTCCTCGCGCAGCGCCTTGTAGTTGGGCATCGACGCCGCGCCGACGTGCGACGGGGCGACCTTCGCGCCGTCGACGAGGACACGCGTCGCGTCGCCCTTGATCTCCTCGAGCTTGTAGGTCTGCGTGAAGTTCAGCGTGGGGTCGTCGAGCGACGTCACCGGGCCAGTCGCGTAGAGGAACGTGTCCTTGCTCTTGTACGCGCTGGTGAAGGTCCACCGGTAGGTGATGTCCGGCTTCGCGTCGGCGTTGTTGTCGATGTGGATCTCGTGGCGGGTGTTCTCCGCGAACGGGTAGAAGTTCGGGCCGCCGCTCGGCTCCTGGAAGGGCAGCCAGTTCGCGATCAGCGTCACCGTGTCGCCCTTGTCGGGGCTGACGAAGGCGTACACATCGGTGTTGTCGGCCTGCGGGTCGTTCGCGATCAGCGGCGCCTCGCGGTGGCTCGACGCGGACCCGGTGGCCGGCGCGAGCACTCCGCTCAGCGCGACGAGACCGGTGGCGGTCACGGCGGCGCCGCCCCGCATCAGGACGCTTCGGGTCCTGGGTCGTGTCATGTGGTGCTCCTCTCGGTTGCGGGGCAGTCCCGCATGTCGAGGTGCCTTCGGCTCCGCGCCACGTCCGGATTCCTCCCGATCGGATCGACGCGAACTCTCTGCGGAAACCGATCCGAGGACGGCGCAGATGCGAACGGTGCTCGACACCTGATGGCTGAGCCGCGTGGCTCGCCCGACGAAGAGAGCGGAGTGCAATGGCACGAAGTCGTGCAGGAAGAGGGCTCGCGGCACTCGCCGCAGCAGCCACCACCGTCGCTGCGGGAGCAGCGCTGATCGGACCTGGTACGTCGAGCGCGTCGAGCCACCGTGAGGCCCCGCTGATCGCCAGCGACCCGCAGGCCGACAACACCGACGTCTATGCGTTCGTGAGCCCGGACAAGCCGGACACCGTCACGCTGATCGCCAACTGGATCCCGTTCGAGGAGCCAGCCGGCGGTCCCAACTTCTACCCGTTCGCCACGAACACGGCGTACAACATCAAGGTCGACAGCAACGGCGACGCGCTCGCCGACCTGACCTACCGGTGGACGTTCACGACGCAGTACCTCGCGCCGAACTCGTTCATCTACAACAACGGCCCGGTCACGTCGCTCACCGACGAGAACCTGCTGCACCGCCAGACGTACGACCTCGAGGTCATCAACGCGGCGGGCGCCAGCACGCTGCTCCTCGACAACGCCAAGGCCGCGCCGTCGCATGTCGGCAACGCGTCCATGCCGGACTACGCGGCACTTCGCAACGAGGCGATCACGCCATTCACGACGCCGGCTGGTCAGGGCGTCACGTACGCCGGTCAGGCCGACGACCCGTTCTTCCTCGACCTGCGCGTCTTCGACCTGCTCTACGGCGGAAACTTCGGCGAGTCCGGCCAGGACACGCTCAACGGCTTCAACACCAACACCATCGCCATCCAGGTGCCTAAGAACGCGCTCGCGATCGGCGGCAACGCCGCTCGCAACCCCGTCGTCGGCGTCTGGAGCACCACGGAGCGTCGTACCACCCGCGTGCTCGCGGGCACGGACACCTTCGCCACGGCGCCTGGCACGACGACCGAATCGGGCGAGTTCGCCCAGGTCTCGCGCCTCGGCAACCCGCTCGTCAACGAGGTCGTGATCCCGGTCGGCCAGAAGGACCGGTTCAACAACTCGACCCCGGCGAACGACGGCCAGTTCCTCGACTTCGTCACGAAGCCGGAGCTGCCGAAGCTCGTCGAGGCCGTGTACGGCGTCAAGGCCCCGGCCGAGCCGCGCAACGACCTCGTCGCGGTGTTCCTCACCGGGGTCGACGGTCTCAACACCCCGGCCCTCAACCAGGACAAGGGCACGTTGGCCCCGTCCGAGGTGCTGCGCCTGAACATGTCCATCGCGCCGACGGCGAGCCCCAACCGGCTCGGCGTGATCGCGGGGGACAACCAGGGCTTCCCGAACGGCCGCCGGCTCGCTGACGACGTGATCGACATCGCGCTACAGGTCGTCGAGGGCGAGCTCGTGGGCAACCCGAACGACCTGGGCGACTCGGTCCACGTCAACGACAGGGCGTTCGGCACGACGTTCCCCTACGTCGCGCTGCCGCACTCCGGCTCGACCAACAAGTCGGTCACCGGCACGGGCACCGGCCCGAAGCCGGGCGTCGCGTCGGCGAGCCCCTCGTCGAGCGGTGTTCCGACGCCGGCCCCGACCCAGCCGACGACGGCGGTGTCCAGCGTGACGCTGCGCGCCGACTTCCTGCAGATCACGTCCGGCAACACGCCGACCCTGTCCGGGGTCGTCCGTGACGGCACCGGTGCGACTGTGGGTGGCGCGTCGGTGCTCATCCGCAAGAAGTCCTACGGCGAGACCGACTACACCGATCTCGCGACCGTGACGACCACGGCCAACGGCACCTTCTCGCTCGTGGTCCAGCCGGACCGCCAGACGTCGTACGGCGCCAACGTGGGTGACGTGCGGTCGAACGTGGTCAACATCCGGGTCTCCACCCGGGTGAACATCACCAGCCCGCGGCCGGGTGCCGTGCGCAACCCGGTGACGTTCACCGGCTCGCTCCAGCCCGCGTACTCCAACGTCGCGGTCGGCCTCGGCACGCTCGTCAACGGGCGGTTCACCGTGCTGCAGCAGACCGTGACCGACAGCGCGGGGCGTTACTCGATCACCCGGGCACTGCCGGCCGGGACCGCGACGTACGTGATCTTCACGTCGGCGCACCAGGGCACCGACAAGGGCTCCAAGTCGGTTCGCCTGACTGTCAGCTAGTCACAACGCTGCACTGCCGCCGGGCGGCTGGTGGATCCTCCTCCACCGGCCGCCCGGCTCCGGCTTTCCGGTCGTCACCTCAGAAGGAGCTCACATGCGGTTCGCACTCACCATCACGGCAGCGGCCGCGGCCGGGCTGCTGGCCGGCTGCATGGGCGGCGACGACTCCGCGAAGTTCGACGCCGCGGCGTACCGCGCCGGGGACTGCCGATCCGCCGCCGCTCCCGTCTTCGAGATCAACCAGGCCGTGCGACCTGTCGTCGCCGACAAGCGTGACCCCGGCGAGGCCGCCGAGACGCTCAAGCGGTCACAGCGGACGCTGATCGAGGCGATGCC
>DATLNF010000109.1:0-3883 GCA_035536955.1 Mycobacteriales bacterium | reverse complement strand
TTCCCCCGACGACTGCAGGGGGCCCGAGCGACGGCACCGGGGACGGCGACGCCGGACCGGGTGAGGGCTCGTCCACCACCCTGACCGTCTGCTCCCCGTCCGGGTTCTCGCCGTCGCGCAGCGCGACACCGGCGCCGAGCGACAGCAGGGCGACCAGGCCTGCGGCGACCGGGACGGTGCGGGCGCGAGACGCGCGGATCCAGCCGAGTGCGCCGGCCGCGCGGGAAGGCCGGCGGTCGGCCGGGTGCGGCTCCACCACGGCGGCGGCGACCGCAGGCTCGGCGGCCGGCCGGACGAGCTCTGCCTCGACCTGCTGCCAGAGCCGCTCGCGAAAGGTCGAGCCTGGATCGAGCGGGCCGTCACTTCCGGCCAGCTGGTCGAGGAGGGGATCCGACATCGCTACCGCTCGTAGAGACGGAAGAAGTACTCCGTCTCGGGGGTGAAGGTCAGCTGCTCGTCGGGCTGGTCGTCCACGTCGAGAGTGAACACGTCGCTGCCCGCTGCGTTCTGGACGACGCAGGCCAGCTCACCGTCCGGGGTCCAGGTCGGGTGCAGCCCGCACGCAGTGAGCACCCGCTTGTCGGTGCCGTCACGGCGCATCACGACACTCTCGCGGCCGTTGGACGAGGACGCGAACGAGCGCTCGAACGCGATCCACTCGCCATCGGGGGAGAACCGCGGCGTGTGCCCGGTCTCGCCGCCGATCACCCGGCTCACGGGCGCCGAGCCGGACAGGTCGACGATGCGGATCTCGCCGCCCGGACAGGCGGCACCCCCGGGGGCACACGACGTGTTGCGGCTGGTCGCCGACTCGTGGCCGGCGTAGACGATCTCGTTGCGCCGAGGCGACCAATCAGCGGCGATGCCGTATCCGACGGACATCGCCATCCCGGTACCGGGGTCGTACACGACGAGCTCGTCACAGTCCTGCGTTGCGGAGCAACCGGTCTCGCCGTGACCGCGCGAGAACGCCATCCGCGTCCCGTCGGCGGCGAAGGCCGGCCAGCTCAGCACGCAGTCCGCATCGCCATCGCACCCCGGCGGCCGCATCCGCGTCCGGTCTCGGCCGTCGGCCGAGGCAGTCCACAGCTCGTAGTCCGACGTACCGCTCTCGAAGCGGGTCCAGTAGAGCCGGCCGCCCGGCGACAGCACCGCGGTGCGGTCGAGGAACCGACCGCCAACCAGGGTCCGCGGCTCTTCGTCGCTGCCGGCGGTCGCGAGGTAGACGTCGAAGTCGTTGTTGATCAAGGCGCTGTAGAGCACCTGCAGTCGTCCGCGGGGACTGCCCGGAGGTGTCGACACCCGGGGACCTGGCGCCGGCACGGGAGCACCGTGGGGCTGGCCCACCGGCGGCTGCGCCGCGCCACGAACGGCAGGCGCGGGCGAGGACGGAGGGCGCGACGGGACCGGACCCGGCGTGATCGAGAGCGGCTCGCGCGAGGCTGCGTCCGGCTTCGGCGCGGGCTGGTGGTCATCGGCCACCTCGATCGAGTGGCGTGCGGCCGGGCTGTCGCCGACGAGGTACGCCGCGGCGCCGAGGGTCAGGACCGCGACCAGACCCGCGGCCACCGACACCACCCTGGCCCGGGACGACCGCACTCCGGCGAACCCGCGCCTCGGCCGGGCGCGACGCAGGGGCGGCTCCGCCGTGGCCGGCTCCACCGCCGGCTCGGCAGGCGCGCCGGACGCGGTCGGCTGCGCCGTGAGCTCGGCGTCGACCAGCTGCCACAGTCGGTCGCGGAACCGACCGCCCGGGTCGACCGGCGCCTCGGTGCCGCCCAGCTCCTCCAGGACGCGCTCAGTCATCGGAGGCCCTGGTGTAGCGGCGCCGGAAGCCGTCACGGGCCCGGGCCAGGATCGACTCGGTGGCGTGGACGCTGCGACCGAGGTGCGTGGCGATCTCCGGAACCGCGAGGCCGTCGAAGTAGCGCAGCGTCAGCGCGAGCCGTTGCGGTGCCGGCATGTCGTCGAGTGCGGCCATGGCCCGCTCGCGGTCGAGCGGCTCGCCGTCGGTCGCGGCGTGGTCGATGCGAACCTGCTCGGTGACCAGCTCGAGCTTGCGGCGCTCGCGCTCCTCACGGCGGTAGTGGTCGACGAGCTTGTGCCGGGCGACGCCGATCAGCCAGCCGACGCCGAAGTCGACCGCCGTCCCCTCGCGGATCGAGCGGGCGGCCGCGAGGAAGACCTCTTGGGTCAGGTCCTCCGCGAGCATGCGGCTGCTGCAGCGGTGCATCAGGTAGCCGAAGACCTCCGGCAGCGCCGCGTCGTACAGCGCGCGGAAGTCGGCCGGCGCACCGGCGTGCTTCACCTCGCTCATCGCCGCGACCACGATCCCCCTCGGTCGGTTCGCTACGAGAGGTACGTCGCCGTCCCGGTCGGCCTTCCGTCGGTCAGCGCGCGGAAACTTCGCGGGGGACTACTGCAGGCAGGCGATCTCGGGGCACTATCCCGGCGCCCGCACCCCAGGATCAACCCCCCGACCCGACTTCACCCACCCAGTCCACACGATTCGGCCCTGAATCGGGCCTTGGCAGGTGGGCTGGGTGGGTGAAGTCGGAGGGGGTGGGTGGGTGAGTGGGGGTTGGGTGGGTGGAGCGGTCAGACGAGGTCGTGGACCTGGATCGTCTCGGTACGGCCGGGGCCGACGCCGATCGCGCTGATCCGCGCGCCGGACATCTCCTCGAGCGCCTTGACGTAGGCCTGCGCGTTCTTCGGCAGGTCGTCGAGCTCCTTCGCCGCGCTGATGTCCTCGTCCCAGCCCGGCAGCTCCTCGTACACCGGAACGGCATGGTGGAAGTCGGTCTGCGTCATCGGCATCTCGTCGAACGTCACGTCCCCGACGCGGTAGCCGACGCAGACCGGGATCCGCTCGATGCCCGAGAGCACGTCGAGCTTGGTCAGGAAGAAGTCGGTCAGCCCGTTGATGCGCGCGGCGTACCGCGCGATGACCGCGTCGAACCAGCCGCAGCGACGCGGCCGGCCGGTCGTCGTGCCGTACTCGGCGCCGACGGAGCGCAGCCGCTCGCCCCACCCGTCGGTGAGCTCGGTCGGGAAGGGTCCGGCGCCGACCCGGGTCGTGTACGCCTTCAGCACCCCGATCGCCCCGGTGATCTGCGAGGGCGCGACGCCGGACCCCGTGCACGCGCCACCGGTCGTCGGGTTGCTCGACGTCACGAACGGATACGTCCCGTGGTCCACGTCGAGCATCGTCGCCTGACCGCCTTCGAGCAGGACGGTCTTGCCGTCGCCCAGTGCGCGGTGCAGCAGCAGCGGCGTGTCGGCGACGAGCGGGCGCAGCCGGTCGGCGTGGGACAGCAGCGTCTCGACGACGGCGTCGACCGACATCGCCTTGCGGTTGTAGACCTTGCTCAGCAGCTGGTTCTTGGGCTTGAGCGCGCTGTCGACCTTCTGCCGCAGGATCTTCTCGTCGAACAGGTCCTGCACGCGTACGCCGACGCGCGACATCTTGTCGGCGTACGTCGGCCCGATCCCGCGGCCCGTCGTACCGAGCCTCGCGGCGCCGAGGAAGCGCTCGACGACCTTGTCGATCGCCGTGTGGTACGGCGTGATCACGTGCGCGTTGGCGCTCACGACGAGCCGGCTGGTGTCGATGCCGCGGGCGTCGAGCAGGTCCAGCTCGCTGAACAGGACATCGAGGTCGACGACGACGCCGTTGCCGATGACCGGGACGATCGTCGGCGTGAGGATGCCGGTCGGGAGCAGGTGGAGCGCGTACTTCTCGGTCCCGATGACGACCGTGTGGCCCGCGTTGTTGCCGCCGTTGTAGCGGACGACGTAGTCGAGCCGGTCGCCGAGCAGGTCGGTCGCCTTGCCCTTGCCCTCGTCGCCCCACTGGGCGCCGACGAGTACGACGGCGGGCATG
>DATLNF010000108.1:0-4833 GCA_035536955.1 Mycobacteriales bacterium | reverse complement strand
GAGTCGGGCGTCCTGCTGTCCGAGCCGGGGGTCATCCCGGCGTCCGACGGGTCGGGCTAGCGAGCGGCGATCTCGGCTACCATGTCGCCCGCAGCATCGCGGGTGTAGTTCAGAGGCAGAACACGAGCTTCCCAAGCTTGCAACGCGGGTTCGATTCCCGTCACCCGCTCCCGCGGACACGACGAAGCCCCGCCGCCGACGTACGGCGAGCGGGGCTTCGGCGTTCGGGCTACAGCGTGACCGCGCTCGCGGCCAGCGTGTCGGTACCGGTGAACGCGAACGTGATCGGCGCGTCCGCACGCGGCGCGGTGTAGGACAGCGTCGCCTGGCCGTCGCGCACCTCCGCACGAGCGATCTCCTCGCCGCCGACGGACACGGTGACCCAGCCGGTGGCGGTCTCGGCGTCGATGCTCGACCCGACCGCCGGCTGAACCCGCGCGATCGTCGTGGTGGCGGTGCCCTCGACCCCTCGCACGAGGTCACCGGTCAGGACGATCGTCGACTCCGCGGCACGCGAGACGGACGTGGTGGTCTCGCGCACGTCGTTGCGGACCTCGGAGACGCTGGGGATCTTGACCGTGACGTCGCGGACGTCCTCGACCGCGTCGATCGCCGTACCGGGCGCGCTGCGCACGGTGGTCTGCGCCTCCCGCACCGTCGCGCGGGTCGTGCCGACCGTGTTGTCGCGTACGTCGCGGGTCCAGGACACCGTCGAGTCGAGCGCGGCGTCGCTGCGGTCGAGCTGGCTGCCGAGGAAGGACGGCGCCTTGACGTCGTCGTCCGCCTCGTCGACGGCCGTGTCGGCCGACATGCGGGTGCCCAGCACCGACGCGCGGTCGGTCGTGGTGGACGCCGCTCGCGGAGCTACCGCGTCGGCACCGGCTACGTCGGTGCCCGCTGCAGCGAGGTCGGCGCCGGAGATGTCCGTGCCCGGCGCGTCCGCGCTGATCGACGCTCGTCCGGTCGAGCCCCGCGCGCCCTCGTCGGCCAGCACCGCTGCCACGCCTCCGGTGAGCACCGCGGCGGCGGACAGCCCGACCATGACCTCCTTGATGCCGTGGGCCTCGACGTCGTCGAAGTCCGCCTCGCCTGGTACGACCGCACTGGTGTCGGTCTCGTTCATGACGCCCTCCCCTTCGCCTGAAGCCTTGATGGCCGATGCCCCACCCTGGCGTACGCCACGCGACGGATCTGTCGCCTGGGCTACACCAGACCTGTCAACTCGCGCACACCCACCTCCTGCGTTCGGAGCCGGTCAGCGCCGCAGGATCGCCGTCAGCAGCAGCGAGCCGACGTAGCCGAACAGCAGGCAGCCCGCGACCACCCGGGCGATCCGGCGCCGCCGCGGATCCGTCCGCGCGGTCGTCCCGATCTCGGCGTACAGGCGCGCCTCGTCGATCCCGGCCACCGGCGAGTACGGCGAGACGTGACGCACGCCGCGCAGCTCCTCGACCGCCTCGTACGGCTCGACCTCCTGGACCGTGCTGGCGGGGTCGATCTGTGCGGGCAGGTGGGAGAAGTCGCGCTTGCTCACAGCCGGAGTATCGCGGGTATCATGTTGTTACTGGTCGGTAACTTAGCCCGTCTCCCGCGGAGGGCCCGCCGTGACGCACTACCGCTCCAACCTGCGTGACATCGAGTTCACGCTCTTCGAGGTCCTCGGCGCCGACGCGGCGCTCGGTACCGGGCCCTTCGCGCAGATGGACCTCGACACCGCACGCGGCGTGCTCCAGGAGATCAACCGCCTGGCCGTCAACGACCTCGCCGCGTCGTTCGCCGAGAGCGACCGCACGCCGCCGACGTTCGACGTCGAGACCGGCACGGTGACGCTGCCCGAGGGGTTCAAGAAGAGCCTCACCGCGATGTTCGACGGCGAGTGGTTCCGCCTCGACCTCCCCGAGCACCTCGGCGGCTACGGCGCGCCGCCCACGCTGCGCTGGGCGGCCGCGGAGCTGATGCTCGGCGCCAACCCGCCGGCCTTCATGTACGCCGCGGGGCCCAGCTTCGCGGCCATCCTCGATCGCAACGGGACCGACGCGCAGAAGCGGTTCGCCGCACAGGCGATCGACAAGCGGTGGGGCGCCACCATGGTGCTCACCGAGCCCGACGCCGGCTCCGACGTCGGCGCGGGACGGGCGAAGGCGACCCAGCAGCCGGACGGCACCTGGCACATCGAGGGGGTCAAGCGGTTCATCACGTCGGGCGACTTCGACTGGGCGGAGAACATCTTCCACCTGGTGCTGGCCCGCCCCGACGGTGCCGGGCCCGGCACGAAGGGCCTCAGCCTGTTCCTGGTGCCGAAGTTCCTCGTCGACGACGACGGCAGCCTCGGCGAGCGCAACGGCGTCTACGTCACCAACGTCGAGCACAAGATGGGCATCAAGGCCTCGGCCACGTGCGAGCTCACCTTCGGCGACCGGCACCCGGCCATCGGCACGCTGGTCGGTGACGTCCACGACGGCATCGCCCAGATGTTCCAGATCATCGAGTACGCGCGGATGATGGTCGGCACGAAGGCGATCGCCACGCTCTCGACCGGCTACCTCAACGCGCTCGAGTTCGCCCGCCAGCGCGTTCAGGGCGCGGACATGACGCAGATGACGGACAAGGCCGCGCCGCGGGTCACGATCATCAACCACCCCGACGTACGCCGGATGCTCATGACGCAGAAGGCGTACGCCGAAGGTATGCGCGCGCTCGTGCTCTACACCGCCCAGGTGCAGGACAAGGTCGAGCTGGCGAAGGCCGCCGGCGACACCGAGGCGCTCGACCTGATGGACCGGCTCAACGACCTGCTGCTGCCCATCGTGAAGGGCTTCGGGTCGGAGAGGTCGTACGAGCTGCTCGCGCTGTCGCTGCAGACGCTCGGCGGCTCCGGCTACCTGCAGGACTACCCGATCGAGCAGTACATCCGCGACGCGAAGATCGACACCTTGTACGAGGGCACCACCTCGATCCAGGGCATGGACTTCTTCTTCCGGAAGATCGCCCGGGACCAGGGCCGGGCGCTCACCGCGCTGCTGTCCGACATCCAGACCACGGCCAAGGGCGGTGCCGGCGACGACCCGCTCGCTCTCGAGCGTGGCCTGCTCGGCACCGCGCTCGAGGACGTCCAGGCGATGGTCGGCCACATGGTCGGCGACCTGATGGCGTCGCAGCAGGAGAAGTCCTCGATCTACAAGGTGGGGCTGAACACGACCCGGCTGCTGATGTCGTGCGGCGACCTCGTCGTCACCTGGCTCCTCGTACGGCAGGCCGAGGTCGCCCTGGCCAAGCTGGCCGCGGGCCCGTCCGCGGCCGACAAGGCGTTCTACGAGGGCAAGGTCGCCGCGGCGCGCTTCCTCACCCGGACCGTCCTGCCGGAGCTGTCGGCCCGTCGCCAGGTCGCCGAGAGCACCGACGCGGCCCTGATGGACCTCGACGAAGCCGCCTTCTGACCCGCCCCCCCTTCGACTTCACCGAGCCAGTCCACGTCGAATGACCGGAAACGGGGCCGTGGCGGTGGACTGGGTCGGTGAAGTGGGTGGGGGCGAAGGCGCGTCGCGAGGTACGCGCGGAACACCCGCATGAGGCGCCGGGCGCGTGGCAGACTGCGCGCGTAGGCAGCAACGGCGCTGGCTCGATCCCGATCTCCCCGCCGGGCTGCCTTCCGCATCTCCCGGGGGGCCCGGCACCGACTGCAGGAGCCCGAAGATGCCCCGCCCGACACCGCACCTGGACCCGGAGCGCGACGCCTGCGGCATCGGGTTCGTCGCCGACGCGCAGGCCCGGCCGTCGCACTCGATCGTCGCGACGGCACTGACGGCGCTCGGCCGGGTCGAGCACCGGGGCGCGATCCACGACGACCCGCAGGCGGGCGACGGCGCCGGCCTGATGCTGCCGATCGACGCCGCGTACTTCGCCGCGCGGATGGGCCTGGGCGGCGAGGACGTCGGCCTGCTCGGCGTCGCGATGGCGTTCCTGCCCGCCGACACCGAAGGCGGCGAGCCGGTCCAGGCGGCCGCCCGGCGCGCCCTCGAGGACGCCTGCCTGCACGAAGGGCTCGGGGTCGCCGGGTGGCGCATCGTGCCGGTGGACCCGGCGGCACTCGGCGCGCACGCCCGCGCTCACGCGCCACGGATCGAGCAGGCGGTTCTGCTGCGGTCGACGAGCGTCCCCGTCGAGGAGGCCGAGCGCCGGGCGTTCCGCGCCCGCAAGCGCTTCGCCCGCACCGTCGCGGCGCGGGGTGTCCCGGCGTACCTCGCCTCCATCGGCTTCCGCTCGGTGACCTACAAGGCGCTGTGCGCCGCGGAGCAGCTCGGCCGCTTCTACGCCGACCTGACCGACCCCGAGCTCACCGCGCCGTACGCCGTGTTCCACCAGCGCTACTCGACGAACACGACGCCGACGTGGAACCGCGCGCAGCCGTTCCGGTTCCTCTGCCACCACGGCGAGATCAACACGATCCAGGGCAACGTCAACTGGATGGCCGCGCGCGAGGGATCGCTCGGCACGGGCGAGCTCATCGACGAGGAACTCGTGCGACCCGTCATCGAGCCGGACGGGTCGGACTCGGCGATGCTCGACAACGCCGTCGAGCTGCTTGTGCGCGCCGGCCGCGACCTCCGCCCCGCGATGGCGATGCTGGTTCCGGAGGCGTGGGAGGACGCCGAGCACCTACCCTCGCGCGTTCGCGACTTCTACGCCTACCACGCCGGGCTCACCGAGCCGTGGGACGGACCGGCCGGGCTGGTCTTCAGCGACGGCGTGCGGGTCGGCGCGTGCCTGGACCGCAACGGGCTGCGACCCCTGCGGTACGCCGTCTGCGCCGACGGCCTCGTCGTGTGCTCCTCC
>DATLNF010000107.1:0-14373 GCA_035536955.1 Mycobacteriales bacterium | reverse complement strand
CAGTCGTGAGCGCGAGAGCCAAGCGGCTCCGCGCTCTGAGCGTTCGGGTCATGCACGTTCCCTTCTGTCGGTCAGGGCATCCGGCCCCGACTCGTCGCGGGCGAGGAGGGTGCTCCCCAGCTCCGTTCCCTACGGGTGGTGCACTGCTGTGGGCCCCCCCACCCCCCTCGTGAGCCCGGCCGGCGGCGGGAGGTGCTCCGACCGGGGAACTGGGCATGAGAAGGAAGGCTGGTCCACTTGCTCTGGACGACCCCGCCGGCGCGTGGTCGTCCCTTTTGACGCAGAAAGTTCCGCATGTCGTTTCCACAGGATGGCCGACACGCGGGCGACCCTATCGCGCAGGAGCGGTAAGTGAACAACCGCCGCTTCGGATAGGGATTAGTCACGTTGGGCTGAACGGCCCTAACGGACGGTGACCGACTCCGAGATGACGGTCTGCAGGTCGCTGGAGAGCAGCATCTCGACCACCATGGAGCCCGGCTGGCCGGGCACAACCGCGGACAGCTCCGCCGGCGGGGCGATCGGGCGCGCCGTGTAGACCTTGTGGCTGCGGACGAGGAACGTGCCGTCGTCCCGTCGGATGAACTCATTGGTCGTCCCGGTGACCTCCACCACGAGCTGGCGGGCCGAGTCGTCGAACATGACCGGAACGACGTCGAGGGACACCCGGCCGTCCTGCTCGCGGGTGACGTTCTGGTGGAGCGCCAGGTCGCCCGTCGTCGTGCTGGCGACGAAGCGGCTCTGGGCGAGCTGCTGGCCCGAGGACAGGCTCTGGACGCCCATCTCCTCGACCGTGCCGGTGCCGTCGAGGGAGCCGCCGCCGTCGAGGGTGAAGAACCGCGCGTAGGTCTGCTCGATCGGAACGACGGGTCCGGGAGCCTCGACGACCGGCGCGACGACCGCCGACTCGGGCGCGACGGCCACGTCGGCCGTGGCCATGGCAGCCGGGGCGGGTGCTGAGCGCGCCGGTGTCGTGGTCGTGGCGGTCGTGGTCGTCGTGGGCGCGATTGGCGCCTTCCGCGCGGGGGTCGCCACGGTCGTGATGTCCGCGACAGCGGGATCGCGGACCGGGGGGGCCGCCAGCTCAGGGGCAGCACCGGACGTCCGGGGCGGCCTCAGCTCCTCGCCGGCAACCGTGCCGGTCGGCGCCCCCGCAACCACGGCCGGGCCGTGGCCGATCGGCGGGGCTGCGGCCGTCACTTCGGGAGCGAGCTCTCCCGCAGCAGGCGCGGCGGGGGTGCCTGCCCTCGCGTCGGGCGCGGTGCTCAGCGAGCCGGTCGGCACGGGTGCGGAGCTCATCTCCGCGTCGCGCGGGCCGTCCGACATGGACGAACGCAGCGCCGGGAGTCCAAAGATGACCGTGAGGATGATGAGCAGCGCCGACCCGATCGACTTCCCGCGGTGCGCGACCGGCTCGAGGCCGCTGCCGACGAGGAGCCGGCGCAGCGCGCGGCGCGCCCGGTAGAGCAGGTGCTTGACGCTCTCCTCGGGGATGCCGAGCTCGGCGGCGATCTGCGGAAGCGCCTTCTCCTCGATCTCCCGCTTGACCAGGGCCTCGCGGTACTGCGGCGGCAGCAGCGCCATCGCATGGCGGACGATCGCGGCGTCCTCCGCCTGGACCAGCGGGTCGGAGGGCTCCTCGTCGACGACCAGCTCGTGCTCGACCAGGTCCAGGTCGATCAGCCGGGGGCGGCGCTGGGCGGCGCGGTAGCGGTCGATGCACAGGTTGGTGGCGGTCCGCCGCGACCAGGCGATGGCCTGCGCCTCGGACTCGAGGTCCGGCAGCGCGAGGAACAGGCGTAGGAAGGTCTCCTGCACGACCTCGTCGACGTCCCGGGCGTCGTGGAGGTACTTCCGGGCCTGCTGGGCGATCGTGTAGCGGTGCCGGACGTAGAGCGCGGCGAACAGGCGGCGCTCGTCGCCGAACGGGACCTGCGGGTCGACGGCGAGGCCCTCATCGAGCTCACCGACCAGCGCGGCGTTGACCTCCGCGGCCAGCTGGGGGTCGAACCCGACCGGCTGGTCGGGGATCCCGGCTGCGCCGGAGTCCGGCGCGTGCGGCGTACCGAGTCCGCTCTCGTCGGTCGGCACCCGCGTCCCCTCCCCAGCACTACTCGCGCAGAGCGCGCGTACAAAGATAGGACGACCGTACGCGACCGACGTCGCGCGCGTCACGGTGGGTAGTCCTGCCGATACGGTGCGGTTGTCCTGTCCTACGACGAGGAGCCCCATGTCCGACGCAGTGCGCTACGACGTCGACGGCGCGGTCGCCACGATCACCCTCAACCGGCCGGACGCGATGAACGCGTTCGACCTGGGGATGAAGGAAGCGCTGCCCGAGGTGCTCAAGTCGGCGGCGCAGGACGTGGCCGTGCGGGCCGTCGTGCTCACCGGCGCCGGCCGGGGGTTCTGCGTCGGCCAGGACCTGAAGGAGCACGCCGACCTGCTCGCGGCGAACGACCCGCGCCCGCTGCGCACCGTCACCGACCACTTCAACCCGATCGTGACCCTGCTGGCGAGCATGCCGAAGCCGGTGGTCGCGGCGGTCAACGGGCCGGCGGCCGGCGCGGGGGCCTCGCTGGCCTTCGCCTGCGACTTCCGGGTCGCCGCCGAGACCGCCAAGTTCTCGATGGCGTTCACCGCGATCGGGCTGGTCCCCGACTCGGGCGCCTCGTGGACGTTGCAGCGGCTGGTCGGCTACCCCCGCGCGATGCAGATGCTGCTCTCCCCGGAGCCGGTGCCCGCGGCTCAGGCGCTGGAGTGGGGCCTGGTCACGACCGTCGTCGCGACCGACGAGTGCCTCGGCGCCGCCCAGGGCCTCGCCGCGGCGCTGGCGAGCGGACCCACGAGGGCCTATGCGCTCACGAAGAAGGCGCTCATCGCCGCGGCGACGTCGGACCTGCCGGCCGCGCTCGAGCTCGAGGCCGAGCTGCAGGCCCAGGCCGGGCAGACCCGCGACCACATCAACGCCGTCCAGTCCTTCGTGAACAAGCAGCGGCCGGTGTTCGAGGGTCGTTAGCTCTCGGCTGCGAGGTCGGCGAAGCGGCGCAGGCTGCGCCGGAGCGGCCACAGGATCAGCGGGCGGAGGAGGGCGAACCCCGCCTGGCCCAGGACGCCGAGCGGCAGGTCGAGCCACTCGGTCCACACGAACCGGGCGCGGTCGGGCCCCAGCGGAACCACCTCGAACGCCGCGCTGCCCCGCACGACACGGCCGGTGTGCCGGACGACGCAGCGGCGCGGGGCGTCGTACGCCGTGATCTCCATCGTGTCCAGGAAGCCGACCGGGCCGACCCCGGTGAAGGCGCTGAGCCGGTCGCCGACCGCGTGGCCGGTCCCGGCCGTCGGCCAGACCCGGGTCAGGAACATCCAGCGCTGCTGGGTCGGCCAGTCCACGGCCGCCTGCCAGACCCGCTCCGGCGAGGCGACGACGTCGACCGAGACGGTGACCTCGGGCACCTAGTCGGCGTCCGGCGCTCGGGTCATCGCGGTCCGTCGGGCGTGTCCGTGTCCCGGTGCTCGGCCGGCTGGTCCGGGGCGGGCTGGGCGAGGTCGGTCGGTCGGTCGGTCCGCACCGGCTCGGTCTCCGGCTTCGGCGTCGCCGCCGGGGGGTCCTGCGGCTGCGTGACGTCGAGCGCCGGGTCGTCCGACACCGTCTCGGGCAGCGCGACCGTGTCGACGTACGACGGCGTCGCGTCGGCCAGGTCCGGCTCCGGGTGCGTGGTCGGGGCCGGGGCCGTGGGTGCGCTCGAAGCCGAGGCCGGCGGGGCGGCAGCAGGCGACACCGCCGGAGCAGCCGGGGTGGGCGGCTCCGGCGGGTCCGGCGGGAACGGCGGCGCCACCGCGGCTGCGGTCACCGCCTCCTCGAGCGGGGTGAGCGGGGCGGCACTCGCCCGTTCGTGCGCATCGTCCTCGCTGGGGGTGAAGACCGGCGCCGGCGGCGCGGACGCAGCGGCGTTGACCGGAGCCTCTTCCGGGGTCGCCGGCGGGGCGACTTCCGGTGCGTCGATCGTCTGCGGGGCCACGGGCACGGCGGCCGGCGTCGCCGCCGTCGCGGCGGTCGCGGTCTGCGCCGGGAACGGCGGCGGCACGGGTGCGGCCGGCGCCCCACGTGAGCCCGACCGGGTGCGCTCGTCTAGCTCGCCCGTCAGCCGGGCGATCGTCTCGTCCCGCTCGCGGAGCTCGTCGCCGATCCGGTCGAGGACGTCGTCGACCTCCTGCATCCGGTAGCCGCGGAACGCCAGCGGGAAGCGGACCCGCTCCACGTCGGCCGCGTCGAGCGCCCGGTCATCCGGCAGCCCGGGATCCGGGGAGTCCGGTACGACGTCGGCGAACCCGCGGTCGCCGGACGTCGCCAGCAGCGTGATGCCCGCGACGATCGCGACCACCGCGATGACGCCGAGTACGAGTGACACGATGTGACCTCCCCGGTCCGGCCCGGTTGGCCGCCGCGGCGACATGGTGGCACGGCGGGCACCGACGGTGCGGGAAGGATGCGGCGTGGACCTGGCGCTCGGCTCCCGGGTGTACCCGGCGTCGGCGTACGCCGTCATGGCGATCGTGAACCGCACACCGGACTCGTTCTTCGACCGCGGCGCGACGTTCGGTCTGGCCGCGGCGGTGGCCCGGGTCGACCAGGCGGTCGCCGCGGGCGCCGAGATCATCGACATCGGCGGGGTCAAGGCCGGCCCCGGCGACGAGGTCGACGCCGCGACCGAGCGCGACCGGACGGTCGAGCTCATCGCGGAGGTGCGGGCGCGGCACGCGGACGTCGTGATCAGCATCGACACCTGGCGGGCGGAGGTCGCCGACGCGGCCTGCCAGGCGGGGGCCGACCTCGTCAACGACGCCTGGGGCGGCGTCGACCCTGAGGTCGCCGACGTCGCGGCCGCGCACGGCGCCGGGCTCGTCTGCACCCATGCGGGCGGCGCACAGCCGCGGACCCGCCCGCACCGGGTGACCTACGACGACGTCATGCTTGACGTGGTGGAGCGGACCTGCGCGCTGGCCGAGCGGGCCGTCGCGGCCGGCGTACGGCGCGACGCCGTGCTCGTCGACCCTGGACACGACTTCGGGAAGAGCACGCGGCACAGCCTTGAGGCGACCCGACGGCTCGACGAGCTGGTCGCGACCGGGTGGCCGGTGCTTGTCGCGCTGTCGCACAAGGACTTCGTCGGCGAGTCGCTCGACGTGCCACTCGACGAGCGGCTGGAGGGCACCCTCGCCGCGACGTCGGTGTCGCGCTGGCTGGGCGCGCGGGTCTTCCGCGCGCACGACGTGACGGCCACCGTGCGCACGCTGCAGATGGTCGACTCGATCGCCGGGCGGCGGCCGCCCGCGGCCGCCCGACGGGGGCTGGCGTGAGCGGCGACGCCCTCGTGACGGTCACCCCGGCGGCGGTGGCGCGCGCGGCGGCCCTGCTCGCGCGCGCGGGGCTCGACGGCGGCGGGCTGCGGGTCCGGGTGCAGTCCTCGGGCTGCGAGGGCTTCGTCGCCCTGCTCGACCTCGCGCCGGCCGCCGACCCGGACGAGCTCACGATCGACGGCTCCGGCGTACCGCTGTTCGTCGATGTCGCGTCGATGCTCGCGCTGCCGGGGGCGACGCTCGACCACCGGACGACGGCGCACGGCGCGGAGTTCGTCTGGACGCACCCGTCGGCGGAGGACGGCTGCGCCTGTGCGGAGGCGGGGATGGACGGCGTCGGGGAGGATGACCGTCATGGCCATGCCTGAGCGGTTCCTCTACGTGTGCATCAACGAGCGCGACCCGAGCCACCCGCGGGGGTCGTGCATCCAGCGCGGCGCCAGCGACGTCTTCAACGAGCTGCGCGAGGCGCAGGGACGCCACGACCTGGTGAACATCAAGGTCGTGTACGCCGGCTGCATGGAGGCCTGCACGTCGGGTCCCGTGGTCGCGGTGATGCCGGACAACGTCTGGTACGGCGGGGTAACCACCGAGGACTGCGACGCGATCATCACCGAGCACTGCGTCAAGGGGCAGCCGGTCGCGATGCTCCAGCTCTCGCCCGAGGAGTTCATCGCGCCGGACTGGTGACGCGCGGCGCCGCGGGTCGATTGCCGCCGTCGCGTCTAGGGTGTCCCGAACCAGGAGGCAAAGGTGACAGTCGAAGACCTCGCCGCGGCCGCGCCGGCGGAGCCTGGCGCGGTCGAGGCGAAACCGCAGTGGCACGAGCTGTTCCACGAGGTCGTGCAGACCGGCCTCTGCACCGGCTGCGCCGCCTGCGTCATGGCCTGCCCCCGCGACGTGCTCGGCTACGACCACGCGACGTCGTACCAGCCGTTCAACGTCGAGGAGTCGACGCTCGCGGACAACTGCGTGTACGGCGAGAAGGGCTGCGACATCTGCACCCGGGCGTGCCCGCGGTTCCGCGACTGGGAGGTGGCCTCGGACGTCGCGCTCTTCGGGCGCGAGCGGCGCGAGGACGAGCCGATCGGGATCTACGAGAACCTGCTGCTCGTCCGCGCGGTGGACCCGGCCGTGCACGCGGTGGGCCAGGACGGCGGGCTCGTCTCGGCGCTGCTGATCTGGGGTCTCGAGACCGGCCGCATCGACGGCGCGCTGGTGTCCGACACCTCGACCGAGCGGACGCTCGACGCCGTACCTGCCGTCGTGACGGACCGCGAGGGAGTGCTGCGCACGGCCGGGTCGCGCTACACCTACTCGGCGAACCCGCTGGCGATGCGCGACGCCGAGAGCCTGAAGCTGAAGAACCTGGCGCTGGTCGGGATGAGCTGCCAGGCGTCGATCAACGGGACCGTCAACGCGCGCGGGCTCAACAAGTACGCCAACCGGATCGCGATCACGATCGGGCTGCTGTGCTCGAAGACGTTCACCTACGACGGGATGTACGCCGGCGCGCTCGTGTCCGAGCACGGCATCCCGCTGGACACGATCAACAAGGTCAACATCAAGGGGAAGTTCATCGTCTGGCACGGCGAGCCGGGGACAGGTGACGGCGGGCTCGGCGAGCGGGTCGACATCCCGCTGAAGTCGACGCACGTGCACACGCGGCCGGGCTGCATCACGTGTCCCGACTTCGCGGCCGAGCACGCGGACATCTCCACCGGCGGGCTCGGCCAGGGCGACGGCTGGACGCTGACCGTCGTACGCACCGCCCGCGGCGTCGACTGGATGCACGGCCTGGCGGACGCCGGGCTGATCGAGACCCGGCCTGCCGAGGAGGACCCGGCGGCGGTCAACCTCATGAACAAGCTGGCCCTGAACTCGCGCAAGCGCTGGCCGGCCGTGCGGCTGGGCCTCGACGCCGACACGGCCGCGCCGGGACGAGCGACGCTCCCGCCGCTGCTGCCAGTACCCGAGGTCCCACCCCGCGCCTGACCCCACCCCACCCCACCGCCCTCCCGAACTTTGTCCGCGGGCGGGGCGCGCACGCGCGTGCGGGCGCCCCAAGTTCGCGGGCGCGGCGGCTGTCCACAGAAGGCGCAGCGAGGCCGGCTGGCGCGTGGTCGGTAGGCGAGCCTTCGTCGCATGCCCAGGAAGGTCGTCACGCCGCCGCTCGCGGCTACTGCTCGCGCGCAGCACGGCGCGCTCTCGGCCGGACAGGCGCGCTGGTCCGGGGTCGACCGCCGGACGCTGGCCCGGCTCGCGGAGGCCGGCGTCCTGGTGCGCGACGAGTACGGCGTCTACACGGTCGTGGGCGCGCCGGTCACTCCGCTTCAGAGGGCGTGGGTGGCGATCCTCGCCGTCGGCGCGCCGTGCGCACTTCGGGCGGAGTGGGCACTGTGGGCGCAGGGTCTGATCCGGTATGCGCCGTCGGGCCCGCCGCAGGTAGGCGTTCCGCACACCCGGAAGCTGGTACGTCGGGACGGCGCGCTCCTCCGCCGCATCAGCTGGTGGCGTGCCGAGGCCCGCGTCGACCAGATCGATGCGCTGGGCGGCCTACCCGTGCTGTCAACGGTCGACGCGATCGTCACGGCGGCACCGCACGTGAGTGACGCGACGCTGCTCGCGGCGGTGCAGGAAGCGACGTTCCGTGGAGATCTGTCGTTGCCAGACCTCATCCGGCGTCGCCGGCGCGGCCTGCCGGGGTCCCCCAGGATCGGCCGGGTCGTGACGACCTACCTGCGAGGACACGACTCCGTGTTCGAGGCAACGACTTACGCGGTGCTGACCGATGGCGACAACAGCGGGATGCACTGCAACGTCGTCGTCACCGACGGTCACGGTCGGCGGATCGGTCCCGTCGACGGCTACCACGAAGACGGCGCGGCTTATGAAGCCGACGGCCGGGCATGGCACTCGCGGCGGCGCCACGTCGACCGCGACGCCCGCAAGGACGCGCTGGCTGCGTCGATCGGCCTTCCATTGCCGCGGTTCACCACGGTCGACATCGCCGACGGCGCGGCGGCACGAGCCCGATGGCTCGATGCGCGAGCGACCGCCCGGGCGGGTGGTACGGCGTTCACCGTCGAGCACCAACCCGGTCGGTCGTGCCCCTGCGGTCACCGCGCCGCGGCCTGACCCCGCCCGAACTTGGGGCGGTCGCGAGCACGATGCGGTCCCGCTCGCGGACAAAGTTCGGATCAAGCGTGCGGGGGCAGACGGGTACGCCGGGGCCGGGGGGGGGTGGGGGCGGGGGCGGGGTCAGGGGTCTGACTCGACGATCTCCTCAGCGGTCGGCGGGCGGGTCGAGCCGGAGCCCTCGGCTGCGTCGACGGCGTCGGCCGCCGTCGTCGTCCAGACCAGGGCGTCGCGGATCGACGGTCGGGCGAAGCCGCGCTCGACGATCTGGTCGATCTGCGCCCGGAGCGGACCGAACGCGTCGTCCGGGTCGCACACCACCACGGGCTTGTCGTGCATCGCGAGCGTCCGCGCGGTCCACACCTCGAGCAGCTCCTCGAGCGTGCCGATCCCGCCGGGCAGGGTGATGAACGCGTCGGAGCGCCGATCCATCTCGCCCTTGCGCTCGCGCATCGTGTCGACGACGACGAGCTCGTCGGCGTCGTGGTCGGCGATCTCCATGTCGAGCAGGGCGCGCGGGATCACCCCGACGGTCCGCGCCCCGCCCGCGCGCGCGGCCCGGGCGACCGCCCCCATCGCCGAGACCGAGCCACCGCCGGTGACCAGCGAGTGGCCACGGCGGGCCAGCTCGGCGCCGACCTGCGCGGCGAGCTCGACGTAGTGCGCGGGGATCGCGGTCGAGGACGCGCAGAACACGCAGATGGTGCGCGGGGACGGCACGCCGGTCAGACCCGGCCCTGGTGCCGGCGCGCCTCGGCGAACCGCACGATGACGTCGACCGCCTCGTCGACGTCGTCGGTCACGCGCATGAGGTCGAGGTCCTCGGGCGAGATCTTGCCGCCGGCGAGCATCGTGTCGCGGAGCCAGTCGACGAGCCCGCCCCAGTACGCCGTACCCAGCAGTACGACGGGGAACATCGTCACCTTGCGGGTCTGCACGAGGGTGAGCGCCTCGAAGAGCTCGTCGAGCGTGCCGAGGCCACCCGGCGTGATGACGAACGCCTGGGCGTACTTCACGAACATCGTCTTGCGCACGAAGAAGTAGCGGAACTGGATGCCGATGTCGACCCAGTCGTTGAGCCCCTGCTCGAAGGGCAGCTCGATGCCGAGGCCGACCGAGATGCCGCCGGCTTCGCACGCGCCGCGGTTGACCGCCTCCATCGCGCCCGGCCCGCCGCCGGTGATCACGGCGAGGCCGGCGCGGGCGAGCGCCGCGCCGAGCGTGCGGGCCTGCTCGTACTCCGGGTGACCGGGCGGCGTCCGCGCGGAGCCGAACACGCTGACCGCGGGGCCGAGGTCGGCGAGCAGCCCGAAGCCCTCGACGAACTCGCTCTGGATCCGCAGGACACGCCAGGGGTCGGTGTGCACCCACTCGCTCCTGCCGCGCGAGTCGAGCAACCGCTGGTCGGTCGTGCTCGTCTCGACGGCGTGCCGGCGCAGGACGACCGGGCCCCGCCGCTTCTCCGGCGGGTGGTCGGGTCCCTTGTCGACGCTCACGCCGGAGAACCTATCCAGCGTGACGTCAGAGGAACCGCCGGAGCACGTCCTCGGTGCTCGCGAGCTGGTCGAGCTCGACGTACTCGTCGCGGGTGTGCGCGAGGTTGGGGTCGCCGGGGCCGTAGTTCAGCGCCGCGATCCCGAGCGCGGCGAACCGGGACACGTCGGTCCACCCGAGCTTGGCCGCGGGCGGCCGGCCGACGGCGGCGAGGAACTCCTGGCTCACCGGCCGGTCCAGCCCGGGCAGCGCCCCCGGCGCGGAGTCGGAGACGGTGACCTCGTGGCCGGTGAAGACCTCGCGCACGTGGTCGGCGGCCTGCGCCTCCGACCGGTCCGGCGCGAACCGGAAGTTGACCGTGACGACACACTCGTCCGGTACGACGTTGCCGGCGACGCCGCCGGTCACCCGCACCGCGGACAGCCCCTCGCGGTACTCGCAGCCGTCGATGACGACGCGGCGCGCGTCGTACGCCGCGAGCGTCGCGAGCACCGGTGCCGCCGCGTGGATCGCGTTGTCGCCGAGCCACGACCGCGCGGAGTGCGCGCGACGGCCACGCAGCGCCACGTCGGCGCGCAGCGTGCCCTGGCAGCCGGCCTCGACCGCGCCGGACGTCGGCTCCATCAGGATCGCGAGGTCGGCGTCGAGCCAGTCGCGGCGGTTGGCGGCGAGCCGGCGCAGGCCGTTGCGCTCGGCCTCCACCTCCTCGTTGTCGTAGAACACGTAGGTGAGGTCGTGGCGCGGGCTGTGCACCGACTCGCAGAGCCGGAGCATGACCGCGAGAGCCGCCTTCATGTCCGACGCGCCGCAGCCGTAGAGGCGACCGCCGGCCACGTGCGACGGCAGGTTGTCGGCGACGGGAACGGTGTCGAGGTGCCCGCCCAGCAGGACGCGCTGATCGCGGCCGAGGTCGGTGCGCGCGACGACCGCGTCGCCGTCGCGGACCACGATCAGGTGCGGCAGCGCGCACAGCGCCTCTTCGACGAGGTCGGCGAGCGGACCCTCCCGGCCGCTGACCGACGACGTGTCGACGAGCACGGAGAGCAGGTCGGTGGCCGTCGCCGTGAGGTCCAGCGAGGACGCGATCACGTCGCGACGCCGTGCTCTCGCAGCACGTCGTTGAGCGCCAGCTTGTCGTGCTCGGTGCCCTCGAGCCGGCGCAGCACGAGCAGGCACGGCATCCCGAAGTCGCCGCCGGGGAACGTCTTGACGCGCGACGCGTTGACGCAGACGGCGCGCTCCGGAGCGACGCCGCGGTCGAGCTCGTCGCCGCTCTCCGCGTCGAACACACGCGTCGAGGCCGTGAGGATGCACCCGGCGCCGAGCTTGGCGCCGCGTCGTACCCGCGCTCCGTCGACGATCATCGAGCGCGACCCGACGAACGCGTCGTCCTCGACGACGACGGGTACGGCGTTCGGCGGCTCGAGGACGCCGCCGATCCCGACGCCGCCGGAGAGGTGGACCCGCGTGCCGATCTGCGCGCACGACCCGACGGTCGCCCAGGTGTCGACCATGGTCCCCTCGTCGACGTATCCGCCGATGTTGACGAAGGACGGCATGAGGATCGTGCCCGGCGATAGGTAGCTTCCCCAGCGGGCGATCGCCCCGGGCACGACGCGGACGCCGTCGAACCGCGACTTGAGCGGCATCCGGTCGTGGTAGTGGAACGGGCCGGCTTCGCTCGGCGCCATCTCGAGCAGCTTGAAGGACAGCAGGATCGCGTGCTTGACCCACTCGTGCACGACGACGACGTCGGACGCGGGTTCGACCTCCGCGACGCGGATCGCACCGCGGTCGAGGGCGTCGATGGCCTCCGTCACGACGAACCGCGCGTCGGCGTCGGCCGGCGACAGCTCGGCCCGGCGCTCCCACAGCTCACTGATCGCGGCCTTCACAGCTCCCCCTCCAGGCGGCGCGCGGCGGCTGCCACGCGCTCATCGGTCGCGGTCAGCGCGACGCGGACGTGCCGCGTACCCGCGGACCCGTAGAACTCCCCCGGCGCCACCAGGACGCCCCGCTCGGCGAGTCGCTGGACCAGGGCCCAGCAGTCGTCGTACGCCGGGTGCGTGGCCCACAGGTAGAGCCCGCCCTCGGAGTGCTCGATCTCCAGTCCGGACTTCTCGAGCGCCGCGCGCAACGAGGTACGGCGTGCGGCGTACCGCTCGCGTTGCGCCTCGACGTGCTCGTCGTCGTCGAGGGCCACGCGCATCGCGGCCTGAACGGGTGCGGGCACCAGCAGGCCGGCGTGGCGCCGCACGTCGAGCAGCCGCGCGACGACGGCGTGGTCGCCCGCGACCAGTCCGGCACGGAGGCCGGCCGCGTTCGACCGCTTCGAGAGCGAGTGCACCGCGACGACGCCGTCCGTGCCGAACCGAAGCGCGGACACGTGCGGCGCGTCCCAGGTGAGCTCGGCGTAGCACTCGTCGCTCGCGACCAGGACGCCGCGGGAGCGGGCCCACCCGACCAGGTCGGCGAGATGCGCCTCCGGCGCCACCCGGCCGTGGGGGTTGGCCGGGTAGTTGACCCAGAGCAGCGCGGCATCTCCGGAGAGCCGGTCCAGCGCGCCGAGGTCGAGGAGCCCGTCGGCGAGCGGGACACGCACCGGCTCGCAGCCGGCCAGCCGAGCGCCGACGTCGTACGTCGGGTAGGCCAGTGCCGGGATCAGCACCCGGCCACGGAGCCCGAGCAGGAACGGCAGGAGCGCGATCAGCTCCTTGGACCCGACGGTCGGCACGATCTGCGCCGCCGGGCAGGCGACGCCGAGGCGGCGGTGCAGCCATCTCGCGGCCGACTCGCGCAGGTCGGCGGTCCCCGCCGCCGCCGGGTAGCCGGGCGCGTCCGCAGCCTCGGCCAGTGCCGCGGTGACGAGCTCAGGCGTCGGGTCGACCGGAGTGCCGATCGACAGGTCCACGATGCCGTCGGGATGCGCGCGGGCGATCTCGGCGTACGGCGCGAGGCGGTCCCAGGGGAAGTCGGGAAGTCGGTGGCCCGGTGCGTCGCTCACGAGCGGGCTCCCCTCGGACATGCGACGCGCCGCTGGACCGGGGTCCGAGCGGCGCGACGACGTGCTGTGAAACGGCTGTGGTGCTGGCTACTGCGGCAGCGCGGCGACGTACGGTCCGTCGAACGCCTGCGGGCCGATCTTCGACGCCCCGCCCGGCGAGCCGAGGTCGTTGAAGAAGTCCTTGTTGTCCTTGGTGAACGGCTTCCAGGTGCCCGGCACGTCGTCCTCGTAGAAGATCGCCTCGACCGGGCAGACCGGCTCACACGCGCCGCAGTCCACGCACTCGTCGGGGTGGATGTACAGCGACCGCACACCCTCGTAGATGCAGTCGACGGGGCACTCCTCGATGCAGGCCTTGTCCTTCACGTCGACGCACGGCTCGGCGATGGTGTAGGTCACGTGGAGCTCCTCCTCGAGGATGGCACCGTCATTGGGCAAGGCCTGCGCGCAACTAGTATCACAGCCGACGCGAGGGCCGTCACATCCACCGCGCGGGATCCGAGGCGAGGTCACCATCAGCCCCAGCGACCGGCCGGATGCCGTGTATCGGATCCGCATCACCCCGGCCGACGTGGGCCGGCGGGTCTCGGTACGCCGCCGGCTCGTCGACGGGCGCGACGGGCTCGGCGACGTCGTCGGCGATCTGATCGGCTGGACCAGTGGGGTCCTGACCGTTCGCACCCGCGGCCCCCAGGACGTCACCGTGGCCGAGGAGCACCTCGTCGCCGGGCGCGTCATCCCGCCGGCCCCACGACGTGCCGGGTCCGCATGACTTCGGCGTCCCGGGACCGCTTCGCGGAGGTCGTACGCGCGGAGCGCGTCGACCTCGCGCTCGCCTGCGCGCTGATCGGGGTCGAGGTCGACGCGGACCTCGACGCAGATGCTGTCGTGGCGCTGCTCGACGACCTCGCGGCGGACGTGCTGCGTGACGTGCCGGCCGACGAGCCGCCCAGCAGCGTCGCGACCGCTCTCGGCCGCGCGCTCGGTGGCCGGCTGGGCTACTGCGGCACGCCGGAGGACTACGCCGACCTGCGATCGTCGCTGCTGCACGAGGTGCTCCGCCGACGGCGCGGCCTGCCGATCCTGCTGTCCGTCATGTACCTCGAGGTGGGCGCGCGGCTCGGCCTTCTCGTCGAGGGCATCGGCGTACCCGGGCACTTCGTCGTCGGGGTGACCGACGGCGTGGAGCGTGCGCTCCTTGACCCGTTCGCCGGCGGCACCCCGACGACCGTGCGCGAGCTCGCCGAGCGGGCCGCCCGCGGAGGCGCGATGCCGCCCCTCGGCGACGCGGACCTGCAGGCTTGGGGTCCGGTCGACATCCTCACCCGGGTGCTCGGCAACATCCGCGCCCTGTCGACGTCGGCCGAGTCGCTGCG
>DATLNF010000106.1:0-8085 GCA_035536955.1 Mycobacteriales bacterium | reverse complement strand
GGTGCCCGCCAGTCCGGCTATAGCCGGAGTGAGCGGCACCGCTTGGGCTGGCACCTCGAGCGGTGCCCGCCAGTCCGGCTATAGCCGGACTGAGCGGCACCGCCTGCGCTGGCCACCTCGAGCGGTGACCCCCAGTCCGGCTATGGCCGGACTGAGCGGCACCGCTTGGCGTCACCACCGGCGCCGGCCGCCCGACCCGCTCGTCGCGCCCTGTGGACAGAGCTCGGCTGGTTGTCGCACTCGCTGCGCACCGTCGTCGTACCTGATCCCTGCGACGGCGAGGAGAGCCGCGATGACCACGACCGAGACGTTCGACCCCGAGGCGTACGTCGGCGAGCTCGCCGAGCACTGGACCGGACCGCATCCCGCCGAGTGCCTCTACTGCTACCTGTGCCGGGTGCTCGACGAGTTCGGCTGCCAGGCGTCCCACGAGTGGACGAAGCGGTGGTGCGACGCACAGCCCTTCGCGACCGGCTGGGTGCTGGGCTGGGTCCAGCGCAGCGGCGGCTGCTGCTGCGACTGCGAGGTGGTCGTCAACGTCTTCGCGCCCGGCCGGCGCAGCAAGCGGCACCGCGAGCTGCGCTGCGCCGCGTCGTACGGCGAGCGGCCCGAGCGCTGAGCGGGGCGCCCGACTGCGCGCCGACCGGCCTGGCGGGCTACATGCCGGGCTTGGTCACCATCAGCCAGAGGATCACCAGGAACAGCCCGATGTTGACCGCGCCGAAGAGGTAGAGCCGGGACAGCTCGGCCGTCGGCTGCTCGCCCGCGTCGAGCCGGTCCGCCGCACGGCCGATCGCCTTGCCGAGCACGCCGATGCCGTTCGCAACCATCACCGCGTAGATGACGAGCGCGGCGATGATCCAGCGGTCGCCGATCTCGTAGCCGCCCTCGGCGACCAGCGCGAGCCCGAGGACCGGGATGAGCATCGTCATGGGCCCGAGCGCCTTCGCGATCGACTCGAGGAACCGCACCGCGGTCGTGTTGCCGGACCTGATCGCGATCGGGCCGGCCACGTCGAACATGATCAGCGGCCCCATCGTCACCATCGCGGCGACGATGTGCAGCCAGAGCAGGACGTTGCGAGCGTTCATCGGCACTCCCCCGGGGTGACGGCGTACGCCGCGAAGGTACTCGCGTCAGCCGTGCGCGCGTCCACGCCACGCGGCCAGCGTCGCGGCGACCTGGCGCAGGTCGGCGGCGGCCACGTCGTCGGGCACCCGCGGAAGCATCTCCTCCCACAGCGGCAGGTTCGAGCCGCGCAGCTGGAGCAGACCCTCGGGCCGTGCCAGGAAGACGATGTGCAGATGGGCGCCGCCGTCGCCCCACTTGTTGACGTGCACCCGACCGATGCGACCGAGCCCGAAGATCGCCCGCTCGACGCGCACGATCAGCTGGCCGAGCTCGGCGGCGAGGTCGTCGTCGAGGTCACCGAGGTCGAGGTGGGCGCGCGGAGACAGGACCGCGGCTACCGGTACGCCGAGGGGCTCGCCGAACCCGGTCAGCACCCACGCGTCGTCGCTCCACACCGCGTCGCTGTCGCCCTTGTCGCAGCGCCGGCAGCTGGCGCCGTCCTCGCCGCCCCGCGGCGGCTCGGGCAGCACGGGCGGCTCGAGCCGTCGGGTACGGAGCCCGTCGAGCTCGAACGGGAAGATGTCCCACTCCGACTGCGCCGGTGGCGGGGGGCGACCGTCGGCGTCCGCGGCGGCGACCGCGCGGGCGTAGAACTCCTCAGGGCTGTCGGGCATGCACGCATCCAACCGCGGTACGGCGGGATGCGCTCAGGCGCCGCAGCCGGGAGTGGCCGCGCGCAGCGGGCGCATGAGCGTCGTCAGGCTGGCGGTGAACGCCGCCCGCCAGTACGGCCAGTCGTGGTAGCCGCCGTCGTACCGGCCGTCGGTGAACGCGATCCCCAGCGCGGTGAGCCGGTCGGCCAGGCGGTCGTTGAGGTGGCGGACCGCCGCCTCGGTCGGGTAGTTCAGCGCCTTCGCCGGGTTGTCGCCCTCGGTCCCGCCCGGCAGCCCGCGGCCGGCGCTGAGGAACATCGGCAGCCCGGCGAGCCGCTCGGCGAGGTCGTACGGGTTGTGCGCCCGCCACACCTCGGGGTGCTCGGCCTGCGAGCCCCAGACCCGACGGCTCGGGGTCCCGGTGGAGTACACCGAGTTCTGCCCGGACGCGTCGTAGAACTCGCCGGTGACCGGCGCACCGAACATCGTGTCGACCACGCCCGAGTAGCTCGCGGCGGCCCGGTAGGAGCCCGGGTGCCGGGCCGCGTAGCTCAGCGCGCCGAACCCGCCCATCGACATGCCCGCGATCGCCTGCTTGTCGAGGCCAGCGGTGCGGAACGTGCTCGCTACGGCGTACCGGAGCGCGGTCGTGTGGTAGCTCTCGTACTGGAAGGACTTGTCGGCCCAGTCGGAGGACCAGCCCGCGGTCGACCCGCTGCCTCCGTCGGGCATGACGAAGATCGCCTGGCACGCCGACGTGAGCGGGACGAGGTCGCCACGCGTCGGGTTGGTCCACGACGTCTCGTCGTCGCCGACGCCGTGGAGCATGTACACGACCGGATAGGCGCGCTTGCTCCGCGCGTAGCCCGCGGGCAGCAGGATGCGAACGTTCGCCGACCGCACCTTGATGTGGTCCGGCAGCGGCACGACGCAGGCCAGCTCGCGGCCGTCCTTCGCGACGGGCTTGCACTTCATCCGCGGGCCGAACCGGATCGGCGAGCCCGATGCGGCGACGAGCGGGAGCATCGCTGCCACGAGTGCCGCCACCACCGCGGCTCGCCAGGCGCGGGGGGTCATCGCCGGGCCTGGCTGATCGAGCGGACGCGGCCGTCGGCCCGCAGCCGCACCGACGCGGTGCCTCGCTCGGTGCAGAAGGTGAGCGTCCGGTTGGACCGCGACTTCGGCTGCCCGAGCGCGACCAGCACGCGGTCCGCTGTCATGCCGAGCCGCACCTTCGACAGCCGCTTGCGGTCGATGTCGGCGACGTCGGGCCGGCAGGCGTTGCCCGGTACGCCGATCGCGCGCTCCCACATCTGGAGGTAGGCCTCCGCGCCGCGCTCGACGTCCGCGGTGAACCTCGCCGCGTCGCGGCCGGCGATCCGGCGCGCGTCCTCGATCCAGTCCAGGTACAGCCCGTAGTGGCTGACGCCGTCGGTATTGACGTCATAGCGGCGCTCACCGCTGCGCTGCTGATCGATCAGCGCGCCGCCCAGCCCGCGGAACGGGTAGTCGACGTCGCTCTTCTCGTCGGGATTGCGCGGCGCCGGCGTCTTCGAGAAACCGGTGACGTCCGACCCGAACGCGTGTCCGAAGACGAACCGCGGGTCGGCATACCCGCGCAGGTGCCGCCAGTAGCGGACGAACTGGTGCGGCGCTTCGGGGCCCGTCACCTCAGCCAGGTCGGAGGCGCCGCCGAAGTCGGTCGGCGCGACGACACCGCCGAGGCGCAGGATCTGCCGGTACGTCGGGTTGTCACCCCATCCGTGGCTGGAGATCACGCCGGAGTACTTCGCCTTCGTGACGTGTTCCATCGCAGCCTTGCGAGCGCTCGCGCTCATGTGGTCGGGGTCGAAGATCATGCCGCGCTTCATCAGGCCGTCGATCGCATGCCGGCCGAGGTCGGTGAGACCGATGGCGTTGCAGTGCGGGCCAGGCGGGTAGACCTGGGCGGTCCCCGACTCACCTGCGGCCTCCAGGACGGCGCCGAAGATGGCGTCACGACCAGCCGGCGCGCCCTTGTCGGCGACGTTCTCCTGCAGCTTGTCGTGCCGGTGCTCATGCACGGTGTGGCCCTCGCGCTCGACGCACCGCCCGAACTTCCAGGTGTGGCCGGTCTCGTAGCGGTTGCCGTTGTTGGCGAGCAGCCCAAACGCGCCGTCGTCGCCGGCGACGCCCCCCAACGCGTTGTCGAACTTGTTGATGAGCTCCATCTGCCGCACGCCCATGGCGTAGAGGTCGTCGAGCCCGCGGTCGATGTCGGCGGCAGTGCACCGCGGGATCTCCATGTACTCGCCGCAGTCGAACGGCACCGACACCTCGAGGCCCATGACGACCGCGAGCTTCCCGGCGTTGATGACGCGCCGAGCCTGGAACGGGTCGGTGACGATCCGGAACCAGCCCTCGCCGGGGCCGCCGTACTGCGCGTCGATGTAGCGCTCGAGCTCGCGCAGTCGCTGCGCCTGCAGTCGCGCGGAGTCCATCTCATTGCAGCGGTTCTTCTTCAGCGGGTAGACCTCGCACAGCACGCCGTTCTCGGCGAGCAGGTTGGTGAACATCCGCAGGCCGCCCCGCCACGATCGCTCGAGCCATCGGTAGTAGCTCTGCTGGTGGGTGAGGGAGTCCCATCGCGGCCAGTCCGCGAACGTCGGCCAGCCCGTCGTGTCATGACCGTGTGGCGACCCCGCGAGCACCTGCTCCGCGATTGCGCTGTACCCACCGGCCGCGTGGTCCGGGCAGTCGACCATCGCGTACCGGACGCCGTACGGATGCCACGGGCGACCGCAGATCATCCGGCCGCCGAGGAACTCGAACGCCATCAGGTGCAGGTGCCCGTCGAAGTAGCCCTTCGTCTCGGCGTACGGCGAGTCGCCTACGTGGTGCGGCCCCGTGACGTTCGTCTCGATCTCCGGCCACACCGCGCAGCCCTTGGCGAGCTCGAACCTGAACAACGTCCCGCGGCCGGTGTCGTCGGGAGCGCCGAGCGTCATCAACCCGGAGTCGTCGGACGTCATCGTCCGTGAGATCGGCGGCTCGAGGGGGCCTGGGTTGTCGGGGTCGTCGTCGTTGACAGCCATCTGCAGCCGGAACAATCCGGCGCCGGCGTCGCGGACCACCCACTCGGCGAGGCCGCTCGGCGCATCGGCGATTCGGACGAAGTTCGTTGGGCTCGGGCCCCCGGTGAGGGTGCCGACGGAGTCCGCCGCACCGAGGACCGGGTCACGCGCGGGGTCGAGCGACTCGTCGCCCGTCCCGGCGACGACTCCGGCGGCTGTGTCCACGACGGACTTCCCGCCCGGGCCGGTGTCCGTCCCGGCTGCGACGAACTGCGCCTTGCTCGTGTACAGCAGGTACTTGCCGAGGTCGATCGCCTGAAGATGCAGCCGCTCCGCCTGCGCGAGGGCGCGATCGGCATTCGCGTAGCTGACTCCGCCGACGTACTTCCCGCTCGCCACGGAGCGCATCACGTAGCAGCCGCCGGCGAGGGCGTAGCGGTCCTCCGGGGTACGGCGGCGCGGCGCGAGCGCTGCGGGGACGAGCTCGGCGCGCGTCGCCTGCCGGGCGAGCGCGTCCCGCAGTGTCTGGGTGGGCCCAGACGCGTTGCCCCGGGCTGCCGTCGCAGCCGCGAACGACGCGGTCGGCAGCAGCGCCGCGAAGAGCGCCATGGCGACGACGCGCCGGCGACCGGGACGGGCAGACCGCATCAGGCTCGCTCCGCGTGCTGGGGTCGGCCGAGCGCTGCGGCCTCGACGGGGGTATCGCGCGGGTGAGCCTTTCGACGCGCCGCGGGTCCAGTCCTCTGCCGCCGGGACTCCAAGATCACGGCAGACCGGAGCCCGAGATCACGAGAAGGGGCGGCTCAGGACGGGGAGTACGGCGGGGCGAGTGGCTCGTCGTGGCGCGCGGCCCGCACGATCTCCGCCGGCAGCGGCCACGGGTTGGGCCGGCAGCCACCCAGCTCGGTGCTCTGCTGCGACATCACCAGCGCCGGTCGGCCGCGCAGGGGGCACTGGGGCGACGGCGGGTGGTGCTGGCCGAGCAGGTGTCCGACCTCGTGGTTGACGAGCATCTGCCGGTACGTCGCGAGGTCGCCGGTCCACTCCGGTGTCGCGGTGCGCCACCGGTCCGCGTTGAGCGCGACGACCGGTCCGTTCTGGCACGAGTACGTGCCGTACGTGTCGTAGGGCCGGCAGAGCCGGTCGACCTCCGCCGCCTCGGCGAGCACGACGACGTACGCCGCGTCGGCCGCCTCGATCAGCCGGAAGCCGGCCCGCTGCCAGCCGCGCGGGTCGGTGAGTGTGCTGGTGACGACGTCGGCGAACCCCGCGGTGACGGCGTCCTCCGTGCGTCGCTCGATCCGGTAGCGGACGACCACGACCGACCGCGTCGGGGAAGCCGCTGGCCGGGGAGGCGGCGCGGCAGACGGCGAACCGGCGGGCGACGAGGACGGCACGACCGGCGCCGCCGGTCCCGGCGCCGGCTCCTCCTGCTGCCCGGCGGCGCAGGAGGTCGTGAGGACAAGCGCGCCAAGGACCGCGGCTTTCCTCACTGCGCGCCGCGCGCATCGGTCGGCCGACCGCGGGCAAGGACGGCCACCGGTCAGGGCACAGCTGCGAGGACCCCGGGGAGCGGGTCACGCCGGACGACCAGCGCGGACGCGTCCGGCGGGTGGACGAGCGGCCAGATGCTCTGCAGGTGGCTGGTCGCGCCGACGAGCGTCATCGGCCGGCGATGCGCCCCGCGGCCCTGCGCGAGCCGCTCGAGCAGGCGGACCCCGGCGGAGTCGATGAAGTCGAGCTCCGAGACGTCGATGACGAGGTCGTCGAGATGCTGCGTCGGTCCGGTGAGCACCTCCTTGAGCTGCGGCGCGGTGAACGAGTCGACCTCGCCGGCGAGCGCGAGTCTTCCGTCCGGGCGACCGCGCAGCGTGAAGGCGAGGCGCGGTGCGCTGCCGGCGACGTCCACGACAGCGCGGTGGACGGAGCCGAGAAGGGCGAGAACGCGGTCGTCGCAGCGGCGTCGGTCGAAGCAGCACAAGCCCAGGATCGGCGCCGACGCCGTCAGCAGCTCGACCCGGATCTCGTAGTCGTACCAGCTCTCGCGGACGCCGGGCAGATCGATGATGCTGGTGTTCTCACCGGCGACGCGGATCCCGGCGTACCCGTCGAACACAGCCTGCGCCGCGACCTCCCGGAATCCATCGACGCAGGTCCCCGGATCGAAGACGCCGTCACGCAGGTACGCCTCCTCCGCGTCACCCACGACGAGCTTGCCGGTGCGCAACAGCATCGCGGTGTCCACGTCGACGGACAGCCCGACGAGCACATTTCGCACCTCGACCGCGTCGCCGAAGTAGAGGACGCGCTCGTCCCCGCTGAGCCCGGCTGCGAGGAAGGCATGCAGCACCTCGGCGTGCTCCTCGTCGGTGGAGTAGCCCCAGCTCGCATGGCTTCCGCTCTGCAGGGCCTCGACTGCCGACATGTCCGCGCGATCCGACATGGCAGCCTTATTGCCGCCCCGCCGCCGCATTAACGGGCGGTCGGGGGTTTACCGCGCGGGGCAGCCCACGGACGCACGCCGGTCGCCCACGGGGCGCCACCTCGCCGACCGCGATTAGGCCGAACGGACTACGTCGTACCTGGTCACCTGCTGAGGTCGGCGTTGTCGATTGACCACGCGAAGTTCGGCTGTCCGCAGGTGCCGCGAGCGGGGATCGCGTCGATACCTTCACTACACCCCAGAGAACCACCCGAGGAGCCAGGCATGTACCAGCTCGACACCGCCGCCGGGACCGTCTACTCCGTCCACGAGCAGCTCGCCGAGGCGCTGGCCGAGGTCGTCGCTGCCGAGCACCACGAGCGGATCTCCAACCTCTACGAGGCGGTCACCATGTCCGCGGACGCCGTCGCCTTCTTCTCCCCGTCCCTGGTCGCCGTCGCCTGATCCCCCCGCCTGCTCGCCCGCCCGACGGCGGCGCGGACAGGACGTCGAGAGCCGCGTACCCCCGTGCGCGGCTCTTGCCGTGTCCGGCCCTCGTCGGGACGGCCCAGGGCTGCGACAATCCCCCGACCATGCGCGTTCGCAGAGACACCGACCGGCTCTTCCGCCGGCGGCCCGCCCCGAGCCGGCTGCTCGCGCGCGCCGTCGTGGTCGGCACCCGGGAGCGGCACATCCCAGGTGTCACGCCGCGTCGCGTCGCGGTCGAGGTCGCGCTGCTCGCGCTGCTCGTCAGCGGGTCGTGGCTGGTGCCACCCACGGTCGGGTCGCCCGTCGCGCACGACGCGATGGCCAGCCGCCGCCCCACCGATGTGGCCGAGACCCCGCCGGCCGCCGCACTCCCGCCCGAGGCACTGCCCCTGCCCCC
>DATLNF010000105.1:0-32979 GCA_035536955.1 Mycobacteriales bacterium | reverse complement strand
CAGGCCGGCGAGAAGGTCAAGGACGCGTTCAGCTAGATCAGATGCGAAACGGAGGCCCCGGACCAGTCGGTCCGGGGCCTCCGTCATGTCGGGGGGGCTCAGCCCCCCGGGCGCCACCAGGGCCGCCGGCGCTCCGGACGTCCGTCACCTGCCTCGTCGGCGGGCTCGTCGGTCTCGCTCGCCGGCTTCTCGGCGGTGTCCCAGCCGCGGCCCATCGTGAAGGCCGCCTGCGGCCGGTCGTCGGCGGCGCTCCAGCGCAGGTGCGCGTCGTCATCGCCCGCGTCGCCCGCGTCGCGGGTCTCGGCCGATCGGTCGGCGGCCTCGTCCTCGACCTCGTCCTCGACCTCGTCCTCGGCCTCGTCGTCGGCCTCGTCCTCGCCCTCGTCGCCCTTGGTGGCGCCAGCGGCTGCGGGCTGGTGCGCCTCGGCCAGGTCCTCGGCCGGCTCGGCCTCAGCCGCACCGTCGTCCGCGCGCGCGTCCTGACCGCCGGCACTGGCCGGGACGCGGGCGAAGACTACGTCGGCGCCGTCGTCGTCGGTGGACACGTCCGGCGTCACGTCGGTCAGCCACGGCGCCGGCTCGGCGGCCGGCGCCGGTGCCTGGCCGACGGGCGGTGCGACCGCCGGGACCTCGAATCCGCCCGGCGGCTCGTCCGGGGTCGTGTCGGGCTCCTCGTCGAGGTCCGACGCGATGGCGTCGAAGACCTCGGCCGCCTCGGCCTGGGCCTCGTCGGAGTCCGACGTCGCGAACTCGCTCTCGGCGGCGTCCGCTGCCTCGTCGGAGAGGCCGTGGCCGAGGTCGTCCCCCGCGACGTCGCCCGCGGGCACCGGGGCGGCCGGCTCGTTCGCACCAGGGGCCGCCGGCGAAGGAGCGGGCGCGAGGCGGGGCGCCGCGGCGCTCGTCACGCCGGAGTAGGTCGACTCCGGCCCGGTGTCCGGCGCCGCCGACATGGGCGGGCCCGTGTCGTCGTCGGGGCTGTCGTCTGCAGCAGGTGGCGCAGCTTCGTCGTACGCCGGTGTGGGCGTCGGCTGAACCGCCCCACCGCCACGGCGGCGCAGCAGCGCCTCTGCGAGGGCGAGCACCGCGGTGTCGACGTGCGTCGTGACGCTGCGAGCCGTCTCCTCGGCGTCGGCCCGCGTAGCGGCGCGAACGGCCGCGATCTCGCGCTCGACGAGCGCCCGCACATCGGCCAGCTCGCCGCCCAGCGCGTCGCGCAGCCCGGCGACCTCGGTGCGGACCTCGTGACCGAGGCCGCCGACCTCGCTGCCGATGGTGTTGCGCAGCGCCGCGACGTCGCTGCGGACGCCGTGGCCGAGCCCGCCGACCTCGCCACGCACGAGCTCGCCGGTCGCCGCCCGCATCTGCGCGATCTCGGCCCGGAGCGCCGCCATCTCGTCGCGGATGGCGTTGTCGGTCGGCGTCGCCTCCGCGGCCGCGCGCTGGACGGTCGCGGGCAGCGTCGCGAGCACCTGCTGCTGGTGGTTGAGCTGCTCGTGCACCCGGTCGAGCTGCGCGGTGACGGACTGGACCGCCTGCACGCTCGCCGTGACCGCGCGGACGACGGCTTCCAGCCGCTCGCCGAGCTGGGCGCTCGACCCCCGCACCTCGCCGCCCAGGGTCGTGATGTCGGCGCGCACCGCCTCCGTCGACTGGCCGCCGGCCAGCTGCCGGATGTCCTGCTGCAGCTGGGCGAGCGTGGCCCTGATGTCGTTCACCAGCAGCTGCAGCTGCCGCTGCTCGGCCATCTGGTCCTCGACGGCGCGGGACAGCAGCGACTGCATGCGCTCCGACACCTGACCGGCACCAGGGGCGCTGCCGCCGAGGTACGGCGGCGGCGCGTCCGGACCAGGGCTGCCAGGGAAGCTTTCGTCCACGAGTGGCTCCGCAATCTGGGAGGTAGTGGCCGACAGTATCCATCTGTTGCGCCGGCGCGACGACGCGGCGCGCGGCGCCCCCGCCTACGTCACGCCGACATCGACCGCTCGACGTCGGCGATCAGCCGGAGGACGGCCTCGGCGACGACCGACGGGACCTCCATCTGGGCGACGTGCCCCACGTCGTCGAGCTCGAGCAGGCGGTTGTCCGGGAACGACGCGGCGGCGCGCGCGGCGGTCGTGAACGACACGATCCGGTCCTGCTTGCCGTAGACGAGCAGCGTCGGAACCGGCACTCGCGCGGCCTGCTGCCACAGCCCCCGCGACGAGCGGTCCAGGTAGGCGCGGACGATGCCGCGCAAGGAGCCGACGAGCGCGCTGGTCGTCCACGGCAGGCTCTGCCGGCGGCGGATCTCGGCGGTCGCCTGCGCCAGCCGGTGGGCGGGGATCCGGGTCGGGTCGGCGAAGACGATCTCGAGCAGGGTCTGCAGCCGCTCCTCCGGTGAGGTCCGCTCGAGTCTGCGCCGTACGACGTTCGACAGGCCGGGGACCAGCAGCATGCCGAGAGTCGGGTCGCCGCCCTTGACCGGTCGAAGGGACGGCAGCGCCGGGGATACGAGGGTGAGCGTCCGCACCAGGTCGGGCCGCTCGGACGCGAGCCGCGTGGTCACCGCCCCGCCGAGCGAGTTGCCGAACAGGTGGACGGGCGCCAGCCCGACCTCCTCGATGTAGCCGGCCACCGCAGCGACGTGCGCGTCGAGGTCGTACCGGCCGTCGACGGGCGCCGGGCTCCGGCCGAACCCCGGCAGGTCGAGGGCGTGCCCGTCGACGTGTGCGGAGAGCAGCGCCATGAGGTCGGTCCAGTTGGTGGAGCTGCCGCCCAGTCCGTGGACGAAGACCGCCGGAGCGGCGCCCGACGACCCGGCGCGTCGCACGTAGAGGGACCGCGAGCCCACCGCGACCGTGCTGCCCGGCCACTCCACCAGGTCGGGATCGATCGCCGGCGCGGTCCGGTGCTCGCTCATGACCCGACTGTACCCACGGCTGACCGCCGTACCGCTCTGGTCACCCGTTCGGGTGACAGTCCGGGCGGCTCACCGCCCGATCAATGAGACATACCTGAAGGAGTCCCCGCTATGCCTGCCTCGCTCGCCCTGACCCGCGCGCGCACCTGGACCACCGCGGTCCTCGCCCTGCTCGTCGCCGTCGTGCTCGGCCCCCTCGGGGCCGTCGGCGCCCGCCCGGCCCATGCCGTGAGCACCATGGACGGCGTTCGGCTGAATGCCGTCGAGGCTCGGCTGGTCTCGCTCATCAACCAGGCTCGCACGTCGCGGGGCCTCCCGCGGCTCGTCGTGGCGTCGGGCGCGACCGACGTGGCCCGCCGGTGGGCCGCCGCGCAGGCGAGCCGTCGCGTCATGGCGCACAACCCGTTGTACGCCGCGCAGCTCGCCGTCTCCGGCAGCGGCGCCTGGCGTGCCGCGGCCGAGAACGTCGGCGTGGGGCGCGACCCGGTCGTCCTGTTCAACGCCTACATGGCCTCGCCCGGGCACCGCGCGAACATCCTCGACGCGCGCTACCGCTACCTCGGCATCGGCTGGGCCGAGCTGCCGGACGGCAGCGGCTACAACACCCAGAACTTCGTCGACGCGTACTCGACCGCCTACGGCCCCACCCGCGAGCCGGCGTACGGCTCGCTGCTCGACCGGAGGGTGATCTCGGCCAGCACGCCGCTCGCGGACTTCGAGTCCGGCCGGGACGCCCGCATCCTCACCGCGGTCACCGCCGGTGGCCTCACCGCCAGCGCGATGGCGTACGACGCACCCACGACGGGTGACCAGGCCGGGAGGTTCGTCGTCAGGCAGACCGCGGCGGGCATCGGCGGCGGTGCCGAGATGCGGCTCCGCGACCCGCTCGACCTGTCCGGCGCCCGATCGTTCAACGTGACCATCGGCGCCGTGACGGGGACCGGGCGGGCGCTCAGCGTCAACGTCGCCGTCCGCACCGCGTTCGGGAGCACGGTGAACGTCGGGACGATGTCGATCGCCAGCGGCCGGAACGTGACGGCGACGTTCGCGCTGCCCACCGCGGCGCGCGGGTACCGCAACGAGGTCGTGGTCCACGTGAGTCGCGCATCGCTCACCGCGTTGAACCCCGCCGCGCTCACCGGACGCCAGGCGACCGTCTACGTCCGCCACATCGGCGCGGTGGCCTGACCGTCAGCGGCCGGCGAGGAGCAGGCCGAGCCGCCGGTTGACCGCATCGAGGCACGCGCGGATGACGGCCTGGCGCGGATCGTCCCGGACGACGGCCGCCCCGGTCAGGGAGGTGCGCTCGTCACCGCGCAGCATCGAGACCGCGACCACCGCGGTGCGGTCGGCTCCGGTCTGCGCGATGTCCACGCGGTCGAGCGTGAACGTGGCGACCCCATCGGCGAGCTGATCGACCGCGAGCAGTGTCGCCGCAGCGACGGCGCGGCACACGCCTGGCTCGTCCGTGGCGTCCGTCGCCTCGCCGACCTCGGTCCGGTCGCCGAGGCCGATGGTGATGACGGCGGTCGTCGTCTCGCCTGCCGACTCGATGTGCATGCGGTCGATCGAGGGCCGCGGGAGCAGGTCCGCCGGTGCGCTGACCGCCGTCGAGCGGGCCGGGCGGATCTCGGCGTCCTCGACCACGACCGCCTCGTCGTCCACACCCAGCCCGAACTGCTCGCGCAGGACCCTGCCTACCTCTTCGGCGACCTCGGCCTCGTCGTGACCGGGCACCAGCGAGATGCGGAGCCGTCCCGGCCCGCGCCCGTCCGGGTCGACGTCGGCGTCGGCGATCCCAGGGACGGCGCGGACAGCGGCGATGACCGCGTCGCGGTCGAGCGGAGGCTTCTTCTTCGCGCGCGGCACGGCCTAGGCGGACTTCCGCGCGGCGGCGCGCGGCTTCGCCGCGGCCTTCGCGGCCGGCTTGGCGGCCTTCGTCGCCGTGGCCTTGCGGGCCGGCTTGGCCGCCTTGGCGGAGCCTGATCGCTTGGCGGCCGGCTTCTTGGCGGCAGGGCGCGACTCGGCGCGGGGCAACCGCGGCTCCGCAGTGCGCGACTTGGCCGCGTCGACGCTCGCCCGCAGCGCCGCCATCAGGTCGACGACCGCGCCGGCCGTCGGCGCGGCGGAGACCGGCTGGACGACCTCCTGGCCGGCCACCTTCGCCTCGATGAGCTCCTCGAGCGCCTCCCGGTAGGCGTCGGTGTGCTCGGTCGGCTCGAAGTCGCCGCTGAGGCTCTCGATGAGCGTCCCGGCCATCGCCAGCTCCTGCGGGCGCACGTCGACGTCCTCGTCGAGGAAGCCGAACTCCGGCTCGCGGACCTCGTCGGGCCACAGCATGGTCTCGAGGACGAAGACGCCGTCCCGCACGCGAAGTGCGGCCAGCGACTCGCGCTGGCGCAGCGCCACCTTGACGACGGCGACCTGCCCGGACTTCTCGAGCGCCCTGGCCAGCAGCACGTAGGGCTTGACGCCCGCCTTGTCGGGCTCCAGGTAGTAGCTGCGGTTGAAGTAGATCGGGTCGAGCTGCTCGAGCGGCACGAACTGCACGACGTCGATCGCCCGGCTGGTCGTGAGCGGGACGCTGGCCAGGTCGTCGTCGGTGAGCACCACCATCGACCCGTCGGGCATCTCGTAGCCCTTGGCGATGTCGGAGTAGGGGATCTCCTCACCGTCGATCGTGCACTCGCGCTTGTAGCGGATGCGCCCGCCGTCGGCGCGGTGCACCTGGCGGAAGGAGATGTCCTTCTCCTCGGTCGCGGAGTACAGCTTGACCGGGATCGTCACCAGGCCGAAGGAGATCGAGCCCTTCCAGATCGAGCGCATGCGGGAGCGCCTTCCGTAGCCTGCGGCACGCGGGGCCGTGCCGGTCGTCCTGGCGACATCGTGCTACCCGACCCTGCTCCGGTCCACGCCGCGGGCCGGATCGTGATCTTCAGCAGCCGCGACCGACCCCCACCGCCAGCCCGCTCCTGAGCGCACGAGGACGCCTCGCCAGCGCGTGGGTCCGCGCCCGGGCCACCGTCGTACGACGCGACCCGCGGCGTCGACCTCGTCGTACGCCGGGAGCCGGTCGGTCCAGGTGAGCGCGACTCCTGCGTGCGTCACGACCGCGACGACGTCGGTCACGGTCGCCGGCGTCACGTCGAGGGCGTGCCCGGCAGCGGCGAGCGCGGCGAGGCGCCCACGGTCCGCTGCCGAGCAGGGGCACGCCGGGTCCGCCCACTCCGCCGGATCGGCGGATACGGGGTCGCCGAAGCCGGCCGCCCGCGCGACGTCGAGCTGGTGGATGACCGCCCCCCAGGCGGCCTCCACGGTCCGGGCCTCGGGCGCGGCGAGCGCCACCGGGCCGGCGTAGGGGGACGGCGCGTCCCGCCGGGCGACGCCGAGCGCGACGAGCGCGACGCATGCCGCGGCGGCGGCGGTCAGAGCACTGGGCACGTGCCCACCGTGGTCCGTCAGGTCGTCCCCGCGCCGGCCGGCCGCCGCAGCTGTGGACGACGGCACCAAGATCACGCGGAGGGCGACGGTGACCGGGGCGGTTCCGGGGGTACGTCGACGCCGTGGCGGAGCTGACGACGTACCGGCGGAAGCGCGACTTCGCGAAGACGCCCGAGCCGGCGCCCACAGGAGGCCGCGGGCGGAAGCGGCCGAAGGCGCCGACGTTCGTCGTGCAGGAGCACCACGCCCGTGCGCTGCACTGGGACTTCCGCCTGGAGCGCGAGGGGGTCCTGGTGTCCTGGGCGGTGCCGAAGGGGCTGCCGCTGGACCCGAAGGCGAACCACCTCGCGGTCATGACCGAGGACCACCCCCTCGCGTACGGGAAGTTCGAGGGCGAGATCCCGAAGGGCGAGTACGGCGGCGGCCAGGTCATCCTCTGGGACCAGGGCACGTACGACCTGGAGAAGTGGGACGAGCGCGAGGTGAAGTTCGTCCTCCACGGCGAGCGGGTCACCGGCCGATACGTGCTGTTCCGGACCCGCGGCAAGAACTGGATGATCCACCGCATGCGCGATCAGCCCCCGGGCGCCTTCCCGACAGAGGGTTGGGAGAGCCCGCCCGTCACCTTGATGCCGATGCTGGCGACGACGGGCGGCGGGCTCCCCGGCGACGACGGCTGGGGGTTCGAGTTCAAGTGGGACGGTGTCCGCGCGCTGGTCTTCGTCGAGGGCGGCCGGGCGCGGGCGATGAGCCGCAACCTGCTCGACATCACGGCGTCGTACCCCGAGCTCGCCGACATGGCGGAGTCCCTCGGCGCGCGGCAGGCGGTGCTCGACGGCGAGCTCGTCGTGTTCGACCCCGTCGGCCGCACCGACTTCGGCCTGCTGCAGCAGCGGATGAAGCTCACCGGCGCCGCGGTACGGCGGATGGCGCAGACCGTGCCCGTCGTCTACCTCGCGTTCGACGTCCTGCATCTCGACGGGCACTCGACGCTCGACCTGCCCTACACCGAGCGCCGCGCGCTGCTCGAGTCGCTCGGGCTGAACGGGCCGAGCTGGCAGGTGCCGCCGTACTTCCCGGGCGAAGGCGCCGCCGTCCAGGAGGCGAGCATCACGAAGGGGTTCGAGGGCATCATCGCGAAGCGGCTCGACAGCCAGTACCGGCCGGGCCGGCGAAGCGACGCGTGGCGCAAGGTCAAGAACATCCGCCGTCAGGAGCTCGTCATCGGCGGCTGGACCCGCGGCGAAGGGGCCCGGGCGGGGCACCTCGGCGCACTGCTCGTCGGCTACTACGACGACGAGGGACAGCTGAGGTACGCCGGTCACGTCGGGACCGGGTTCACCCAGGCGACTCTCCGCGACCTCGGCAAGGAGCTGGGACGCTTGCAGCGCGCGGACAGCCCGTTCGACACGGCCGTGCCCCGCGCGCACGCCGCGAAGTCGACGTGGGTGGAGCCGGAGCTGGTCTGCGAGGTGGAGTTCACCGAGTGGACCCGCGACGGGAAGCTGCGGCATCCGTCGTACAAGGGGCTCCGCTACGACAAGACACCGTCAGATGTCGTCCGCGAGCCGGTCTGATGTCGCCCGCGCGCACCGAGGTCCGCGTGAAGGTCGGCAGTCGCGAGCTCACGCTGTCCAACCTCGACAAGGTGATGTACCCGGAGGTCGGGTTCACCAAGGGGCAGGTGATCGACTACTACACGCGGATCGCGCCGGTGCTGCTGCCGCACCTCAAGGGGCGCCCGCTCACCCTCAAGCGCTACCCGAACGGAGTCGACGGGCCGTTCTTCTACGAGAAGAACTGCCCCGATCATCGGCCGTCGTGGGTCAAGACGCAGCCCGTGTGGAGCGAGTCCAACGGGCGCGACATCGAGTACTGCCTCGCGCAGGACCTGCCGACGCTCGTGTGGGCCGCGAACCTCGCGGACCTCGAGATGCACGTGACGATGGCACTCGCGAGGACACCGCAGAAGCCGACGATGGTCGTGTTCGACCTCGACCCCGGCGCGCCCGCGGACATCGTCGAGTGCTGTCAGGTGGGCCTGCTGCTGCGCGACCTGTTCGACGACCTGGGGCTCACCGCGTTCGCCAAGACGTCAGGGTCCAAGGGGCTGCAGGTCTACGTCCCGCTCAACACGCCGACGTCGTACGAGGTGACCACGCCGTGGTCACGCCGGATCGCGGAGCGGCTCGAGCGGGAGCATCCGGGACTGGTGGTGTCGAAGCAGAAGAAGGAGCTGCGGGTCGGCAAGGTGCTCGTGGACTGGAGCCAGAACGTCGACTCGAAGACCACTGCGTGCGTCTACTCGCTGCGCGCGCGGTCGCGTCCGACCTGCTCCACACCGGTGACGTGGGATGAGGTCGCCGCCGGCGCCGAGCGTGACCTCCAGCTGGTCTTCGAGACCGAGGACGTCCTGGCGCGGGTCGACGAGCGGGGCGACCTCTTCGGGCCGCTGCTGACGCTGAAGCAGAAGGTGAAGCCGCTCTGAGGTCGCTACGGCGCCGGCGCGACCTGCGCGGGGAACGTGTCGAGAGCAGCCGTGAACGCGCCGTACCCCGCATCGCTCGCGAGGACGAACCGCACCTCGCGCACGCGGGTCGTGGTGCGACGTACAGCGCCGACCGCGACCGGCGCAGCCTCGTCGAGCGGGTAGCCGTAGGCACCGCACGAGATCGCGGGGAGCGCGACGGAGCGCGCGCCGAGCTCGTCGGCCACGCGGAGCACGGCCGTGTGGCAGCGCTCCAAGAGCGTCGCCGGGTCCGCCACCGCCGCGTACACCGGACCCACGGTGTGAATGACCCATCGCGCCGGGAGCTCCCCCGCCGTCGTCGCCACGGCGTCGCCGGTGGGCAGCCCACCGCGCAGTGGGCCCGCCCGCAGGTCGCGGCAGGCCGCGAGGACCTCCGGCCCGCCAACCCGGTGGATCGCGCCGTCGACGCCGCCGCCGCCGAGCAGCGACGGGTTCGCCGCGTTGACGATCGCGTCCACGTCCTGACGGGTGATGTCGTCCCGGACGATCGTGATCCGCGTCATCAGCTCTTGCGCTTCTCCGCAGCCAGGTGCTGCTCGCCGTCGTACTTGATGAAGGAGAACTTCCCGTCGGGCTCGAGCACACCGAGCCGGATGCCGGCCAGGTCGTCGATGCCCTGGGTCCGCGCCTCCTCGAGGATCTCGTCGTCGGAGAGCCGCTCGACGCGCAGGACGTCCTCGAGGAAGGTCCCGTCGTGCACGACGACCACCGGCCTGCCCTCGAGCACCGGGCGCGTGCGCGGGAACCGGAAGGAGATGTAGGACCCGGTCAGCGCGAGGAAGCCGAAGGTGCTCACCGCGAGCACCGCGCCGGTCATCGAGAAGTCCTCCTGCGTCACGCCCTGCTGCACGAGGTCGCCGATCGTGACGAGCACGATCAGCTCGAAGGCCGACATCTCGGCGAGCTCGCGCTTGCCCAGCGCCCGGGTGAAGACGAAGAGGAAGAGGTAGATCGCGGCCGCGCGCCAGACGACGTCCATCAGGGCATCACCCACGTCCGGAACGCGACGCGGACGACGGGCTCGTCGTCCACGAGGACTGCCGCCGTGCCGCGCTCGCCGAGCTGGCGGTTGGGGCCCGTGCGCGTGTCGAAGCGGACTCGCAGCACGTCACCGGGCGGCGGGTCGAACTCCCACATGACGTCCCGGCGGTCAGCCGTCTCCGCGCTCGGTCCCGGGAGGACGCCGTTCTCGTCGAAGAGCGCGAAGTAGCCGGCGCGCATCGCGATCACGACCGGCTCGTCGCCGAACCCGCCCGGCTTGTGCACCTCGACGGCGAGCGGTACGGCGTGACCGGGGCGCGTCACCTTCGGGTACTCGACGTGCAGCCGGTACCCGCCGCCCTCGGCGGAGACGCGACCGGTCCGGACGCCGAGCACGCCCGTTGCGCCCAGGGCGAGGAAGGCCGCGAAGAGGGACAGCAGGATGCGCCGGCTCATCCGCGCCCGGCGGACCGAGTCGATGCCGTCCCAGCTCGGTGTCGTGTCGGTGCGCGACCTGGGTCGCAGCGGCGCATCGGTGGTGGCCACTCGGCTCCCCTCACCTTCGGGTGATGTCGGCCTCCCCCTGGGGCTCGGACCCGAAACGGCTGCCGGCAGGGCTGCGGGCGTGAGGGCGCGGTGCCGGGGTATGCCGGAGCCAGCAACCGACCCGGAGGTTCTACAGCGATGCAGACGACGACTGGTGTGCCGGCCACAGACCTCGACGACGCGGTCCTCGAGCGGGAGCTCACCCACCTGCACGAGACGCGCCACGAGACGTTCATGAACGGTTCCGCGGATGCGTTCAAGGCACACACGAACCGGATGCTCGAGCTCGAGGCGGAGTACTCCGGACGCTTCCCGGACCGCACCTCCGCCGAGCCGCTGCGGACCCGTGAGGGCAGCCGCGAGATGGACGGACGGGGCGCGTAGCATCGCCTCCCCCACCCGAGGAGGCCCGTGATGTCCGACATCGAGACGCCCGACGCCGACGTGATCGAGCAGGCTCAGGACGTCACGGACGACCCGCCCCGGCCGAGGACCGTCGAGGTGCCGCTCGACGTGAACGAGGCCGACGCCCTCGAGCAGGCCGTGCCGTTCGTCCTCGACGAGGACCGCGACTGAGACTCCTCACTCGCCGGCCGAGCCGAGGGCGCGGGAGATGACCAGCCGCTGGATCTCCGAGGTGCCCTCGAAGATGCAGTAGATCTTCGAGTCCCGGTGCCACTTCTCCACCGGGTAGTCCTTGATGTAGCCGTACCCGCCGAGGATCTGGATCGCCTCGTCCGTGACCTTCACGGCGACCTCGCCGGCCTTGAGCTTCGACATCGACCCCTCGGCCTGCCGGAAGGGCACGCCGGCCCGGCCCATCCACGCGGCCCGCCAGACGAGGAGCCGCGCGCAGTCGATCTCCATCGCCATGTCCGCGAGCTTGAACGCGATGCCCTGGTTGCTGATGATCGGCTTGCCGAAGGCCACCCGCTCCTTCGCGTAGTCGCGGGAGAACTCGAAGGCGGCGCGCGCGATCCCGAGTGCCTGCGCGCCGACGTGCGGACGCGTCGCCTCGAACGTCGAGAGCGCGCCGGACCTGCGCGTCGAGGTCCCCGCCCGCGCCGACTCCATCTTGCGGTCGAGCGCGTCAGGACCGCCGAGCAGGCAGTCGTCCGGCACGAAGCAGTCCTCGAGCACGACGTCGGCGGTGTGCGACGCGCGGATGCCGAGCTTGCGCTCCTTCTTGCCCCCGGAGCAGCCCGGCGTACCGGGTGGTACGACGAACGTCGCCTGGCCCTTGTGCCCGAGGCTCGAGTCGACCGTGGCGACGACCACATGCACGTCGGCGATCCCGCCGTTGGTGATGAAGCACTTGCGCCCGTTGAGCAGCCATCCCCCGTCGACCTTCTCGGCGCGGGTCCGCAGCGACGACACGTCGGAGCCGGCAGCAGGCTCGGTGACGCAGAACGCCCCGAGTGCGAGGCCGCCGTCCTCCTTGGCGAACATCCGCGGCGCCCACGTCCCGAACTGCTCGCCGGTGGCGCTGCCGGCGAGCCCGGCCAGCGCCAGCCCCGTCCCGAAGACGGCCAGGGTGATGCCGGCGCACCCCCAGGTCATCTCCTCGGACACCAGCGCGGTCGTGAGGCCGGACTCGTCGGAACCGGCCATCTGGTAGTACTCCAGCCCGTAGAGCCCGACCTCGCGCGCCTTCTCGACGACGGGCCACGGGAAGTCCTCGGTGTCGTCGTAGTGCGGCGCCACCGGCCGGATCTCGCGTTCCGCGAACTCGTGCGCCCACGTCCGGGTAGCCACCTGCTCGTCGGTCAGGCTCATCGCGAACACCACGGGATCCTCCGTCGTCGGCCGGCAGGCTGGCAGGCGTTGTTACCGACGGGTAGGTTACGCGTCGGTCCGGTCCGCCGCCGGTGGAGGAGAGCCGTTGCCGCCCAGGTCCCCGTCCGCAGCGCCGGCGCCGCGGGCCGCCCGGCTGCCCCGCTCCGCGCGGCGCGCGCAGCTGCTGACCGCGGCGCAGGAGGTCTTCGTCGCGCAGGGCTACCACGCCGCCTCGATGGACGACATCGCAGAGCGCGCCGGAGTCAGCAAGCCGGTGCTCTACCAGCACTTCCCGAGCAAGCTCGAGCTCTACCTCGCGCTGCTCGACCGGCACGTCGCCGACCTCGTCGCCAGGGTGCGCGCGGCGCTCGACTCCACCGAGGACAACCGGCTCCGGGTGCGGACGACGGTCGCGGCGTACTTCGACTTCGTCGACCGCGAGGGCGAGGCGTTCCGGCTCGTCTTCGAGTCGGACCTGCGGAACGAGCCGAGCGTTCGCGAGCGGGTGGAGCACGCACTCGACGCCTGTGTCGACGCGATCGCCGACACCATCGCCGCCGACACGGGCGTGGATCCCGCGGAGGCGCGGCTGCTCTCGGTGGCGCTGGCCGGTCAGGCCGAGGTGTCCGCCCGCTGGTGGCTGGCGAGCGGTGACCGGGTTAGCAAGGAGCGTGCGGTGGAGCTGCTGTCCGCGCTGGCGTGGCGCGGCCTGTCCGGCAGCCCCAAGCAGGCGCCCTGACCCACGGCCTTACGCGCCTAGCGAACACCTGGCGCGGCGGACCCGGGCGGGGGATAGCCTCGGCGCAACGAGCGACGACGGAGGGTGGCACGCGTGGAGGTCAAGATCGGGGTGCAGTTCGGCGCCCGTGAGCTCGTGATCGACAGCGCCGAGACGCCGGACGCCATCCAGGCGGCCCTCGACGCCGCCCTGGTCAAGGGCGGGCTGTTCGCCCTCGTCGACGAGAAGGGCCGGCGCGTCGTCGTACCCGTCGACAAGCTGGCGTACGTCGAGATCGCCTCGGCCGACGAGACGCGCGCGGTGGGCTTCAGCCGGCTCTGAGTCGCCCCCTGGGCCTCAGGTGTAGTCGCGGTGGGACTTGACCAGCCCCTGGCCGTCGACCACGAGCACGCTGCAGCGGCGGAGGTTGGTCACCCGCCGGCCGGGCTGGTCGTAGGAGAACGTCCACTCGACGGCGCACGAGTCGCCGCCGTCGATGACCCGGGTCTCGGTGATCTCGATGTTCGGCCGGGCGGTGAGGAAGTCGTCGAGGTAGGACCGGATCAGCGTCGGGCCCTCGTGCGGCGGGTTCAGCGCCTCGAGGTAGACCGCGTCGGGGGCGTAGACGTCGAGGAGCGGCTCGGGGTCGCCGTCCATCCAGGCACCCTTGATCTTCTTCCACGCGTCGTACGCGCGACCCATGCCCGTGTCCCTCTCGCCCGTTCGCACACCCGGTCACCGGGCAGGCGCGTGGATGCTACCGAACCCCGCCGCCCATTCCGAAAGCCGCCACGCCTGTGCCGGCCGACTACCCCGAGAGGCCGAGCGCTCTCATGCGATCGGCGTGGCGCTCCGTGATCCGGGCCAGCATCCGCGAGACCTCGGCCAGATCCTCGGCCCCGCCGATCAGGTGCGACAGCGCGTCGCGCTGCACCGCGACCCGCTGGGTCTGGGTGAGCGCCTCGCCGACCAGCCGGCGGGCCCACAGCGCGAGCCGCCCCGCGATCGCCGGCTCGGCCTCGATCGCGGCCCGCACGCGATCCACCGCGAAGCTGGCGTGGCCGGTGTCCGCGAGCACGTCCAGCACGAGCCCCCGCGCGTCGTCGTCGTCGAGCAGCTGGGAGATCTCCCGGTAGAAGTCGGCCGCCAGGTTGTCGCCCACGTAGGCCTTGATGAGCCCTTCGAGCCAGTCGCTCGGAGCGGTCGAGTCGTGGAACGCGTTGAGCGGCTCGACGAACGGCTCCATCGCCTGCTCCGGGTCGATCCCCATCTCGGTCAGCCGGGCGACGAGGCGCTCGTAGTGCGCGAACTCCTTGGTCGCCATCTGCGCGAGCTCGGCCTTGTCGCGGATCGTCGGGGCGAGCGCCGAGTCCGTCGCCAGCCGCTCGAACGCCGTGAGCTCGCCGTACGCGAGCGCACCGAGGAGGTCGACGACCGCCTGGCGCCGGCCGTCCGATCCGGGTTCGGACATGTCAGCAGGGTAGACTCGGCGTCGTACGAAGACGGCACCGGGGCGACGCCCCGATGTGACGGCGGCCCGAGCGAGGGTCGTCACCCCACCCTCGTCCGCTTCAGGTACGTCGCCCCGCCGCACGAGTTGGCTCCGGGTCGCAGGCGCGCTAGTTGAATCGGGCACCTCCCGAGAGGCACTCCCCTGTCCACCGACGACCTGACCACGAGCACGTCCGACGACCCCGTCACCGAGCTGCCCAACGGATTCGCCGCGCTCGGCGCCTCGCCGGAGTCGGTGCGCGCGCTCGAGGCGATGGGGATCACCCAGCCGTTCCCCGTGCAGCGGCTGACCCTCCAGATCGCGCTGTCCGGCGCGGACGTGATCGGGCAGGCGCGCACCGGCACCGGCAAGACCCTCGCGTTCGGCGTGCCGCTGCTCGACCGCCTGACCCTGCCGTCCGAGCGGCCGCAGGCGCTCGTCGTCGTGCCGACCCGTGAGCTGTGCATCCAGGTCGCCGACGACCTCCACCGCGCCGGCTCCACCCGCGGGGTCAAGGTCGTCGCGATCTACGGCGGTCGAGCGTTCGAGCCGCAGGTGGACGCGCTTCGCGCCGGCGTCGACGTCGTCGTCGGGACGCCCGGACGCCTGCTCGACCTGGCCCGGCAGGGCCACCTCGACCTCGGCGGCGTGCGCACCCTGGTGCTCGACGAGGCCGACGAGATGCTCGACCTCGGATTCCTCCCCGACATCGAGAAGATCCTCGCGCAGACGCCGCCGGACCGGCAGACCATGCTGTTCAGCGCGACGATGCCCGGTCCGATCCTCACGCTGGCCCGCCGCTTCCTGAACCAGCCGGTGCACATGCGCGCGGAGGACCCGACCGAGACGTCGATGGTCCCGACGACCGCGCAGCACGTGTTCCGTGCGCACTCCCTCGACAAGGTCGAGATGATCGCCCGGATCCTGCAGTCCGAGGGGCGCGGGCTGACGATCGTCTTCTGCCGCACCAAGCGGGGCTGCGACCGCGTCGGCAGCGACCTCGCCGATCGCGGTTTCGCCGCGGCCGCGGTGCACGGCGACCTCGCGCAAGCGGCCCGCGAGCGGGTCGTCCGGGCCTTCCGCAGCGGCAAGATCGACGTCCTCGTCGCCACCGACGTCGCGGCGCGGGGCATCGACATCCAGGGCGTGACGCACGTCGTCAACTACCAGTGCCCCGAGGACGACAAGACCTACGTCCACCGGATCGGCCGAACCGGTCGCGCGGGCGAGACCGGCATCGCGGTCACGCTCGTCGACTGGGACGACATGCCGAGGTGGAAGGAGATCAACGACACGCTCGGGCTGCCGTTCCCCGAGCCGCCGGAGACCTACTCCTCGTCGGCTCACTTCTACGAGGCGCTCGACATCCCGAAGGGCGTCACCGGCACGCTGCCGCGGCGCGAGCGGACCCGGGTCGGCCTGCAGGCCGAGGAGCTCGAGGACATCGGCGACACCGGGTCGGCACGGCGCCGCCGCACCGAGGACACGTCGACCCGAGGGCCGCGCGACCACCGGCCGGCCGAGCGACGCGCACCCGCAGCCGAGCCCGACGCAGCCCGCCCGCCGCGGGCCCGCGCCCGCCGGCGTACCCGCAGCGGAGTGCCCGGCGAGACCGCGCCGGCGGCACCGGCGGCGCACACTTCCCATCCGGCGGCGGCCCAGTCTGGTGGCGACGGCGGTGCGGAGGCGACGAGGAGCCGCCGGCGGCGGCGCGGTGGCAGCGGTCGCGGTCGCTCCGCGGCGGACGGCGCCGACGGCACGCCTGCCACCGGCGGCGCGGGTGGCACCGGCGGCGCGGACTCGCCGGCCTCCTGACCGCAGACTGGGGGCTCAAGCTCAAGCCCGTCCGGATTCCAGCCGACGATCTCCAGACAAGTGCCGCGGAGGCAGCTCGTGGTGGTGCACAAGGTGTCCGACCACAAGGTCGGCGAGGACAGCGCGGACCTGCGTCACTGGCTCGAGGGGCTCGAGGGGTGCCCCCCGATCACAGTGACCACGGTGGCGAGCTGCGAGAGCCCCGTCCATGATGACGAGCCTCCGACGTGGTTCTACGTCGAGGGCGACGCGCGCGAAGGTGTCGCGCGGCGTCGCTGCCTCGCCTGCGGCGAGGTGAAGCACGTCCTCGACTCCGCGGAGCGGTGGACGCACCCGCCGATGCACACGTGTCCCACGTGCGGTCAGAGCATGTTCGAGATGGCCGCGGGCTTCCATGTCGTCGACGGTGCGGTCGACTGGCTGGCCATCGGCCTGCGCTGTGTCGGCTGCGGCATGCTCGACGGCCTCACCGACATGCACGCCGGCGGCATCTCCGTGCCGGACGCGATCCCGGCCGTCTGAACTCGGCGCGCGAGACCGCGGTGCGCCTGCTCCTGATCGCCGACACCCACGTCCCGTCGCGCGCTGCGAACCTGCCACCCAGCGTCTGGTCCGCCGTGGACCGCGCCGACCTGGTCATCCACGCCGGTGACTGGGTCGACGTGGCGCTCCTCGACGCGCTCGAGGCCCGCGCGACGGTGCTCGGCGTCTGGGGCAACAACGACGGGCCCGCCCTCCGCGACCGGCTGCCCGAGGTCGCGACCGCCGACCTCGGTGGTGTCCGGGTCGCCGTCGTGCACGAGACCGGCCCGGGCGCCGGCCGGGAGCGTCGGATGGACTCGCGGCATCCCGGCCACGACCTGCTCGTCTTCGGCCACTCGCACATCCCGTGGGACTCGGTGACTCCGGCCGGGATGCGCCTGCTCAACCCCGGCTCGCCCACCGACCGGCGACGCCAGCCGGCAGGCACCTACCTGACTGCTCGGGTCAACGACGGGATGCTGGGCTCGGTACGCCGGCACGCCGTGTGAGCTCGCGGCTCTACGATGGAGAGCCGCCGTACCCGGCCTCTGGAGCTTGCATGCCCGCCCGCATCCCGGTCGCGCTCCTCGCGCTGATCGCCGTACCGCTCGCCCTCGGCGCACCCGTCCCGGACGAAGCCCGCCCGTCGGCGGCCGCCCGCGAGATCCACCCCAACCCGTGCCCGCCCGGCACCGTCGCGACCGCGCAGACCGGGCTGGACGGCGGGCCGGGCTGTCGCGCGCGCGGCGAGCGCGAGTCGCCCGGCGAGCGGCTCGCCGCGCGCGCCGCGGGCGTGGGGCGGGTCCAGGGCGTCAGCGGTGACGAGCGCCTCGCCGCCGTCGCGGCGTACCGCGCCATGCTGCGCGACGCCGAGGCCCGCCGGAAGACGGGTGGGGAGTCGTCGTACCGAACGGCGTCCGGCGCCACCGTGCCGGACAGCGCCAACACCTGGCGCAACATCGGCCCGCGACCCATCCGCGTCGACGGCGTCGCGTTCCCGTCGGTCGACGGGTACGGCGTGGACCAGGCGAGCGGCCGGGTCACCGCCGTCGAGGTCGACCCGCGTGATGCGACGGGCAACACCGTCTACATCGGCGCCGCCGCCGGCGGCGTCTGGCGCACGCGGGACGGCGGGGTCACCTGGGTGCCGGTCGCCGACGCGCTGCCGACCCTCGCCATCGGCGACGTCGCCATCGACCCCACGAACGGCTGGCTGCACGTCGGCACCGGCGAGGGCAACACCGGCGGCAACAACTACTCCGGCGCCGGGGTCTACCGGTCCAAGGACGGCGGCGCGACCTGGACCCGCGGGCCCGGTGTCCCCGCCGACCTGGTGACCAGCACGGTCGAGGTCAGCGGGCCCAACGTGTTCGTCGCGACCAGCGGCGGCCTCTACCGGTCGACGAACCGCGGTGACAGCTTCGCGCTCGTGCCGCTCCCCACCGGCGGCACCGGGCCCTCCGACAAGGCGTTCGGCAACTTCGTCACCGACGTCCGCGTCCAGCCGGGCAGCCCCGAGACCGTCACGGCGGCCGTCGGCTGGCGCTCGGGTGGCACCAAGCCCGCGCCGGGCCTGTACCGCTCGACCGACGCCGGCGCGACGTTCACCAAGCTGGCGGCGACCGGCTTCGGTGCGGCGAGCACGTCGTCGGACCCGATCGGGCGCATCTCGCTGGCGTACGCCGACGGTCCGGAGCAGGACCACGACATCCTGTGGGCGGTCGTCCAGGACGCCGGTCGGCTGATCAACGAGAACACGCCGCTGCCGCTGCCGCTTCCCGGGCAGGCCGCGCCCTATGTCAACGACAGCAACCTCAACGGCGTCTACCGCTCGGGCGACAACGGTGCGACGTGGACGCTCAAGGCGACGCAGCGCAACCTCGCCGCCGCGCCCGGGACCGGCCTCGGCTACCAGGTGCCGAGCACCTACGCGCCCGGCATCCAGGCCTGGTACAACCAGTACGTCGTCGTCGACCCGGCCGATCCCGCCGCCGAGCGCGTGATCGTGGGCCTGGAGGAGCTCTACCAGACGACGGCCAACGCCAACGGCCCGGGCGTCGCGCAGTGGACGACCGCGGCGCGGTACTGGGACGCCTGCCTGCAGGTCGTCATCCAGCTCAACTGCGAGGACCTCGGCGTACCCGGGTACGAGGACCGCACCGTCCACTCCGACCACCACGCGGGGGCGTACGCGCTGCTGCCCGACGGCGGCGCGCGCTTCTACTCCGGCGGCGACGGCGGCGTGTGGAAGCAGGACGTCACCCCCCTTGCGGGGCTGCGCCAGGACAGCTGGACTCCCGTCAACGACACACTGTCGATCTCCCAGCCGTACTACGCGGCGATCAGCCGGGACGGCGTGGTCTACGCCGGGCTGCAGGACAACGGCCAGGTCAAGGTCAAGGACGGTGTCACCAACGAGATCTACGGGGGCGACGGGTTCGACACCGCGGTGGACCCGAACGACTCCGACATCACCTACGAGGAGTACGCCAACGGCGCGCTGCGCGTCAGCCAGGACGGCGGCGTCTCGTGGTCGGGGGTCATCTCCCCGACCGGGGCCACCGGGATGCGGTTCTCGACACCGTACGAGATGGACCCGCGCAACCCCGACCACCTCGTGTACGGCGCGAACCAGGTCTGGGAGACCGTCGAGGGCAGCGGGACGGGTCCGGGCAGCTGGGTGAACGTCTTCACGCTCACTGACGCCGACGTCTCCCCCAACGCGGCGACGACCGCCGTCGACGTCGACGGCACCGCGGCGTACGCGGCGTGGTGCGGGCTGCCACCCGCGCCGCCGGCGGGCGCCAGCGCATGCAACATCGTGACCAAGGACGGCAACTACGACCCGAGCCTGTTCGTCCGCGGTCTCGCCACCAACGTGAAGCCGGGCTGCGCGCGGGCGGAGGCGAGCACCGAGTGCTGGCACCACGCAGCCGGCGCCGGGCTGCCCAACCGGTTCATCTCCAGCGTCACGATCGACCCGTTGGATCCCGAAACCGTCTACGTGACGGTCCAGGGCTATGCGCGCCGGTGGACCTACGACCCGAAGCGGCTGCCGCCGGGGGTCGTGTTCAAGTCGACCGACGCAGGCGAGACGTTCACCGACATCAGCGGCAACCTGCCGAAGACGTTCGGCACCGACCTCGAGGTCCAGGGTGGCCGGCTGATCCTCTCGACCGACGTCGGCGTGTTCTCGACCGCGAGCGAGACGTCGACGGAGTGGGTGCCGTTCGGCAAGGCGCTGCCCGCGGTGCCCGCGGTCGACCTGTCGGTCGACCCGCAGGGCAAGACGCTCCTGCTCGCCACGCACGGCCGCGGCCTCTACACGCTGAGCCTCACCGGAGCGGCCGGCGCGCCGCTGCCGCCACCGGTCGTGAAGAAGCCGGTCGCCGGGCCGAAGCCACCGAAGCGCGGGTCGCCGCTCCCGGCGACCGGTGCCCCGGGCTGGGTGCTGGCCGCGCCGATCGCCACCGCGGCCGCGCTCGCGCTGCGGCACCGCAGCCGGCGCGCCCGGCGCGCGGAGATCGGTTGAGCGTCGTCGGGCCGGCCCGGCTGACGACGCGCTTCGTCGACGGGCCGGCCGGACCGCTCGCGGTCCACGACCTCGCCCCGGACGGCGAGCAGCGCGCGACGGTCGTCCTCGTGCCCGGCTACACCGGCAGCAAGGAGGACTTCGCGCCGGTCGCCCGGCTGGTCGCCTCAGCCGGCTACCGGTACGTCGCGATGGACCTGCGTGGCCAGTACGAGTCGCGCGGCCCGGACGACCCCGCGGCGTACGCCGTCGATGCGCTGGCCGACGACGTCCTGTCGGTCTGCGCCTACGTCGGCGGGGCCGTGCACCTGGTCGGCCACAGCTTCGGCGGCCTGGTCACCCGGGCCGCGGTGATCCGTGACCCCGCCGTCGCGCGGTCGCTGACCCTCGTCGGCAGCGGACCGGCGGCCGTCACCGGCGGGACCGCCGAGCGCGCCGCGATGCTGCAGGCCATGCTGGCCGAGCTGAGCCAGGCGCAGATCTCCGACCACGCCGAGGCCACCGACGCCGCGCTGGCGGCGAGGCCAGCCGCGGTGCGGGCGTTCCTGCGGAAGCGGTTCGTCGCGCACGCGCGGGCCGGACTGCTCGGCATGGGCCGCGCGATCCTCGGCGAGCCGGACCGGGTCGCCGAGCTCGCGGCGACGGGTGTGCCGCTGCACGTCCTCCACGGCGCGGACGACGACGCGTGGCTCCCGGCGGCACAGCGGGAGATGGCCACTCGGCTCGGCGCGACCTACACGGTCATCGACGGCTCGGTGCACAGCCCCGCGGTGGAGCAGTCCGAGGTGACCGCGGCCGCGATGTCGGGCTTCTGGGCCGAGGTCGACTCCGCCGTACCAGCCGGCTAGGTGTCCAGCTGGCCGCGCGGTCCGGTCTGCTGGAGGACGTCGAACGACCAGAGCGTGGACCCGGTGGCCGCCGGGGCGGCGCCCTCGGGGCGGGCGGCGCCGGCGGGTGCGTGGCCGGCCCCGAAGGACTGCGACGCGGTCCAGGCGGTGAAGTCCTCCTCGCTGCGCCACCGGGTGTACACGAGGTAGCTGTCGGTGCCCTCGACCGGCCGCAGCAGCTCGAACCACTCGAACCCGTCGGCCTGCTCGACCATCCCCGCGCGGCCGGCGAAGCGCTGCTCGAGCGTCTCGCGCATCTCCGCCGGGACCGACAGGACGTTGATCTTCACGATCGACACAGAGTTCCTCCGCTTGGAGCGTCCACGGCGCCCACCGCCGTCCGCGACCAGCCTAGGAGGTCGCGGATCAGCTCGACCTGCGAGCGGCGGCGTCACGTGGCACGCTCGTCGTCATGACCGACCCCGGACTGTTCGGCCCGGACAGTGTGACGTGGCGCGTCCACGCCGACCCCACGATGCTGCTCGGCGGGCTGCGCTCGCTCTTCCTCCAGGCCCTGCACCCCCTCGCGATGGCGGGCGTGGCGCAGCACTCCGGCTTCCGCGCCGACCCGTGGGGGCGGCTGTTCCGCACCGCTGACTACCTCGCGACGGTCGCGTTCGGCACGACGGACGAGGCGCACCGCGCCGGGGCGCGGGTCCGGGGGATCCACCGCAAGCTCGCCGGCGTCGAGCCGGAGAGCGGTACGCCGTACCGCGTCGACGACCCACGGCTGCTGCTGTGGGTGCACTGCGCAGAGGTGGAGTCGTTCCTGACGACGTACCGCCGCGCAGGAGGGCCGCTTCCGGAGGGCGGCGCCGACCGCTACTACGCCGAGCAGACCCGGGCCGCCGAGCTGGTCGGCCTCGCGGCGCGCGACGTGCCGGCCACCGAGGGCGAGATGGCGGACTACCTGACCTCGATGCGGCCCGAGCTGCGCGTCACCGCGGAGGCGCGGGCCGCGCTGTGGTTCGTCCACGTCCCGCCGATGCCGCGGGCCGCGTGGCTCGGGCGGCCCGCCTGGGCTTCGCTGGCCGGGACCGCGTTCGCACTCCAGCCGCGGTGGGCGCGGCGCATGTACCGCCTGCCCGGCCTGCCGACGACCGACCTCGCGGCGACGGTGGCCGCGCGGGCGTTCCGGCGTACCGCGCTGCTCGTCCCCGCGGGGCTGCGCGACAGCCCGCAGGTGAAGGACGCCCACCGCCGCGCGGCGTCCACCCCCGCCGCCACCGGCTGACTCCGCCGCGGGCCGCGCCGGCCGCGCGCCGCCGGACCGTCGAGGAGCGACGACGAGCGCCCTATCGCCGGTCGACGCTCATGATCTTGGAGAGCGGACGGCCCCGATTCGCGCCGAGTTTGGTCGCCGTGGGGCGGCACGCGGGGTCAGGCGGTCGCGGGGAGGGCGGCCCACGGCGCCGGGATCGACGGGACGCGGGCCCGTCCCTCCGGGCAGGACCGCACGAAGTCGCACCACTGGCAGGCGGACCCGGGGCGGGCCGGGTAGTCGCCGGACTCCGCGGCAGCGCGGATCTCCTCGGCGATCGCCTCCGCCCGGCGCAGGTGCCGCTGCAGCGAGTCGTCGGTGTGGGTGAACGAGTGCACCTCGCCGGTCGTCACCTGGTGCAGCTCGACGGTGCGGCAGGGCGCGCGCAGGGTCGACGCTGCGGCGGTCGCGTAGATCGCCAGCGCGAGCGACCCGCGCACGTCGTCGGTGCGCAGCGGCGCGCGACCCGTCTTGTAGTCGACGACCACGAGCTCGTCACCACGCCGGTCGACCCGGTCGACCCGGCCTTCCAGCGCGAGGCTGCCGTGCCGCGCGGCGACCTTGCGCTCCAGGCCCGGTGGGTCGGCGTGGACGTCGAGAGTCGCGACGTAGCGTTCCACCACGTCACGCGCCCGCTCGCGGTGTGCCGCCTCTTGCTCGGCGTCGCGGTAGCCGTCCCCGATCCATGCGTCGTCGACCAGCGCGCGACCGACGGCCGGCGTACGACGTGGCACGGGCACGTCGAACCACCGGCGCAGCGCGTTGTGCACCGTCGTGCCGAAGGAGCTGTGCGCCCACGCCGGGCCCTTCGGCGGCGGGGGGCGGTCGACGTAGCAGAAGCGGTAGCGACGAGGGCAGTCGAGCCAGGTCGTCAGCCGCGCCGGCGCCGCGCGGAACAGCGCGCGGGGCATGCCGGTAAGGGCGAGCTGATCCATGCCTCGATTGTGGTGGCGTGCTGTGACAGGACTCAGGAGGCCGCGGCGAACGCGATGACCGAGTCGGCGACGAGCTGTACGGCGATCGCGGCCAGCAGCAGCCCGAAGATGCGGGTCAGCAGGTGGATCCCGGCTTCGCGCAGGACGAACAGCACGCCGCCGGAGAACCGGAGCGCGAGGTAGAGAACCGCGTGCACCGCCACGATCGCCGCGCCGACCGCGAGGAGGTCCGCGCGACCGTCCGACTCGCGCACGAACAGGATCGTGGCCGCGATCGCGCCCGGCCCGGCCAGCAGCGGCGTGCCGAGCGGCACCAGCGCGATGTTGACGTCCGGGAGCTCCTCGGGGTCGTGACCGCCGCCGCGGAGCAGCTCGAGCGCGACCAGCGCGAGCAGGAGGCCACCCGCCCCCTGCAGCGCGGGCAGCGTGATGCCCAGATAGCGCAGGATCTGCTGCCCGAACACCGCGAAGACGGTGATCACCAGCAGGGCGACGCACACCGACTGCCACGCCATCCGCCGCCGCACCTTCGCCGGCCGGCCGGCGCTCAGTGCCAGGAAGATCGGCACCGTCCCGAGCGGATCCATGATCACGGTGAGGGTCACGAACGCCTCGCCGAACAGCGCGCCGTTCATCCGGCGACCACGGGCGTGGCGCCGGTCGCCCGATCGCGCAGCGCCGCCCAGCACTCGGGCGCGGTCAGGTTCACGCCCAGCCGCCGCCCCGTCAGTGTCCCGTGGTCGTCACTCGACCCGGTCGGCACCAGGCCGAGCTCGCCGGCCAGCCCGCGCAGCCGGACGCGCGTCGACCCGTCGTGGTCGGGGTGGTCGACCTCGAGCCCTGTCAGCCCGGCCTCGGCCATCGCGGCGAGGACGTCGTCGGCGATCGGGCCGCCGCGCGTCGCGGCACCCGCGTGGGCGACCACCGACACGCCACCCGCGTCCGCGACGAGCCGCACGGCCTCGAGCGGGTCGAGGCAGCGCTTCTCGACGTAGGCGCGACCCCCGCTGCCGATCCAGTCCTCGGTGAACGCCGAGGAGACGTCGGGTACGACGCCCGCCTCGACCATCGCGCGCGCGACGTGCGGTCGACCCACCGAGCCCCCTGCCGCGAGCTGGCGTACCCGGCCCAGCTCGACCGGCGCGCCGAGCTCGCGCAGCCTTTCGACCATGACGGCCGCCCGCCGGTCGCGATCCGTGCGGACCGCCTCGCGCTCGGTCGCGAGCGGCTCCGCATCGGGGTCGAAGAGGTAGGCGAGCATGTGCAGGGACGTCAGGCCGGCCGGGCCGCGCAGTCCGCAGGAGAGCTCCGCGCCCGGCACCATCGTCAGGCCGGCCGGAAGTGCCGCCGCGGCCTCCGTCCAGCCGCCGACGGTGTCGTGGTCGGTGAGCGCGACCACGTCGAGACCGGCCGCCGCCGCGTGCCGCATCACCTCGGCGGGCGGGTCGGTGCCGTCGGAGGCGGTGGAGTGGGCGTGCAGGTCGATGCGCATCTCGCCGCGACCCTATCGGCGCCTCCGGGTCTAGATTCGCTCCCCGTGGATCTGGCCGAGCTCGCGGACGTCGCGCTCACTGCGACCCGACGACCCGACGTCCAGTACGCCGACGCGCGCGCGGTCGAGGAGCTCACCGAGTCGATCGACGTCCGCGATTCGCGCGTCGAGGGCGTCGCCCGGTCGAGCTCGCGTGGCGTAGGCGTCCGGGTGCTCGTCGACGGCAGCTGGGGGTTCGCGGCCACCCACGAACCCGACCCCGGCGAGATCCGCGCGGCGGTCGACCGGGCGGTAGCGATCGCGCGCGCGGGCCGTCACGTCGGCGGCGGCGAGGTGCGGCTCGACGACACCCCGCCGCCCGCCGGCGCCTACACGACTCCGCACGAGACCGACCCCTTCGACGTGCCGCTCGCGGTCAAGGTCGAGCACCTGCTCGAGACGGCCGCGGCCGGCCGCGAGGTCGCCGGGGTGAGCTTCGTCGAGGCGACGACCGACGCCTGGCGCCGTACGACGTGCTTCCGCTCGACCGAGGACGGCTGGTTCGACCAGCGGGTCGTCCAGGTGGGCGGTGGCCTGCGGGCTACCGCCGTCGGCGAGGGCGAGGTGCAGCTGCGCAGCTACCCCAACTCCTTTCGCGGCCAGTTCTGCTGCGGCGGCTGGGAGGAGGTGCTGCGACTGGACCTCCCCGGACACGCCGCGGGAACCGCTCGTGAGGCCGTCGCGCTGCTGACCGCGCCGGACCTCCCGCGCCGCCGGACGACGCTCGTGCTCGAGTCCAGCCAGCTCGCCCTGCAGGTGCACGAGTCGATCGGCCACGCGACCGAGCTCGACCGCATCCTCGGCATGGAGCGCGCATACGCCGGCACCTCGTTCGTCGAGGTCGCGGACCGGGGACGCCTCCGCTACGGCTCGCCGATCGTCTCGGTCACCGCCGACGCCACGACGCCCGGTGCGCTGGGCACGTTCGGCTTCGACGACGAGGGAGTCGCCGCCGGCCGGGCGCCGATCGTCGTCGACGGGGTGCTCGAGGGCTTCCTCACCAACCGCGAGACCGCGCGGACGATCGGGCTCCGCAGCAACGGAACGGCGCGGGCCGACTCGTGGGGCACGATCCCACTGGTCCGGATGAACAACGTCAGCCTGGAGCCGCGAGAGGGCGACCTCGACTCGATCATCGGCGACACGGACGACGGCGTGCTCCTCCTGACCAACCGGTCGTGGTCGATCGACGACCGTCGCGTCAACTTCCAGTTCGGCTGCGAGGTCGCATACGAGATCCGGCATGGCCGGCTCGGGCGGATGTACCGGAATCCGACGTACGCCGGTCGCACCACCGACTTCTGGGGCTCGTGCGACGCCGTCGGCGGGCACGACGACTGGTTCGTCTGGGGCGTGCCCAACTGCGGCAAGGGCCAGCCCGCTCAGGTCGCCCGGGTCGCGCACGGGGCCGCCACCGGCCGGTTCCGTGACGTCGAGGTCGGGATGCGCTGATGGCGTGGGGCGCGGACCGGCTCCTGACGAGCGCCCGGGCTGCCTTCGGCGCGCCTGGCGCCGACGGGGTAGAGGTGCTCATCACTCGCTACGACTCGGCGCTCACCCGGTTCGCCGAGTCGAGCGTGCACCAGAACGTCGGGCGGGTCGACGGGGAGGCCCGAATCCGCGTGGTCGTCGACGGCGCGCGGATCGGCGTCGTCGTCACGAACGACCTGTCCGACGCGGGCATCCGGCGCGCCGCGGCGGAGGCGGTCGAGGTGGCCCGGGTCGTCCCCGCCGACGAGGAGTTCGCCGGCCTGGCCCGGCCGGCGGCGGCGTACCCGTCGGCTGGCGTCGACGACGCCGAGACGCGCGCCGCGACCGCCGACGTGCGGGCGGCGGCCGTCGGGCGCCTGCTCTCGGCACTGCCGTCCGACGCCGTGGGCGCCGGCACGGTCGAGACGGGCAGTGGCGAGATCGGCGTGGTGTCCTCGACCGGCGTCGAGTGCTACCACCGCTCGACGCGGGCGCGCCTGTCGCTGCTCGGCAGCGGACCGGACTCGACCGGGTACGCCGAGGACGCGTCCGGCCGGCTCGGCGACCTCGACCCCGACCGGCTCAGCCGACGAGTGGCCGACAAGGTGCAGCGCGGACGGGCGCCGCGCGCTGCCTCGCCCGGCGACTACGCCGTCGTGCTCGAGCCGGCCGCCACCGCGACACTGCTCCAGTTCCTGGGGTGGACCGCGTTCGGGGCGAAGGTCGTCGCCGAAGGGCGCTCCCCGCTCAGCGGTCGCGTCGGGCAGGTCGTATGCAGCCCGGCAGTGACGATCGTCGATGACCCAACGTCTGCCCTGCTGCCGGGGCTCCCGTTCGACGCGGAAGGGGTGCCGACGCGCCGTACCGATCTCATCCGCGACGGCGTCGCCGTCGGCGTCGTCCACGACCTGGCATCCGCGCACGCCGCCGGCGTCGAGTCGACCGGCCACGCGCTGCCGGCGCCCAACCCGGACGGCGCGATGCCGCTCCACCTCATCATGGAGCCCGGTTCGGCGAGCCTCGACGAGCTGGTCGCGGGGTGCGAGCGGGGGCTGCTCATCACGCGGTTCCACTACACGAACGTGGTGCACCCGATCGAGTCGACGATCACCGGCATGACTCGCGACGGGACGTTCCTGGTGGAGGACGGCCGGATCGCGGGTGCGGTGCACAACCTGCGGTTCACGCAGTCGATCCTCGGTGCGCTGTCCGGTGTCGAGGAGGTCGGAGCCGACACCGAGCTCGCGACCGAGCTGTTCTTCGGCGCGGCCCGCGCGCCGGCCGTGCGGCTGTCGAGGTTCGCGTTCACCTCGACGACGACCTTCTGAGCTCCTAGCGCGACGGTGCCAGCCGCGGCATCGCGGCCCCGAAGACGAGCTCGAGCTCGGGCAGTGGTCCGTCCCGCATGTCATGCAGCGCGACGCCGTTGACCGCCGAGATCGACTCGGGTGGCCAGGCGACCAGCCAGAGCCACAGGCCCTTCGCCTCGCCGGCGAAGGCCGCGCAGACGTCGTCACCGGTCGCCGTCCGCCACAGGGCGGTCGGGTGGCCGGCGGCTTCGACCTTGGCGTCGGGCGCGCCGTCCGGCTCGGCTCCGGGGTCGGTGCCGGCCAGCCCGGCGAAGCGTGCGCCGAGGCCGATGCCCGGCTCCTCCGCGACCAGCACGACGTCGGCCGGCCCGCCGTTCGGACCTGGTCCGCTCAGCGCGACCAGGCTCGCGCGTACGCCCGTCCGGTCGTCGCCCGCGCCGCCCAGGCCGGTCACGGTCCAGTCGACCGGCAGCGGGTGCGGCACCCACACGGGCACCCGCGCGTCGGCGACCAGCTTGTCCAGTGCCGGCAACGTCGGCGTCGGGGCCAGGTGGAAGGGGTGCACCTCGCCGTGCCGGTCGCACTGCCAGGCACTCGACCAGAAGCCGGGAGCGCGGAGGTCCCCTCCGCATCGGGGACACGACGGCAGCAGGCTCATGTCCGTGACGTTCCTCGGCCGCCGGTGGACCAGTCAAGACCCGATGTGCCTACCCGGTGGTGACACCGAGAAGGGCCCGCCGGCGTGCCGGCGGGCCCTTCTCGTCACGTGCGAGCGTTCAGACGATCGTGTCGTCGTCCACCACTGTCTCGGTGGTCCGCCGGCGGACAACCGGCGCGTCGTCGACGACCGTCGTGCGCCGCCGCGTGGCGTACACCCGCGGACCGCCGATGGAGGCGACGACAGCGAGCACGATGAGCAGCAGGATCAACAGGACAATCGCGTCCATACCGTCCGCCTAGCTCTGCTCAGGAGCCGGCGCGTCGCCCTCGGGGGCGTCGGGCAGCTCGACGTTCGTGTCGCCCTCGTCGCCCTCGTTGTTCTCGATGTTCACGCCACCGCCGCCGTCGCCGTCACCGTCGCCGATGTTGTTGAAGAGCCAGATCGCGCCGAGCACGAGCAGAGCGATCATGACCAGGGCCACGATCGTGCGGCCGACCCACGACCCGTCGCCCTCGACGACCGTCGTACTGGGGCTGGAGATGTCCTCTTCGACGATGCGGCGTACCACGGGGGCCTCCTTGTTTGCGCCGGCCGGCGGGCCGGCTGGACCTGATGTGTTCCAGTCGAGGAAGGGTTGCCCGGTGGTAAGCCTCGCGAAACCGCCTGCGCGCCAACGTGACCGGCGCCGCTACCCCTCGCGGAGCTCAGGTCGCCCCGGCTGGTCGCCGCCGGCGGCGTGGGACTGCTTCGGCACCATGACCTTTCGGCGGAAGACGCACACCAGAGTGCCGTCCTGGTTGTAGCCCTTGGTCTCGACCTGCACCACGCCGCGGTCGGGCTTCGACTTCGACTCCGTCTTGTCGAGCACCGTCGTCTCGCCGTAGATCGTGTCGCCGTGGAAGGTCGGCGCGACGTGCCTGAGCGACTCGACCTCGAGGTTAGCGATCGCCTTCCCCGACACGTCCGGCACCGACATGCCGAGGAGCAGCGAGTAGATGTAGTTGCCGACGACGACGTTGCGTCCGAACTGCGTCGTCTTCTCGGCGAAGTTCGCGTCCAGGTGCAGCGGGTGGTGGTTCATCGTCAGCAGGCAGAAGAGGTGGTCGTCGTACTCGGTCACGGTCTTGCCGGGCCAGTGCCGGTACGTCGCGCCGACCTCGAACTCCTCGTAGAACCGCCCGAACTGCATCGGCTTCCCCTCCCGTGTCGATGGCGTCCGGGAGGCTACCCTCATGCGCATGCTGAGCCCGCTCGGCCGGCGGCTGCGCGGGGGTGCGACGGCTGCGGTCCTCATGCTGACCCTGCTCGGGACGGCGTACGGCGACGACGACCACTTCCCGCTCGGCCCGTTCCGGATGTTCTCGACGAAGACGTCGCGCGACGGAGCCGTGAAGGTGTCGCTGGTCCGCGGCGTCACCGTCGACGGAGCTGCGGTGCGGCTCGAGATGGCGAGCTTCGGGATGCGGCGCGCGGAGTTCGAGGGCCAGCTCGAGCGGATCGCGGCGAACCCGTCGCTGCTCGGTGAGCTCGTCGAGACGCGCGCCCGGCGGCGTCCGAACGCGCGGCCGCTGCGCGAGGTCCGGCTGATCTCCGCGCGCTGGCTGCTCGAGGACGGCCGTCGGGTCGGCTACGTCGAGGTGCCCGTTGCGGTCTGGACGCGCCGATGAGCGCCCTGTCGGCCTGGTGGTTCGCACCGGTGGCACGCGGCCGGATCGCCTGGCTGCGCACGGCGCTCTACCTGTTCATCCCGGTCGACGTGCTGCTCACGACCTCGTGGGTCGTCGAGCACGCGGGCGTGCCTGGGTCGCTGTACCAGCCGCTGTACGTCGGCCGGCTGCTGTCGCTCCCGGTGCCGACGTTCGCGATGGTGCATGGCCTGCGGATCGCGGTCGTCGCAGCCGCGCTCATCGCCGCCACGGGGCGTCGACCGCGGCTGCTCGGCGCGATCGTGTTCGCGCTGTACTTCGAGTGGATGGTCGTGGCGATGAGCTACGGCAAGGTGGACCACGACCGCTTCGCCTTCCTCGTCGCGCTGGCCGTGCTCCCGACGGTCGGGCGCGTCCGGCACGCCGACCGCGAAACCGACGACGCGACCGGCTGGGCCGTGCGCGCCATCCAGGTCGCCGTCGTGGCGACGTACTTCCTGGCGGCGCTCGCGAAGTTCCGGTTCGGCGGTTGGGACTGGGCCAACGGCGCGACGCTGACCCGCGCGGTGCTGCGCCGAGGGACGTCGTTCGGCACTCCGCTGCTCGACTTCCCCTGGATCCTCCAGGCGACCCAGTGGGGGATCATCGCCTTCGAGCTCGCGTCGCCGCTGCTGCTCGTCCGCGGTCGGGTGGGCCACGCGATGGTCGCGTTGTGCATCGCGTTCCACCTCGTCACCTTCGCGACGATCACGATCATCTTCCTGCCGCACGTGATGTGCCTGCTGGCCTTCCTCCCGCTCGAGCGTCTGCGCACGCCGCACGTGCTGCGGCGGCCGGTCGCCTCAGAGGGGTACGGCGAGCCGATAGGGGTCACGTAGGTCGGTGCCGGCGGCGAGCCAGCGCTCCTCGAGCGCGGCGGCGCCGTAGGCCCTCTTCCACTCCGCCTCGCCGGACGTCATCGGCAGCAGCGGTAGCACGTTGACCGGCCCGTGCTGCAGCAGGAGGTCCGGCACGAGCCCACCAGCCTCGCCGACCAGCACCGCACTGACGGTCGCCCCCTCGCAGAGCGGACCCTGCAGGTCGAAGGACGACCCCGCTGACGGGCGAGTGCCTTCGACGGACGGCGCGGCGGCGAGCACCGCGAGCGGGCGCAGCACGGAGTCGTGCCGCCCCCGGAGGCTGATCAGCAGCTCGGCGCGCGGTCCGGTCTCGGTCTCCACGACCGGCGAGGTCGGGTCGGGCAGCGGCCGACGGGACATGCCGAGCGTGACGTAGCGCACGACGTCGCCGTCGGACTCGAAGCGGAGCACCTCGATCGGCTCCATGCCGACGAACGTCACCCCGGCCCGGGCGGACACCTCGCCGAGACTCGCGACGAGGTGCGCCTCGACGAGCGCGAGGACCTCCTCGCTCAGGTCAGCCGCGCAGCGGGTAGGCGGCGAGCAGACCCTTTCCGATGATCCGCTTCTGGATCTCCGCAGTGCCCTCGCCGATCAGCAGCATCGGTGCATCGCGGTAGAGCCGCTCGATCTCGTACTCCTTCGAGTACCCGTATCCGCCGTGGATCCGCAGCGAGTCGGTGACGACCTCGGCGCAATACTCCGACGCGAGGAGCTTCGCCATGCCCGCCTCGACGTCGTTGCGCTGGCCGGAGTCCTTCTTGCGGGCGGCCATGACCATCATCTGGTGCGCGGCCTCCACCTTGACGCCCATCTCGGCGAGCTTGAACTGGATCGCCTGGTGCTCGGCAATCGGCTTGCCGAACGTCTCGCGCTGCTGCGCGTAGGCGATGCCCAGCTCGAACGCGCGCATCGCGACCCCGCACGCCCGCGCCGCGACGTTGACCCGGCCGACCTCGATGCTGTCCATCATCTGGTAGAAGCCACGGCCCAGACCGCCGTCCCCGCCCAGCACCGCGGACGCGGGCACCCGGTGGCCCTCGAAGACCATCTCGGTCGTCTCGACGCCCTTGTAGCCCATCTTCTCGATCTTCGGCGGGATCGTGATGCCGGCGGTCGTGCCGAAGCCCGGCTCCTTCTCGACGAGGAACGTCGTCATGTTCTTGTAGACCGAGTCGGCGCCCTCGTCGGTCTTGACCAGGGTGGCGACCACCGCCGACCGCGCGCCGTTGGTCAGCCACATCTTCTGGCCGTCGATGACGTACTCGTCGCCGTCCCGGACCGCCTTGGTCTTGATGGCCGCGGCGTCCGACCCGCACCCGGGCTCGCTCATCGAGTACGCGCCGCGGATCTCGCCGGTCGCCATGCGGGGCAGGAAGTGCTGCCGCTGCTCGTCGGTGCCGTGCTGCCGGAGCAGGTAGGCGACCATGAAGTGCGTGTTCAGGACGCCGGAGATGCTCATCCACCCGCGGGCGATCTCCTCGACCACCAGCGCGTACGTCAGCAGCGACTCGCCGATGCCGCCGTACTCCTCCGGGATCATGAGCCCGAACAGGCCCATCTCCTTCATGCCGTCGACGATCGCGTCCGGGAACTCGTCCTTGTGCTCGAGCTCGGTCGCGAACGGCAGGATCTCCTTGTCCACGAAGCCGCGGACGGTCTGCAGGATCTCCTGCTGGATGTCGGTGAGCCCCTCGGTCTGCTGCAGTCGCCCCATGGCTGGGCAGGATACGTGGTGCCCGATTCGGCAGGACTGGCGGTGGTTCACCGCGAAGCAGGGACGCAAAGAGGGCCCGCCCCTACGCCAGAAGGACATGTCATGCGACTCGGTACCAGCGTGATCATCACGACCCTCGCAGTTGCTGGGCTCGCAGCGCCGGCGGTGGCCAACCACAAGAAGCCGATCAGCGAGACCTACACCGCGACGGGGACCCCGGATCCGGGCAACTTCGTCACGGGCACGCTCTGCGACGGCGTCAACCCGGCGGAGGCGGGCGAGCACAAGCACGAGTTCGCCGCACCCGAGGCAGGCACCCTTGACGTCACGCTGACCGGGTACCAGGGCGACTGGGACCTCGCGGTGCGCAACTCGAAGGGCGCCAACATCGGCGAGTCCGGCTCGGGCGG
>DATLNF010000104.1:0-9337 GCA_035536955.1 Mycobacteriales bacterium | reverse complement strand
TACGCCATTGCGCCGAAAGGAGTAGTCAAGGCGGGTCCTTCCGCCGCCGACACAACCGGGGAGGGCGTTCCGCCCGCCGACCAGGAGACAAACCGTGCCCAACACCATCGAGCCTTTCCTCAAGGCTCTCGTCGAGTCCGGCGGATCCGACCTGCACTGCAAGGTCGGATCCCCGCCGCGCGTGCGGATCGACGGCCGTCTGCGCAAGCTGCAGACCCGCAACCTCACCGGCGCCGACACCGAGACGATGGTCCAGGAGGTACTGCGAGCCGACCTGGTGGACAGCTTCAGGCGAACCAACGAAGCCGACTTCGCCTACTCCTTGCCCGGCGTGGGCCGGTTCCGCGTCAACGCGTTCCGCTCCCGTGGGTCGGCCGGCCTGGTCTTCCGGCGGGTCAGCGTGGGCGCCATCCCGCTGGGTGACCTCGGCCTGCCCCCGGTGCTGGCCTCCCTAGCGCTCGAGCCTCGCGGCCTCGTCCTGGTCACCGGGCCCACGGGTTCGGGTAAGACGACGACGCTCGCCGGGATGATCGACCACATCAACGAGCACCGCGAGGTGCACGTGGTCACCATCGAGGACCCGATCGAGGTGCTGCATTTCGACAAGCTGGCGATGATCAACCAGCGCGAGGTGCGCGTCGACACCGAGGACTTCCAGGTCGCCCTTCGCGCCGCGATGCGGCAGGACCCCGACGTCATCCTCGTCGGTGAGATGCGTGACGTGGAGACCGTCAAGGCCGCTCTGGCGGCGGCCGAGACCGGCCACTTCGTCATGTCGACCCTGCACACGACGGACGCGGTCGAGACGATCAACCGCGTCGTGGACTTCTTCCCCCCGCACGAGCAGAAGCAGATCCGGCTGGCCCTCGCCGGGTCGCTGCGCGGGATCATCTGCCAGCGCCTGGTGCCGCGGGCCGACGGGGAAGGCCGCTGCGTGGCGATGGAGGTCGCCATCAACACCGGGCGCGTCGCCGACGCGATCGCAGACCCGGACAAGACGTCGACGATCCCGCAGCTGATCGGCGAGGGCGCGTACTACGGGATGCAGTCGTTCGACCAGCACCTCGTCGCGCTGATCCGCGACGGCGTGGTGAGCCTCGAGGACGCCATGGCGGCGTCGACGAGCCCGCACGACCTCACCGTCGAGCTGCGCCGCCTCGGCCTCGTCGCCTGACAGGCGTGCTGGTCAGAGGTCCAGCGCGTACGTGATCAGGTCGATCCCGGGGCGCGGTGACCAGTCGTCATCCGGGGTCCGGGTGAACCCCATGGTCTCGTAGAGCCGGTGGGCCGCCCGCATCGAGAGCTGGGTGGACAGCCGGAGCCGGCGCAGGCCGAGCGACCGCGCCCGGTCGACGCACGTCTCCACGAGCGCGCGGCCGGCGCCGCGTCCACGCGCGCCCGGGGCCACGGCGAGCATCCGGAAGACCGCCTCGTCCGGCGCGCTCTGCTCGGCGTACTCGCTGCCATGGGGCGCGAACGTCACGGATCCGAGCAGGTGACCGTCGGAGTCGACCGCGATGTAGACCTCGCCCTGTGCCGCCCGCGCCGCGACGTCCTGCAGCTGCGCGTCGTACTCGCCGGGGTGGCCACCGCGCAGGTCTCGGTAGACGGCGACCGTCAGCGCGCCGACGGCGTCGTACTCGGCCGGGTCGGCGCGCCGGACGGTGATGTCGCTCACGGGCGCCAGCCTAGGTGGGCGCGAAAGCGCGGTTCGAACCGGTCGATGGGGGCAGGGATGCCGCCATGTTCCTGTTCTTCTCCAACCGCCTCGGCTGCGCCGGCTCGATCCTCGTGTCCGTCGTGGCGTCGCTCGTCCTGCTCGCTCTCCTCCGCGCCTGCGCGTAGCCGGTCGTGCGGCCCACGGGCCGTACGATGCCCGGCGTGTCGACGCTGTCCACCTTGGTACGCCGTGCGGCACCCGGGCTGACCGACGATGAGATCCGGCACCTGCACGCCCTGGTCGCGGACTGGCAGATCCTCGCGGACCTCTCCTTCGCCGACCTGCTGCTGCTGGTGCGGGTAGCGGGTGCCGACGCCTACTGCGTCGTGGCGCAGATGCGGCCGACCACCGGGCAGACGCTGTACCAGGACGACCTCGTGGGTGCGACGGTCGATGCGGCAGAGCGGTTCCTCGTCGACGTGGCCTTCGTCGAGGGGCGGATCGCGCGCGAGGGGGATCCGGAGTGGGAGACCGGCGTGCCGGTGCGGATGGAGGCGATCCCGGTCCGGTGCGCAGACCGGGTGGTCGCGGTGATCAGCCGGGACACCAACCTGGCGTCGCCTCGCGTACCCAGCCAGCTCGAGCTGACCTACCTGCAGACCGCGGGCGACCTAGCCCAGATGATCGCCGACGGCGGCTTCCCGTTCGCCGGCGTGGAGCGCGAGCTCGCTGTGTCCCCGCGGGTCGGTGACGGACTGCTGCGACTCGACGCGGACGGCCAGGTCGTCTACGCCAGCCCGAACGCGCTGTCGGCGTACCGCCGGCTGGGCATCACCGCGAACATCGTCGGGGAGCATCTCGGGGACCAGGGTCTGGACGAGCGCGCAGTGACTGCCGTCCTGCGCTCGGCTCGGCCGTCCGAGAGCGAGGTGGAGTGCTCCGGCGCGGTGGTCCTGCGGCGCGGCCTCCCGCTCGTCGTCAGGGGCGAGGTGGTCGGCGCCCTGGTGCTGGTTCGCGACGTCACCGAGCTCCGCCGCCGGGAACGCCAGCTGATCAGCAAGGACGCGACGATCCGCGAGATCCACCACCGCGTGAAGAACAACCTGCAGACGGTGGCCGCGCTGCTCCGGCTCCAGTCGCGGCGGCTGACGGTCCCCGAGGCGCGCGCCGCCCTGGAGGAGTCGGTACGGCGGGTGAGCTCGATCGCGTTGGTCCACGAGACCCTGTCCCAGTCCCTCGGGCCACAGGTGGCGTTCGACGGCATCGCCGACAAGATCGTGGCGATGATCGGCGACGTGCCCACGGGCGACGCCGCCGTGGCCGTGCGCCGCGATGGGTCCGCCGGCGCCCTGCCGGGACCGGTCGCCACACCGCTCGCCCTGGTGCTGGTCGAGCTGCTGCAGAACGCGGTCGAGCATGCGTTCGGCGACCGCGGCAGCGAGCTCATCGTGCGGATGCACCGCGGCGACGACACGCTGCGTGTCGAGGTCGTCGACGACGGCGGCGGCCTGCCCGACGGGTTCACGCTCGAGTCGTCCACGCGGCTCGGGCTGCAGATCGTCCGGACCCTGGTCGTGAGTGAGCTCGGGGGAGCGATCCGGATGACCGCGCGCGAGGACGGCCCGGGGACCTCGGTCGTGCTCGACGTGCCGCTGGCCGCAGCCCCGGCCTAGACGCGGAGCCTCAGCGGCGCGCCTGCGTGCAGCGCGGCCGGTGACTCGACGACGTTGTTCTCGTCGCCGATGCCGGGGTCCTGCGACCGGTTCGGGTCGACGTAGCGGCGGAAGAACTCGAGCGATCCCCACGCGATCAGCACGATCAGCAGGACCACGACGACGCGGAAGCGCCACACGCCGATCCACGCCGGCCGGGGCTCACGACCGGCGACCACCGGCCGCACGTAGGACTCACCCATGAGCGGAGTCTGGCAGACGCGACGACGCCCTCGTCCGCGCGGGAGGTGCGGACGAGGGCGTCGACGGTCGGCGGCCGGCCGCGCACGCGGCCGGGCGGGTGCGATCAGGCGATGCGGCTGCGGGCCCGGGCGCCCCGGCGCTTGAGAGCGCGGCGCTCGTCCTCGCTGAGGCCACCCCACACGCCGGCGTCCTGACCGGTCTCGAGAGCCCACTGGAGGCACTCGGCGCGGACGTCGCAGCGCTTGCAGACCAGCTTGGCGTCCTCGACCTGCTGCGCCGCCGGGCCGGTCGTCCCGATCGGGAAGAACAGCTCGGGGTCCTCGTCACGGCAGAGGGCGCGGTGGCGCCAGTCCATGGGGAACAACTCCTCAGTAGGGGATCGACCGGCGTGGGCCGGACTTTGTGAAACTTTTCACGAATGCGGACGGGGATTTCAGTGGTGCTCCGGCTCAGGAGCCGCGATCTGATCTGATCTTGCCTGTCGACCGTACCTGCCGGGACCGGCGCGGTCCATAGGTGCGGCATCACGATACGTCGGCCCGCCGAGTGCAGCAAGCAGTTGCAAGCACTTTTCCGCGCCACGCGTCGGATTCGCCCTCCTTCGGGGTGTTCTGAGCCCTCCGGGGGGGGTCAGACGACGACGGAGAGGGCGTCGGGCACGCTCGCGAAGGCGACCTCGGTCCGCTCCCCGATGAAGTCGCCGTCGAGCTGGAGCGCGACCGGCCGGGCCGCGGAGACGTGGAACGCCGGCACGTCGTGGCGGCCCACGAGGCGACGACCCTTCACCCGGGCTCTGGGGACCAGCATCTGGCGGACCACCCGCAGCGTGGTGACGGTCGACAGCCGGGTGAGCCCGAGCAGGTCGAGGTCGGCGTCGAAGTCGCCCTCCGGGCAGGGATCCACGCTGCGCGCTCCGAGGTAGGTCCAGGGCCGGCCGTTCGCGACGACCAGGTTGAACAGGCCAGGGATCGGCTCCTCGCCGGGCACCTGGAGGGTGAGCGGCGCCTCCTTGCGGTCGCACCCGGTGTAGAAGTGGCGGACGGCGCTGCGGATGTAGAGCGCCGGGGTCGCGCGCCGCCCTGCCCGGCGGCGCTGCTCCACGACGTGGACGACCTCCGCGTCGATCCCGAGCCCGGCGCAGAAGGTGAAGTACCGCTCGTCAGCCTGCCCGAGGTTGATGACGCGCCGGCGTCCCGCGCGCAGCGCGTCGAGGATCTCCCCCGTCGCCTCGACCGGGGAGGGCGAGAGGCCGATCGCTCGCGCGAACACGTTGGTCGACCCGCCCGGTACGACCGCCAAGGACACCGCGGACCGGGCCAGGCCGTTCACGACCTCGTTCACCGTCCCGTCGCCCCCCAGGGTGACGACCAGGTCAAGGCCGTCGGCCACCGCGTGCCGCGCGAGGTCGGCCGCGTGGCCGCGCCGCTCGGTCTCGACGACATCGAGCTTGAGGTCGCTGGCGAGCGCGCGCGCGAGCACGTCGCGGGTTCGCGGCGTGGTCGCGGTGGCCTTCGGGTTGACGATGAGCAGGGCGCGCATCCGCCAGAGGGTACCCGTCGCCTCGAGCGGGCTCAGTCCTCGGCGAGCAGCCCGACCCTGAGCTGGGCGAGGGTGCGCGCGAGCAGGCGCGACACGTGCATCTGGGAGATGCCGAGCTCGGCGGCGATCTGCGACTGCGTCATGTTGCCGAAGAACCGGAGCATCAGGATCTTCTTCTCCCGGACCGGCAGCTTCTCGAGGAGGGGCTTGAGCGACTCGCGGTACTCGACCCCCTCCAGGGCATCGTCGAACTGCCCGAGCGAGTCCGCGACCGCAGGCGAGTCGTCGTCGCCCGTGTCCGGCGCGTCGAGGGATACGGCGGAGTACGCGTTGGCCGACTCGAGGCCCTCGAGGATCTCCTCCTCGGTCAGCCCGATGTGCTGCGCCAGCTCCGCGACTGTGGGCGAGCGGCCGAGTGTCTGGGACAGCTCGGCCGTCGCCTTGGTGAGCGTGAGCTTGAGCTCCTGCAGGCGCCGCGGCACGCGGATCGCCCAGCCCTTGTCGCGGAAGTGCCGCTTGATCTCCCCGACGATGGTCGGAGTCGCGTAGGTGCTGAACTCGACCCCACGCTCGAGGTCGAACCGGTCGACGCTCTTGATCAGGCCGATCGTCGCGACCTGGACGAGGTCCTCGAGCGGCTCACCGCGGTTGCGGAAGCGGCGGGCGAGGTACTCGACCAGCGGCAAGTGCATGCGGACGAGCTCGTCGCGGACCTCGGGGCCACCGTCGGCCGCCAGCTCGGCGAACAGCTCCCGGGCCCTGGCTCGTTCGCTGGCGGTGCGCTCGGACCGGCTGGTGAGGATGTCGTCCGCGAGCACGGCGTCGAGCGCGGCCGCGGCGTCGGGGTCGGCCAGCGGGTCCGTCTCGGCGTCGGTCTCCGGCGTGTCCGCCACGTCCGTCATCGCCTCGTCGGTGACGGGGTCCTGGGCCGTCGGCTCCTCGGCGCGGCTCGTCATGCGCCGGCCGCCAGGTCGAACGGCTCGCGGTGCTTGGACAGCCGGATGGTCACCTCGCCGTTCTCGAGCGTTGCGTCGACCTCACCCGCCAGGGCGGACAGCACCGTCCACGCGAACGTGTCGCGAGAGGGGACCTCGCCGTCCGTGGTGGCGAGGCTGACCGCAACGTCGAGGACGTCGGGCCTGAGCTCGAACCGGCAGGTCAGCTCGGCGTCGGCCACCGCGCGGGGCAGCAGCATCGCGCACGCCTCGTCAACGGCGATCTTCAGGTCCTCGATGTCGTCGATCGTGAAGTCCAACCGCGACGCGAGACCAGCGGTCGCGGTGCGCAGCACGGACAGGTACGCGCCGGTCGCCGGCAGCCGGAGGACGACATGATCGCCGGACGACGGGTGCTGCTCTGCCATGCTTCTCCCCACAGGTCCGGCCTTCGGCGCACGTCGCGGCAGCGGCACTGCGGTGCAGGCTACCCCCGCGGCCACCGGTGTCTTCCGCCACGGTGACCCGCAGGTGCTTTCCGCAACCCGGCGGTGGGCAAACCCGCCGTACGTCGTTTCGAGAGGGGCCGCCCGGTGCGACCGACCCGACGTGACGTGCTGCGATCAGGACTCGTCGTCGCGGCCGCGGCGGCCTCTCCCGCCTACTTCCCGCCGCGTCGCGCGGAGGCCGCCGCGGTCCGCGTGGCCGGCACGACCCTCGAGTCGACGATCCTGCGCACGGTCGCCGCACCCAATGCCGGTGGCTACCGCCTCCTCGTCGCTGGTCGTGGGGAGCCGCACCTGACCCGTACCGACCTCAAGGTGCGGGCCCGGCCGGGGCGCGCGGTGACCCGGGTCCCGCTCGTCGCGTTCGTGCATCTCACCGACCTGCACGTTCTCGACGCGCAGTCACCGACCCGCGTGGAGTTCCTCGACCGCTACGAGGACGAGCGACTCGAGACCGGCGTGGACCCGCTGTTCGACGCGGCGTACCGCCCGCAGGAGATCTTCACCGGTCACCTCGTCGACGCGGTCGTCCGCGGCGCGCGGAAGGTGCGCCGTGGCCCGGTGACCGGGCGAGCGCTGGAGTTCGCGATCTGCACGGGCGACAACATCGACAACGCCCAGTACAACGAGCTGCGGCAGTGCATCGCGATCCTCGACGGCGCGGTCGTCACGACGGACAGCGGCGACCCGAGTCGCTGGGAAGGCGTGCACGACCAGGACCCGACGACGTACGACGTCCACTACTGGCACCCGGAAGGCACCCCGTCGAGCGCGACGGTCGGCGCCGACGACAACGCCCGCCGCTTCTACGGGTTCCCGACGGTGCCCGGGCTGCTCGACGCCGTACGCCGGCCGTTCCGGGCGACCGGCATAGGCATGCCGTGGTACGCCGTCTTCGGCAACCACGACCCGCTCGTCCAGGGCAACCTCGCGCCCAACCCGGTCATCGACGCGATCGCCGTCGGCGGCACGAAGGTTGTCGGCCTGCCGGCCGGCGCCACGCCGGGCGATGTCCAGCTCGGCATCTCGCGCGGCGACCCCGGCGCACTCGCCGCGGCGCTCACCGCGGGACCCGCCCGGCCGGTGACAGCCGACCCGGACCGGCGGCACCTGAGCCGCCCCGAGATCATGGCCGAGCACTTCATCACGGCGGGCACCCCGGTCGGCCATGGGTGGTCCCGCGAGCACGTCGCGGCGGACCGGGCGTACTACGCCTTCGACCACGGCCTGCTCCGCTGCGTCGTGCTGGACACCTGCCATCCGGTCGGCCCCAGCACCGGCTCGATCGACCGCACGCAGCTGGAGTGGCTGCGCGCGGAGCTCACCGCGAACAGCCGCTCCAGCGGAGGTGCGCGCGACCGGCTGGTGATCGTCTTCAGCCATCACAACGTGGCGAAGATGACCAACCGGGCGCCGGACCCGACGCGCGCCGAGGATCGGGTGCTCGGTTCGGAGCTGGTCGCGAACCTGCTCGAGTTCCCGAACGTGATCGCCTGGGTGAACGGCCACGAGCACAAGAACATCGTCACCCCTCGCCTGCGCGGCGCGGGCGGCGGCTTCTGGGAGATCGTGACGGCCTCCCACATCGACTTCCCGATCCAGTCGCGCCTCATCGAGATCACCGACAACCGCGACGGCACCCTGTCGATCTTCACCACGATGGTCGACGCCGACGCGCCCCTGACCTACGGCGGGAGGCTGGACTCGCCACGGTCGCTCGCCTCGCTCGGCCGGGAGATCGGCGCGAACGACTGGCAGGAGCGCGCGAGCGAGATCCGCCGGGGGGCCGTCGAGGCCCGCAACGTCGAGCTGCTGGTCGCGGCGCCGTTCACGATCCCCAGAGCCGGGCGCGGCGCGTCCGGCCTGATCGCTCCGCGCGTGCCCGAGCCGCTGCCGGCCACCGGGCCGCAGGGGTCGGCCGAGGTCGTCGCCGCAGCTCTCGCGGTCGCGGCGGCGGGTCTTGCCGCGGCCGCTCGGCGCGAGCGGTCCGGGGATCTCGACGACGTCGGGCGGTAGCGTGGTGTCGGTGACCGACGATCAGGACCCGGGCGGCGTGGACGTCGTGCTCGACCCGGACGCCCCGGCAGCCACCACCGGAGCTCCGCAGCTCACTCTCGCGGAGGCGTTCGGCGGGCCGCGCGGCATGGTGGACAGCGGGCTGCCGGTCGTCGCGTTCGTGGTGGGCAACGCGTTGTTCGGACTCGGGACGGCCGTGCGCTCCGCGCTCGGCGTGGGGCTCGTGCTGTTCCTCGTCCGGCTCGTGCGCCGGGAGGTCGTGCGGCACACGATCACCGGGTTCCTCGGCGTCGCCATGGCCGCGGGCATCGCTCGCTGGACCGGCAGCGCGCGCAACTTCTTCATCCCGGGGATCGTGCAGAACGGCGCGTACTTCGTCGTCTTCCTCGGGTCGGTCCTCGTGCGCCGCCCGATCATCGGCGTGTTCCTCCGCCAGTTCAGCGACAAGCCCGCCGAGTGGCACGCCCACCCTGTCGTGCAGCGCGCTTACGTCGAGGTCACCTGCTTGTGGGCGGCGATGTTCGGGCTGCGGCTGCTCGTGCAGTCCCTGCTCTACCGAGCCGACGAGACCGGGTGGCTCGCCGCCGCGAAGCTCGGCCTCGGCTACCCGCTGTTCATCCCGGTGCTCGCCGTGACGCCGCTGTGGATCAAGCGACGCACCGCGCACGTCGAGCTCGAGCCGAGCGAATAAGAGGAACCCGCATGTCCGCAACCCGCCGCCGGCTGATCGCCGTCGCCGCGATGCTGCTGTCCGGACTCGCGCCG
>DATLNF010000103.1:0-6149 GCA_035536955.1 Mycobacteriales bacterium | reverse complement strand
GAAGACGTGGTGCCGCTGCGCCGCCGGGTCCAGCGGCACGAAGAACCGGCCGGTCGGCGTCATGACGTCGATCTCGTCGCCAGGCTTGAGGACCTCGTTGGCCCAGCGCGAGAACCGGCCGCCCTCGAGCTGCTTGATCGCGACGCGGAGCCGGCCGGACGACACGGGCGAGCAGATCGAGTAGTTGCGCCGGACCTCCTCGCCGTCGAGCGTCACGCGCAACGTCAGGTGCTGGCCCTGGGTGAAGCGGAACTCCTCGCGGAGGTCCTCCGGTACGGCGAACGTCACCGCGACCGCGTCGTCGACGACGCGCTCGACCTCAGCGACACGCAGCCGATGGAAGACCGCATGCCGCCGCTGCGCCACCGGGGTGGTCGTCACGGCTCAGAGCGCCTTGAAGTGGTCGAACGGCTCGAGGCACGAGCGGCACGACCAGTGCGACTTGCACGCGGTCGAGCCGAAGCGGCTCACCTCTTGGGTGTCCGGCGACCCGCACTGCGGGCAGCGCACCGTGAGATCAAGGCGAACCGGACCGCCGCGCACGGGGGCGCGGCCGCTGGGCGGCGCGACGCCGTACTCGACCAGCTTGCGACGGCCGTCCGCGCTCATCCAGTCGGTGGTCCACGCCGGGGCGAGGACGAGACGCACGTCGACCTCGGCGTACCCGGCGTCGTGCAGCGCGGCGATGATGTCCGCGCGGATCGTGTCCATCGCCGGGCAACCCGAGTACGTCGGCGTGATCGTGACGCTCACCCGGCCGGTGTCGTCGACGGACACGTCGCGCAGCACCCCGAGGTCGTCGATCGTGAGGACCGGGATCTCGGGGTCGGTGACGGTGGCGAGGACGCGGCGTACGTCGTCCACCCGCGCGCCGGTCGACGTCGTCCCGGCCCTCACCACGTGGCGCCCGGGTGCGAGCGATGCAGGTGCTGCATCTCGGCGAGCAGGTAGCCGAACGACTCGGAGTGGATGCCTCGGCGGCCGCCGGTCGCGGTCCACGGATCACTCGGCCGGGTCAGCGTCGCCTCGGCGAGCACTCCGTCGACGAACCCGTCCCACGAGGGTCGCAGCGCGGCGCTGTCGACGGCAACACCCGCCGCGACCAGCGAGCTCTCGACCTCGTCGACCTCGAACAGCTCGCCCACGAACGGCCACAGCCGGTCGAGCCCCGCCTGCATCCGGTCATGACTCTCCGGCGTGCCGTCGCCGAGCCGCAGCGTCCATTGCACGGCGTGGTCGCGGTGGTAGTCCGCCTCCTTGACCGCCTTGCCGGCGACGGCGGCGAGGGTCTCGTCGGCCGAGCCGAGCAGCGCCTCCCACAGCGCGAGCTGCCAGGTGGAGAAGTAGAGCTGGCGAGCGACGGTCTGCGCGAAGTCGCCATTGGGCTGCTCGACGAGCTGGCAGTTGACGAACTCGCGCTCCTCGCGCAGGTAGGCGAGGTCGTCCTCGGTGCGGCCCGCGCCCTCGACCTCGCCGGCGTACGTCAGCAGCGAGCGCGCCTGCCCGAGCAGGTCAAGGCCGATGTTGGTCAGCGCGATGTCCTCCTCGAGGTCGTGCGCGCGCGAGGACCACGCGGACAGCCGCTGCGCGAGGACGAGCGCGTCATCGCCGAGACGCAGCGCGTACGTCGACACCACGGTCGCGTCGGGTGCGGGCGCGGTCACAGGTGCTGCACCTCGGCCGGGATGTCGTAGAAGGTCGGGTGCCGGTAGACCTTGTCGGCGGCAGGGTCGAAGAACGAGTCCTTCTCGTCCGGCGAGCTCGCGACGATCTCGCTCGCCGGGACGACCCAGATCGACACGCCCTCCTGCCGGCGGGTGTAGACGTCGCGCGCGTTGCGCAGCGCCATCTCGGCGTCGGGCGCATGCAGGCTGCCGACGTGGTTGTGCGACAGGCCGCGCTTGCTCCGGACGAAGACCTCCCACAGCGTGGTCGGCGCGGTCCGGGTCTGCTCCGCGCCGGCGGGCGACGTACCGCCGACCGTCCCGGAGCTCATGCCGCGCTCCCTGCCGCTCTCGCGCGCTGCTTCTCGGCGTACGCCGCCGCCGCATCGCGCACCCACGCACCCTCGGTGTGCGCGCTCACCCGGTGCTCCATGCGCTGGCGGTTGCACGGGCCGTTGCCGCGCAGCACCTCCTGGAACTCGGTCCAGTCGATGGCACCGAAGTCGTAGTGGCCGCGCGCCTCGTTCCAGGTGAGGTCCGGGTCCGGCAGCGAGAGCCCGAGCACCTCGGCCTGCGGGACGGACATGTCGACGAACTTCTGCCGCAGCTCGTCGTTGCTGTGCCGCTTGATCTTCCACGCCATCGACTGCGCGCTGTTCGGCGACTCGTCGTCGGGCGGACCGAACATCATCAGGCTCGGCCACCACCAGCGGTCGACGGCGTCCTGCGCCATCGCGTGCTGCTCGGCCGTCCCCTTGGAGAGGTGCAGCAGGATCTCGAAGCCCTGCCGCTGGTGGAAGCTCTCCTCCTTGCAGATGCGCGTCATCGCGCGCCCGTAGGGACCGTAGGAGCAGCGGCACAGCGGCACCTGGTTGACGATCGCCGCGCCGTCGACCAGCCAGCCGATCGCGCCCATGTCGGCCCAGGTCGGGGTCGGGTAGTTGAAGATGCTGGAGTAGCGCTGGCGGCCGGCGTGGAGGAGGTCGAGCAGCTCCTCGCGGGTGACACCGAGGGTCTCCGCCGCGCTGTAGAGGTAGAGCCCGTGGCCGGCCTCGTCCTGCACCTTCGCCATGAGGATCGCCTTGCGGCGCAGGCTCGGGGCGCGGGTGATCCAGTTGCCCTCCGGCTGCATGCCGATGATCTCGGAGTGCGCGTGCTGCGCGATCTGCCGGACCAGCGTCTTGCGGTAGGCCTCGGGCATCCAGTCGCGCGGCTCGACCCGCAGGTCCTCGTCGATCGTGCGCTGGAAGTCCGCCTCGAGCTCAGCCGTCATCGCCGTACCCCTCGTGTGGTGACGCCCGCCATCCTACCCTCCCGAACGTTCGGTCGGGAAGTCGGGTGTCGTCGCCGACGTTCTGTGTCCGCTGAGGCGTGGCTCGCCCGAGGCCGGGCGGACACAGTTGGCATCGAGCCCGCCCCGATAGGTTGCCGGGGTGGACGACCGTGACCCGGGCGAGGTGGCCCGGCGGGGCGCGGAGGCGATGTACGCCGCTGACCTGGCGTCGCGGCACCTCGGGATCGCCATCTCCGAAGTGTCCCCCGGTCGAGCCACCGCGCGCATGACGGTCACCCCGACGATGGTGAACGGCCACGACATCTGCCATGGCGGGCTGATCTTCACCCTCGCCGACACCGCGTTCGCGTTCGCCTGCAACACCCACGGCGTGGTCACCGTCGCGGCCGGCGCCGACATCGTGTTCGTCTCACCCGCGCGCCTCGGCGACGAGCTCGTGGCGGAGGCGGTCGAGCGGTCGCGGACCGGCCGGACCGGCGTGTGCGACGTCACGGTACGCCGCGCCGACGGCTCGGTCGTGGCGGAGTTCCGGGGCCGAGGCCACGCGACGTCGAAGCCCCTCGGCTAGCCGGACTACGGCTTTGCTGCGCTCACGCGCCGCCGTCTACCATGCCGAGGCCGGGCGGCTCGCCGTACCGGTGCTCATTGGAGGCTTCGCCTAGTCCGGTCTATGGCGCCGCACTGCTAATGCGGTTTGGGGTAACCCCCCATCCCGGGTTCAAATCCCGGAGCCTCCGCCATGCCAAACGTCGCCGTCGCGCTGTCGCGTGACGTAGCGAGATGTGGCGAAGGACACAGTCCGAATCCGTTGACCGGAGCCTGCGTACCGTCTGTATGTTGGCTCCGGGACGACGGCTGGAGGACGCATGACCGAGACCGCGACGAGCGCCGAGCTGGCCGACCTCCTCGCAGCTGCCGACCAGGCCGCGGGCACCGACGTAGAGGCCATGACGGCCGTGTGGCGGGCGACGGTCGCCGCGGGTGCAGTCTCTGCCGAGCTGGCCGGCGCCTACGCCGACCGGCTGTGGTTCACCGTGTGGCGCGGGGACCCGGGCGATCGGGTGCGCGAGCGGGAGGCCGCATGGTTCGCGCCCATGGTCCGCACGGACCGGGACGTCGCGGGGCATCACGTCGCGACGTACGCCGCAGGTGAAGGTCCGTCGGTCGTCCTCGTGCATGGCTGGGCCGACTACGCCGCGCGGATGGGTGCCTTCGTCGCGCCGCTGCTCGCGGCCGGCTTCCGCGTCGTGACGGCCGACCTCCCGGCGCACGGGGCCAGCCCTGGCACCCAGACCAACCTGTACGAGATGTCGGACATCGTCTCGAGTCTCGTCGCGGAGAGCAGTGCGGTCGCGGTGGTCGGGCACTCGCTCGGCGGCATGACGGCGGTGTTCGCGGCAGCCCAGTGCGACCCCGCGCCGGCCCTCGCGCTGCTCGCCCCGGCTGTCCGGCTGGAGAACGCGTTCGAGACCTTCGGTCGGCTCTTCCAGCTCCCGCCGGCTGCCCTCGAGGGGCTGCGCGCGACGATCGACGCCCGCTTCGGCGCCGACGTGTGGGAGAACACGCGCGGCGAGGTCATCGCGCGCGGTCTCGACGTACCCGCTCTCGTCCTGCACGATCATGACGACGACCAGGTGCCGCTCGACGACGGCCACCTGATGGCGATGTCGTTGCCGCGCAGCGAGTTCGTCGAGACCGCCGGTCTCGGTCACGCGAAGCTCATCCGCGACGACGACGTCGTACGGCGCGTCGTGGACTTCCTCGCCACGGTCGTGGTCGACGCGACGTCCGGCCGATAGCCGCTCGCCCGGGCCGCACCCGCCCCGGCCTCGCCCCAGCCCTGACCAGCCCCGCGCCTTTTCGACTCCACGACCACTTTCGGGCGCGGGAAAGTGGTCGTGGAGTCGAAAAGGTGCGCTGGGGGGCAAGCCGATAGCCGCTAGGCCGCGCCGACGGCGTCGCTGCGCAGCGCGCGCAGCAGCCGGCGTACCGCCGCTCCCATCTCCTTGCGCGCCAGCTCGGCGTCGTCGGCGTGCGCGACGACCATCGCCGCCTGGGTGAGCGCGCCGTAGAAGAGGTCGGTGAGGGGCTCGGCCGGCTGGCGGCGCACGTGGCCGGACCTCATCGCCGCCTTGAAGCCGCGGATCATCAGATCCCGACCGCAGCGCGCGTCGATCTCGTGCCACACCGCCCAGCCGAGCACCGACGGGCCTTCCATCAGCACGATGCGGCGGACGGCCGGCTCGCAGCACGCATCGAGGAACGTCTCCATGCCGGCGGTGAGCCGCGCCAGCGGATCGGCGGCACTCGCGGCGGCCGCGACGACGCGTTCGCGGATGCCGTCCTGCAGCCGCTCGACGACGGCGAGGAAGAGGGCGTCCTTGCCGGCGAAGTGGTGGTACAGCGCTCCGCGGGTCACCCGGGCGCGCTGCACGATCTCCTCGGTCGAGGTCTCGGCGTACCCCTTCTCGGTGAAGATCTCGGTGGCCGCGGTCAGGAGCGCGGCGCGGGTCAGCTCACCCTGCTCGACCTTGGTGCGGCTGACGGCCATGGCCGCAATCGTAGGGTCCCGGCTTCGGTGGGAGCGCGGGTCGGCGCTACCCCGCTCTGACGCCGACCCGATCCGCCCGCCCGGTCCGACAGACACCTCTTTTCGACTCGGTGACCACCCGGCCGCCGCGGAATCTGGTCATGGAGTCGAAAAGGTGGGGCGCGGCGCGAGGGAAGGTCGGACCCGCAGGACGTCGGTGCCGCCGAAGTCCGGCACCCAGACGTCTCCGAAGCCGGCGCCGACGACGAAGCCGTCGACCAGCGGCGGGGTGAGGACCGCGACCCTCCGGGTACGGCGGTCGACGCGCAGCAGCGCCGCACCGGGGCCCGGGCCGCGGTTGGGCACCCAGACGTCAGGGCCGAGGACGTCGCCGTCCGCCGGCTTCGTACCCGCCTTGGTCCTGCCGATGATCCGGCCGGTGCGCACGTCGATCTCGGTCAGCGTCGACTCCTTCGGCGCAGACACCCACAGCGTGCCGGACCCGAACGACGTCCAGGTCGCGTTGCCGGTCTCCGCTACCTGGATCTCCTGGCGGACCCGGTTGGTCCGGCCGTCGATCCGCGCGACCGAGCCGTTGCCGAGCGGCACCCACGCGCTGTCGCCGACGATCGCGATCCCGGCCGGCGCGGGACCGACGTCG
>DATLNF010000102.1:0-6634 GCA_035536955.1 Mycobacteriales bacterium | reverse complement strand
CCGGCGCAACTCCGGCTGCGCGAGCGTCTGGGCGACCGAGTCCGGCGCGCGCGTCGCCTTCGACCTCGGCAACGTCAGCGCGGGTACCCCCGAGTCAGAGCACCTGACGGCGGCCGAGGTCACGAAGGCGATCGCCGTACTCCGTAGGGAGCGGCCGAGGTGGGGCATCGCGCGGCTGCCCGAGGCGGGGCTGATCTCAGCGGTGCCGGAGTACGGCCCGGGCGCGTGCCAGACCCCCCACCACCCCGACCACGCCGCGGTGCTCCGGTCGCTGTACGACGTGGCGCACGGGGCGGGGCCCCAGTACGGCCCGGTTGCCTGCCCCACGGATCCCTACTACGTCAACAACCCGGGGCCGCCGGCGCCGCTGCCGCAGGAGATCGTCGACATGAACTACGTCGACCCCCTCACCGAGCGGAGGGTCGGCCCCTTCGTCGTCCAGTACGGCTGGGTGTGGAGCACCTACGCGTTCGGCGGCGATCCGGCCGGCTTCTTCTGGCAGCGCTTCCCGTCCGGCCGGCTACCGCGCGGCTGACAGCGCCCGCATCCGCACCTCGGGGGTGCAGCGGGATAGCCTCGGCGCAGACCCGACGCGCGTGAGGGAGCGGCTGTGCCGAAGTACGTCTACGACTTCTCCGAGGGGAACCGGGACCTCAAGGACCTGCTCGGCGGCAAGGGCGCCAACCTCGCTGAGATGACGAACATCGGGCTGCCGGTGCCTCCCGGCTTCACGATCACCACCGAGGCGTGCCGCGTCTACCTCGAGCAGGGCACGGCGCCGGCCGAGCTCGAGGCCGAGGTGACCGAGCACCTGCTCGCGCTCGAAGCGGCGATGGGCAAGAGGCTCGGCGACCCGGCGGACCCGCTGCTGGTCAGCGTGCGGTCGGGGGCGAAGTTCTCGATGCCCGGGATGATGGACACGGTTCTGAACATCGGCCTGCATGAGGCGAGCGTCGCCGGCCTAGCGAAGCAGAGCGGCAGCGAGCGCTTCGCGTGGGACTCCTACCGCCGGCTGGTCCAGATGTTCGGCAAGACCGTCCTGGGCGTCGACGGTGAGCTCTTCGAGCATGCGATCGACGAGGCCAAGAAGGCGAAGGGCACGACGAACGACCTCGACCTCGACGAGCTCGACCTGCGGCTGCTGGTCACCCGCTTCAAGGCGATCGTGCTGGACCAGACCGGCAGCGACTTCCCGGACGACCCGCGCACGCAGATGAACCTCGCCATCCGCGCCGTGTTCGACTCGTGGAACGGCGACCGGGCGCGGCTCTACCGCCGCCAGGAGCGCATTCCCGCCGACCTCGGCACGGCCGTCAACGTGCAGTCGATGGTGTTCGGCAACCTCGGCATGGACTCCGGCACCGGCGTTGCGTTCACCCGCGACCCGGCGACCGGCGCGACCGGCAGCTACGGCGACTACCTGGAGAACGCGCAGGGGGAGGACGTCGTCGCGGGCATCCGCAACACGCGTGCGCTGCAGGAGCTCGAGGAGATCGACAAGCCGGCGTACGACGCACTCGTCGCGAACATGCGCACGCTCGAGGACCACTACCGCGACCTGTGCGACATCGAGTTCACGGTCGAGCGCAACAAGCTCTGGATGCTGCAGACCCGCGTCGGCAAGCGCACCGCGGCGGCCGCGTTCATCATCGCGACCCAGCTCGTCGACGAGGGCGTGATCGACCTCGACGAGGCGCTGCGTCGCGTGACCGGCGCGCAGCTGGCGCAGCTGATGTTCCCGACGTTCGACGAGAAGGTCGACAAGACGCGGATCGCCAAGGGCATGAACGCCTCGCCCGGCGCGGCGGTCGGCGTCGCGGTCTTCGACTCGGACCGGGCCGAGGAGCGGGCGAAGACCGAGCCGGTCATCCTGGTCCGGCGCGAGACCAACCCGGACGACCTCAACGGCATGATCGCCGCGCAGGGCATCCTCACCAGCCGCGGCGGCAAGACGTCGCACGCGGCGGTGGTCGCCCGGGGCATGGGTAAGACGTGCGTCTGCGGGGCGGAGGAGCTCGACGTCGACCTCAAGGCGCGCCGGTTCGCCGCGCCCGGCGGGGTGGTCGTCAACGAGGGCGACGTGATCTCGATCGACGGCACGACCGGCGCCGTGTACGTCGGCGAGGTGCCGGTGCAGCCGAGCCCGGTGGTGCAGTACTTCGAGGGCACGCTCCGCGCCGACAGCGATCCGCTCGTCGCCGCGGTGCATCGCCTGCTGGCGCACGCCGACACGAAGCGACGGATGCGCGTGCGCACCAATGCGGACACGCCCGAGGACGCCGAGCGGGCTCGCCGGTTCGGCGCCGAGGGCATCGGCCTGTGCCGGACCGAGCACATGTTCCTGGGGGAGCGGCGGCAGCTCGTCGAGGACCTCATCCTCGCGGAGACTGACGACGAGCGGACGGCCGCACTCGACGCGCTCCTGCCGATGCAGCGAGAGGACTTCGTCGGCATCTTCGACGCGATGGACGGGCTACCCGTCACCGTGCGCCTGCTCGACCCGCCGTTGCATGAGTTCCTGCCGTCGATGGAGGAGCTCGCGGTCGAGGTCGCGGTGGCGGAGGCCACCGGCAAGTCCGATGGCATCGCGACGCGCAAGGCGCTGCTCGACGCGGTACGCCGGCTGCATGAGTCCAACCCGATGCTCGGGCTGCGTGGGGTCCGGCTCGGGCTCGTCGTACCCGGGCTCTTCGCGCTGCAGGTGCGCGCGATCGCCGAGGCTGCCGCGATCCGCGCGCTGGCCGGTGGAGACCCGCGGGTCGAGATCATGGTGCCGCTGGTCGGCGCGGTGCAGGAGCTGGAGGTCATCCGCGAAGAGGCCGAGGGCGTGCTGGCCCAGGTCTGGCGGGAGCGGGGCACGACGGTCGCCAACGTGTTGATCGGGACCATGATCGAGGTCCCGCGCGCGGCGCTGACGGCCGGCCAGATCGCTGAGGCCGCCGACTTCTTCTCCTTCGGCACCAACGACCTGACGCAGATGGGCTGGGGGTTCAGCCGCGATGACGTCGAGGCCGCGTTCTTCAGCCGCTACCTCGACCTGGGCATCTTCGGGGTGAGCCCGTTCGAGACGCTCGACCGCGACGGGATCGGCCGGCTGGTGCGGATCGCCTGCGAGGAGGGTCGCGCGGCCAAGCCGGACCTCAAGCTCGGCATCTGCGGTGAGCACGGCGGGGACCCGGACTCGATCCACTTCTGCGACGACGTCGGTCTCGACTACGTCAGCTGCTCGCCGTTCCGCGTGCCGGTCGCCCGGCTCGAGTCCGGGCGCGCCAGCCTCGAGTCCGGCGGCAGCGACACCCGCTAGAGCATTCGGAACGCGCATGAGCGGGCTCCCGGCGGGCGGCTGACGTCGGCGCACACCGGCCGCGCGCGACGGACAACGCCTGACCACGTGCCACACGCGAATGCCGAAAGGCCGCCGGATCATTCACGGCGGCCTCTCGGAAGTGCGGGGTGGTGGCAGTTACGGCAGGTTGCTGAAGGTGAGGGTCAGCGTGCCCTGGGTCGGGATCGCACCGCAGGTCGGGTCGATGATCGTCCTGATGCCGATCTCCTTGCCGGCCTTGATCTTCGTGGGCTTGGGGGACCCGCCGCAGTAGTTCGTCGCGGTGCTGCCGTAATCGGCCGGGTCATAGCTCACCAGGCCGACCTTCTGGCCGGTGGCGTCGGTCGCGCTGAACTTCACGAACGCCTCGCCCTTCTTGGCGACGTCGGCGAGTGTGTTGGGGCACCCGTTGATGCCGGCGTTGGCGCCGTCGATGCCGGCCTGACAGGCCCCGGTGTAGGACACGGTGACCGTGCGCTCCGTGCGCTTGGGAGCGGCGTCGCTGACGCTGGGCACCATGACGAGGCCACCGATGGCGGCCAGGGCGATGTAGCGCTTCAAGAGATCCTCCGGGATTGGCGTGCTCGGCATGCGTACTCGGCTCAACGAGCCCGACCGGACTGGGTAACGGGAAAGGTCTTCTCCGTCCGGTCTCCGACACCTGCCCGAGTAGCCTGGCCGCGATGACGACCAGCGCCCGCTACCGCACCCGCAGGTCGCCCGGCCGGCGGGCGCTGCGCTGGCTGCTGCGGACCGTCGTGTTCTTCGTGCTCGTCGCGGTCGTCGGGTACGCCGCCACCGCCGTGCGCGTCTGGCAGGTCGCCCGCGAGGACCACCGGGACCGCGTCGACGCGATCGTCGTGCTCGGCGCGTCGCAGTTCGACGGCCGGCCGTCCCGGATCTTCGCGGCCCGCCTGGAGCACGCCCGCAAGCTGTTCGAGGCCGACGTGGCGCCGGTCATCGTGACCGTCGGCGGCGGCGCACCCGGGGACCGGTTCACCGAGGCCGACGCGGGCGCGCGCTACCTGCGTGCGCACGGCGTACCCGGCTCGGCGGTCCAGGCCGTCGGCGAGGGTCGCAACACCTCGCAGAGCCTCGAGGCCGCGTCGCGAGTGCTGGCCGAACTCGAGTCGGTCGTGCTCGTCACCGACCCGTGGCACAGCCTGCGGTCGCGCCGGATCGCCAGCGACCTCGGGTTCGCCGCGACGACCTCGCCGGTCCGGTCGGGACCGGTCGTGCACAGCCGCACGACGCAGGCCCGCTACATCCTGCGCGAGGCCGGTGCGTACCTGTACTACCGGGTGTTCGGCCGGGGCAGCGCGCGCGACGTACCCGCCGCGGCGTGACCCGGCGCGCTACGACGGCGAGTGCGGCTCCAACGGGTCGACCGCCGGGCCCTGCAGCACGTGACCGTCGACGCTGAACCGCGAGCCGTGGCACGGGCAGTCCCAGCTCTTCTCGGCCGCGTTCCACCCGACGATGCACCCCAGGTGGGTGCAGCGGGCGGACACGGAGTGCAGGGTCCCGGACTCGTCGCGGTAGCAGGCGGTCTTCGCCGGCCCGTGCCGGAGTACGGCGGCCTGCCCCGGCTCGAGCTCGTCCGGTGAGGACAGGTCCGGGCCGGAGAAGTACCCGGCGATGAGCTCCTTGCCGACGGCGATGTTCTCCTTGACGAACTTCTTGGTCGCCTGTGCCTTGGGCCCGTAGCGGCCCGGGTCGAAGACTTCGGCCCAGGGGTTCTCACGCCCGGCGATGAGGTCGGCGAGCAGCAGTCCCGACATGGTTCCGTTGGTCATGCCCCACGCGCCGAACGCGGTCGCCGTCCAGACGTGCTCCGACGCCGGCGTGAGCCGGCCGACGTACGGCACGCGGTCGGCCGAGGTGTAGTCCTGCGTCGACCAGCGGTAGGCGATCTCGTCGACCTCGAAGTGGTCCTGGGTCCACTGCGCGAGCCGCTCGTAGCGCTGCTCGGTGTCGTCGGCACGCCCGGTCGGGTGCCCCTCACCGGCGACGATCAGCAGCAGGCCGTCCTGGTGCGGGGTCGTGCGGACCGAGTGCGTGGGGCTCTCGGTGCTCAGGAACATGCCCTTCGGCGCCTTGTCACCGGCGATGGGCGCGGCAACGACGTAGTCGCGCACCGGGAACTCGCGCGCGAAGAACAGGCCGCGGTCGAGGAACGGGATGTGCGTCGCGACGACCACGTCGCGCGCGCGGAGCACGCCGCGGTCGGTCGTGACGACGCACGGGTCGCTGTCGTCGACGTCCAGCGCGCGGGTGCCCTCGAGGATCGTCCCGCCCGCGGCGACGATCTCGTCGGCCACATGGAGCAGGTACTTGCGCGGGTGGAACTGCGCCTGGTTCGAGAAGCGGACCGCGCCCGCGACGGCGTAGGGCAGGTCGAGCTCTGTGACGTACGACGCGGGCAGCCCGATCGCGGCGGCCGCGTCGGCCTCCGCGCGCAGCTGGTCGGTCTCGTCCTCGTCGTGGGTGTAGACGTAGCTGTCCTGCACGGAGAAGTCGCAGTCGACGCCGGCAGCCGCCGCGGCGGCGATGTGGTCGAGCGCGGCCTGCTGCGACTCGGCGTAGAGGCTCGCCTTGTCCTCGCCGTGCTTGTCGATCAGGTCCGTGTAGAGGATGCCCTGCAGGGTGCTGATCTTCGCGGTCGTGTAGCCGGTCACGCCGTGCAGGATCCGCTCGGCCTCCACCACGACGACGCTGCGACCCGAGCGCTGGACCTCCCGCGCAGCGGTCAGCCCGGCGATCCCGCCGCCGATGACGACGACGTCGGCGTCGAGCTCGGCCGGCGCGGCCGGGAACGACGTGTCGGCTGTGCTGGCGACCCAGTACGACGTCGTGTCGTCAGGCAGTTCGGGCATGCGGCGGCCTCCGTGATGGGGGGTGACTGACTGATCCTCTACCCAGCTTCGACCAGCCCGACCGTCCGTCGGACTCCGTCGATACGCTGGCCCGGAGATGACGAAGCAGGGGTACGACGCCGCGTCGGTCGAGCGGCGGCTCGCCGAGCCGGCGAAGGCGACGCAGGCTGATCGGTCGGCCTTCGAGCGCGACCGCGCGCGGGTGCTGCATTCGGCCGCGTTCCGGCGCCTCGCGGCGAAGACCCAGGTCGTCGGCGTCGGCGAGGACGACTTCCCGCGCACCCGGCTCACCCACTCCCTGGAGTGCGCGCAGGTCGGCCGCGAGCTGGCCGGGCGGCTCGGCGCCGACCCCGACCTGGTCGACGCGGCGTGCCTCGCGCACGACCTGGGGCACCCGCCGTTCGGGCACAACGGCGAGCGGGCGCTCGACGAG
>DATLNF010000101.1:0-24936 GCA_035536955.1 Mycobacteriales bacterium | reverse complement strand
AGGATCCCGATCGGCTTCCCGTCGTCGAGGACGAGCAGCGCCGTCGCGCCCTCGAGCTCGGCCATCGCGGTCGACACCGGCTCCCCGGACCCGACCGTGGGCAGCGCCTTCGACATGTGCCGTTCCAGCGGCTCGTCGAGGGCGGCTCGGTCGGCGAACACGGCCTCCAGCAGGTCGCGCTCGACGACCGCGCCGACCACCTCGGCCGCCATCACCGGCGGCTCCTCCTTGACGACGGGCATCTGCGAGACGCCGTACTCGCGCAGGATCGCGATCGCCGAGCCGACCGTCTCGTGCGGGTGCACGTGGACGAGCTCGGGCATCGCGCTCGCCTTGTGGCCGAGCACTTCGCCCACGGTCGGCTCGGCGGTGTCCTTGGTGAGGAAGCCGAAGTCGGCCATCCACTCGTCGTTGAAGATCTTCGACAGGTAGCCGCGACCGCCGTCGGGCAGCAGGACGACGATGACGGCGCTCTCGTCCAGCTCGCCGGCCACGCGCAGCGCGGCGGCGGCGGCCAGTCCGCAGGAGCCGCCGACGAGAAGGCCCTCCTCGCGCGCGAGGCGGCGGGTGGTGAGGAAGGAGTCGCGGTCGCTGATCGCCTCGATGCGGTCGACGACCGACGCGTCGTACGTCGTCGGCCAGAAGTCCTCGCCGACGCCCTCGACGAGGTAGGGGCGCCCGGTCCCGCCGGAGTAGACCGAGCCCTCCGGGTCCGCGCCGACGACGACGATGTCGGGGTTCTGCTCCTTGAGGTAGCGGGCGGTGCCGCTGATCGTGCCGCCGGTGCCGACGCCCGCGACGAAGTGGGTGATGCGCCCCTCCGTCTGCTTCCAGATCTCCGGTCCGGTCGTGCGGTAGTGCGCCTCGGGGTTCATCGCGTTCGCGTACTGGTTCGGCTTCCACCCGCCCGGGATCTCACGCGCCAGCCGGTCGCTCACCGAGTAGTAGGAGTCGGGGTGCTCGGGCGCGACCGCGGTCGGGCAGACGACCACCTCGGCTCCGAAGGCTCGCAGCAGCGAGATCTTCTCCGCGCTCATCTTGTCCGGCATCACGAAGACGCACTTGTAGCCGCGCTGGGCCGCGACGATGGCGAGGCCGACCCCGGTGTTGCCGCTGGTCGGCTCCACGATCGTGCCACCGGGCTTGAGCTCGCCGGACTCCTCCCCGGCCAGCACCATGCCGAGCGCGATCCGGTCCTTCACCGAGCCGCCGGGGTTGAAGTACTCGACCTTGGCGAGCACCGTCGGCCTGAGGCCCGCGGCGACCTTGGCCAGCCGGACCAGCGGCGTGTTCCCGACCAGATCGACGAGTGAGTCGAAGTACTCCATGTGATGAAGCGTAGTGCCGCCCGAACCACTAGCGTCGGGCTCATGTCAGCAGCCCGCCGGACCGCGCTGCGCACCGGCGTGGGCGTGCTCGCGACCGGCCTGGTCGGCGCCGGGGTCCTCGCGGCCGAGGCAGAGCTGGCGCGCCGGCGCGAGTACGTCAGCGCCGACAGCGCCCCTCACGTCTCCGGCACGTTCGGCGCGGGGTCCGGTACGCCGCTGCGCCTCGCCGTGCTCGGCGACTCGACCGCGGCCGGCCTCGGCGTGCGGGACGCGCAGGACACCGTGGGCGCGCGCCTGGCCCGAGAGCTCAGCGCCGCCCTGGGCCGCCCCGTCGAGGTCGACGGGCTGGGCGTGTCCGGCGCGCGGTCAGCCGACCTGGACCCCCAGGTGTCGCGGGCCCTGCTGCACCGGCCGGACGTGGCCGTCGTGCTGATCGGCCCCAACGACGCGACGCACCTGACCTCGCTCGGCGCGGTCGAGGACGGCGTGCGCGGCGCGGTGCGCCGGCTCCGCGCGGCCGGGGTCGAGGTGGTGGTCGGCAGCTGCGCCGACATGGGGTCCGCGACGGCCTTCCACCAGCCCCTGCGCCTCGTCGCGGCGTGGCGCGGTCGAGCCGTGGGCAGCGCCGCGCGCTCGACGGCGGTCGCGGAGGGCGCCGCGGTGGTCGACATCGGCGCCGAGACCGGGCCGGCGTTCCGCGCGGAACCCGACCGGTACCTCTCCGAGGACGAGTTCCACCCGTCGGCGGAGGGCTACGGCCTGTGGGCCGAGGCCCTGCTCCCCGCCGTACGCGACGCGGCGCTGTCTCGCACGGCTCCCTGACGCCGCAAGGCTGGCTAGCGAATCCAGAGTCGCCGCGAACTCCGCACTTCGGCGCGCGGTACCCGGCGTCTCATGGTCGAAGTGCGGAGTTAGGCGGCACGTCTGTCAGCCGGCGAGGCGGCAGGCGCGCGAGCGGTCGCGATAGCCGACCGAGCCGTCGACCCGATCGGTCTCCTGGATGGAGACGTCGGACCCGAGGTAGGTGCGGCCGCCGAGCAGCCGGATCTCCCGGCCGTCGAACCGCTCGACGAAATCGCTGCGGTTCGCCACGAACACAACCTCAGCGGCCGCCGGGTCTGCCTTGCCGGCGATGGCCTTCGCCGGCTGCTCGACCGGACGGCCGTCGGAGCCGATCCGGACCGCGGTCATGGTGAACCGCCACGATCCGTCGCCGGCCCGACGAGCGGCGAAGAAGTAGTCGACCGGCGTGAGGCTGATCCGCGCGTCGACTCGCGCGCCCAGCCGCAGCTCGGTCGCGGTGCCCGCCATCGACGCGAGCCGCACTGCCACGACGACCGTGCGCGGACCTGACGCGACCTGCAGCTCGTGGATGTCCAGGTCGGACGAGCCCTTGCCGAGGGAGCCGTACGACGCGTCGCCGGCGACGTCGACGAGCCTCGGACACCCGGCCGGGGCGGCGACGGCGGGGACGGCCGCGGTCGACGCGAGGAGAGCGAGCCCGAGGGCGGCGCGGCGTGCGTTCATGCCCCAGTGCTTCGGCGTGGTGCACCCCGGCCCTTCAGCGCCGAACGGGGGAGTTTCGCCGTGCGCACGGGCCGGTCAGCGTGACGAGCAGCCCGCCGCCTGGCGCGCAGCTGCCCGGGCGCGCACGGTCGCCACGACGGCCGACCCCAGCAGGAGAGCGGCCACCAGCGGGAGCCGGCCGTCGGCACCGGTGGCGGGAAGGGGACTGCCGGGACCCGGGCGCGGCTGTGGCCTCGGAGCTGCGGTCGGCCCTCCGACGGGCTCCGTGGGTGCCGGTGCCGCGGCCCCGCACGTCTTGCCGGCGAGCAGGCTCAGGCCGCCGGTCTGCTTCGCGAAGGCGATGCGCTCGGGGTTGTTGGTCTCGCGTACGCCGTTGACGAGCACGTCGCGCGAGTTGTCGGTGTAGGTGATGACCAGGCATCCGGTCGGCGTCACGTCGGTCTCGAAGAAGTCGACGAGGTCTCGCGCCCCGATGGCACAGCCGGTCCCGCTCGTGCAGACGGTGCCGGAGTGCATCGGCTTGGGGGTGACCACCGTCTCGGTGAAGGTCGCCCCACCGTCGCTGGAGAACGCGTTGTACACCCGCCAGTCGCCCAGAGTTGTCTCCGGGCTGTTCCCCGTCGACGCGGTGCCGTAGTAGCTCACCATCAGTCGACCGTCGTCCCCGGCAGTGACCCACGGGAAGGCCGTCGTGGCCACCGTGTTGACGCGCTTGGGCGCAGTCCAGGTGCTGCCCTGGTCGGCCGAGGAGGCGATCATGCTCCAGGTCTGCTTGACCTCGGGGTGGCGCTCGTTCCACACGACGTGGATCACGCCCTGCGGACTGACGTCGATGGCGGTGAAGGCGTCGAAGGTGTCGAAAGACCGGGACGCCACGACGATGTGCTCAGGAGATGCGAGCGGCCCCATCGCGAAGTCACTGTCGGTGATCGCCGCGATCTTGATCACGTCAGGCTCGACCTTGCTCGCCTCAGCAGGCAGGCAGCCACTGGTGTCGTCGTCGCAGTCGTTGGGTGCGCCGACGGTCTGCCACGACTGGTAGACGACTCCCTCGAGCGGGTCGACGTCGATGACCCCTGGCCACTGGTGATCAGTGTCCGACACCGCGACATTCGCGTTGGACACCACAAGCGGATCTGTGAAGAGGCTCTTGTTCACGTAAAGCTGGTCGAGCACGAACGAACCGAACGCGGTGTACACCGCGTCGCCGTGAACGTCGTTCCACTGGCGGTCGTCCACCGGCGACGTCGAGCAGTTCACCGGGTTGGGCGTCCAGGTCTCACCGCGGTCTGCGCTGCGGGCGACCGTGACGCATGCCAGGGAGAGGCCGGACTGGTAGACCACGTCCCCGTCAGCGGTGACCACGTCGCCGTCACCACCGCCAATGACGGTGGTCTCCAAGAACTTCCAGGTCTGGCCGTCGTCGTCGCTGCGCCAGCTGAAGTTCCCCCCGTCCCCGACCGGAGTCGGGAGGCTGCGCGGATTGGCGAGGCCCGCCGGGGCCACGATGTAGAGGGTGCCGTCGTCAGCCGCTCGGATCGAGGGCTCCCCTGAGCTGCGCGTCGGGTCCTCGTCGACGATCGACACCGCCCAGGTGGGCACCGCCGAAGCTCCTTGAGCGGCTTCGCCCGGTCCCAGGAGCAGAGCGGGGGCAATGGCAAGGACGGCCAGGGCGAGAACCGATCGACTTCTCATGCCACATACTACCTGGAGCTTTCGCACGTGATTGCGACCGCGCAGTGAGTACGCCGCGCGGGCTGCCGCAGAAGTCGAAGGAGACCGCATGCCCGAGGCCGTGATCGTCGCCACCGCCCGCTCGCCGATCGGCCGGGCGTTCAAGGGCAGCCTCAAGGACTTCCGGCCGGACGACCTGACCGCGACGGTCATCCAGGCCGCGCTGGACAAGGTGCCGGCGCTCGACCCCCACTCCGTCGACGACCTCATGCTCGGCTGCGGGCTCCCGGGCGGCGAGCAGGGCTTCAACATGGCGCGCGTGGTCGCGACGCTGCTCGGGCTCGACGACGTACCTGGCACCACCGTCACCAGGTACTGCGCGTCGAGCGTCCAGACGACGCGGATGGCCCTGCATGCGATCCGGGCCGGCGAGGGTGACGTCTTCGTGTCCGCCGGCGTGGAGATGGTCAGCCGCTTCGTGAAGGGCAACAGCGACTCCCACCCCGACACGACGAATCCGAGGTTCGACGACGCGAAGGCGCGGTCGGCCAAGCTCGCCGAGGGCGGCGCCGCGGGCTGGACCGACCCGCGGTCCAACGACTCGCTGCCGGACATCTACATCGCGATGGGCCAGACCGCGGAGAACGTCGCGGCGATGAAGGGCATCACCCGGGAGATGCAGGACGAGTTCGGCGTGCGCTCCCAGAACCTCGCCGAGAAGGCGATCGCCAACGGCTTCTTCGAGCGGGAGATCACCCCGGTCACCGCCCCGGACGGCACGGTCGTCTCGGCCGACGACGGCCCCCGGCCCGGCGTCACCCTCGAGGGCGTGGCGTCGCTCAAGCCGGTGTTCCGGCCGGACGGGACCGTGACCGCGGCCAACTGCTGCCCGCTCAACGACGGCGCCGCCGCGGTCGTGCTGATGAGCGACCGCAAGGCGAGCGAGCTCGGCATCACACCGCTCGCCCGGGTGGTGTCCACCGGGGTGTCCGCGCTCAGCCCCGAGATCATGGGCCTCGGACCGGTCGAGGCGACGAAGCGCGCGCTGTCGCTCGCGAAGATGAGCATCGGCGACATCGACCTCGTCGAGATCAACGAGGCCTTCGCCGCGCAGGTCATCCCGAGCTACCTCGACCTCGGCATCGACATCGACCGGCTCAACGTGCACGGCGGCTCCATCGCGGTCGGCCACCCGTTCGGCATGACCGGCGCGCGGATCACCGGCACCCTGCTCAACGGCCTGCAGACCCGCGACGCGACGTTCGGCCTCGAGACGATGTGCGTCGGCGGCGGCCAGGGCATGGCGATGATCCTGGAGCGCCTCAGCTGAGCGGTCGCGCCTGGCGGCACCGACGCTGACGCGGCTCGTCCGCGTCGACACTTGTTCTATCCGTCGCGGCTGCGCAGGTCCTCGATGAGCGTGGGCGTCCGGCCACACACGGGCGCGGTGGCCAGTCCGTTCGCGTCAGGGCGGGGGGATTTCGGTGGCGGTCGGGACGACAGGGGCTTGCCTACCGGTTCGTCGTGCTCGCGAACGTTGAGATAGCGGGGGTGGTTACGCCGCAACAGGAACCGCAGCGCGCTCGGGTAGGCGCAGTCGTGCAGGACGGTGACCCTCGTGAAGGAGAACGACGGCAACGTCGGCTGGCCAATTGCACCCTCGCCGACTCCGGGGCCCCAGCTCATGGTGCCGGCGAGCGTCAGCCGGATCCGCCCGCCCGCCGGCACGATGAGGTCGGTCGGGTCGAATCGCACGGACACCCGGATCGGCTGTCCGACGGGGGCGGGCCGGCCCTCGGCTTGCTCGAAGTAGCCGCGTGGCATGGGGTCAAGGTGCCTCATTGAGCGCATCGCCATGAGGGCACCGCCGTCAGTGGTAGGGCCGCTGGCGCCCTCCGACTCCGGCAGTGGCTTACCGTTCGCGTCGAGCAGCTCGAGGCGGGCAACGAGGTGCGCGTCGGGCCGGTCGAGAACGACATGTGCGTCGAGGACAAGCGGTCCGGCGATGTGCAGCAGACCGGGCAGCGGCGCTGTCTGCCAGCTCACGGACTGTCCCTCGGGGATGCCCGTTTGCTCGGTCTCCAAGAGGCCTTCGGTGTAGGTGGAGCTGCCCCCGGGGTCAGCTACACCCAGCGCCCCGTTCTGCGACAGCGCGAGCTGACCCGCGGCTGCTCCGGTGAACGGCCAGTTGGGCTCCGCCCGCCACTGCCCGGTGGAGTCCTGCACCTGAGCTCGCGGCCATCGCTCGGCTCCGGTCGGCGCGCCCTTGAGCCAGCGGTCGAACCAGGCGGCGACGATGCCGTCCATGAAGTTCGCCCGTCGCCACTCCGAGCGGAACCGGTGCTGGTCGGGCCAGGCGTGCTCCCACCAGCCGAAGATGCCGGCGTGCGGTGTGGAGTCCGGGATCCGGTCGAACAACCCGACCTGGTTGTGCGAGTGGATGTTGAGGTCGTGCAGGCCTTGGACCATCAGGGTGGCGGCCCGGATCCGGTGCGCCCAGCGCCGTGACTCCCGTTCGGCGAAGTACGGCGTGAAGTCACCGCTTGGGTCGGCTGCAGCCGGTGCGCCTTCCGCCCGGCAGGGCGCGCGCTGTGCGAGGTGCTGCGGCTCCGGGACCCCGCCCGGCCTCGTCCGGTTGTCGAGGTACTCCTGCAGTGAGTCAAGGTCACTGATGCTCGTCGGGTCGTAGCCAGGGCTCACTCCGTATTGCGAGTGCGCGACCTGGGTTACCGCCTCGGCGAGCACGATGGGGACGCCGTCCCACGTCCGCGCGCTGTAGACGCTGGAATACGGCGCGCCCACGACCATGGCCTTGAGGTACCTGGTGCGCCTCGGGTCGCCGCGGCTGGCAAGCGCGATCTGGGAACCGCCGTGGTGCGACAGCCCGATCGACCCGACTGCCCCGGTTGTCCACGACGCGTCGCGGCCGAGCCACTCCACGGCGCGGGTGAGGTCCTCGACCGTGTCGTCGCCGAGGTGGTCCATGCAGCCGCCGGACCCACCGGTGCCGCGCAGGTACACCCGGGAGTAGGCGAAGCCTCGCGGAACGAGCGCGTTCAGCCAGCGGTACTCAGCCAACTCCGGGTAGACGTACCCCTTCTGCTCGTACGGCGTCATGTGCATGACGACCGGAACCCGAGTGGGGGGAACATGCCTGCCGTTGGCCTTCGGCAGCCACGTGTCGATGAGGATGTCGACGTCACCGGGCCCCTTGATGACGTGCTCCTGGTCGGGACGCGCCCCGGCGTCACGTGGACCGAGGATGCCGTATATCGGCTTCGAGACCGGCTTGGGATCGAAGCTGCGCCCCGCGTCGGGCGACGACGTACTGGCAGACGCGTTGGTCAAACCGGCTACCGCGAGCAGGAATGAACAAGCCAACCGTGCCCGTCCCCCCATGTCCGCAGTGTCGTGTCGCCGGTGGCCTGGGGTCAACGAGCGTTGACCGGAGATGCGCTTGCCGGAGAGCACCCTCTGGGCGCGGCTGCTCGGCGACACGGTCGCCGACGGCAGCTGGCACACCCTCAAGGTCGAGGGCGAGGCGCGGCTCGGCGTGCAGCTCGCGCCCCAACGACGTCCCGTCCGAACGGCGCCGGGTAGACCGCGCTCCGGCGCGAGGCGGCGCAGTACGGTCGGCAACATGTCGTACGACTCGCTCGCCGAGAGCGTTCGGCTGCTCGACGGGCAGGTACCTCCCGCGGATACGGCACGGCTGAGCCGGCGGGTGCGGTTCCTGCCGATCGCGTTCGACCGCTGCGACGACATCGCCGCAACGCTGTTCCTACGCCGCGGCGTGAGCGGCACCCCGACGCTCGACCTCCACACGCTGGAACGGCGGGGACAGGCGTGGTCGCTGCTCGGGGGCGGCAGCGGTGACGCCGACGAAAGCGAGCTCCGCCGACCGCCGCTCGCTGACGCGGCGACCGTTCTCGTCCGGGGTGACGGGGCCGGTACGGCTCGCACCGCGGATCGCCTCTTCCCGTGGCCGTCGCGGTGGGTCTGGTGCGAACAGCTGCTCGCCGCGACCGGCGTCGTCGCGCTGCGCGTGGAGGACCGTGTGCTGCCGGTCGCCGCGCACGGGCTCGCGGTGGTCGTGTGGCCGAGCAGCCGGACCCCGCGGGTGACCGCGCTCGACCGGGACGGCCGACTCCTCGGTGAGCTGCGGCTCGACCGGCGCCGGCGCTAGGAGTCGAGCGGGAGCCGCAGCCGCGCTGCGTAGTCGCCGAGCTCGGCGAGCACCTCGCCGGAGGCGCCGGGGTCACCGTGCTTCGCCAGCGCGTCGGCGAGGTCGTGGCCGACCACGGCGAGCTGGTCGGCGAGGGCGGCGTCGTACGGCGGTCGCTCCGGCACCTCGTCGGGATCGCACTGCGGGCTGAGCGCCGCCTCGCGTCGAGCCAGCGAGCCGACGAGCTCGTGCACCAGGTCTCCGGCGGTCCGGCCGCCGTCGAGGGTCTCCCGCCAGTGCCTGGTGCCGAAGCGGCGCAGCCGCGTCGCCATCTCCTCGACCAGGGCCGCCACGGCCCCGGCACCGTCGCTCGGCTCGGCAGGACGGCTCACGGCCGGCGAGGCTACCGTGAGGGAGTGAGCCAGCTCAGTCGCCTCGTCGCCCTCGGTGCCAGCGCGGCCATCGTGGTCGCCTGCTCCGGCGGCGGGCCGGGGGACGCCGCGCCGCTGATCCCCCGCGACACCGCGTCGACGCCGATCGCGCCGAGCCTCGACACCCCGCCGTCAGCGACCCCTCCTGCGGTGCCCACCCCCGGATCGCCCGGCACCGCGGCCCCGCCCGCTGCGGCGTCGACGGCCGCCGCGGCGCAGCCGATCCCGGCAGAGGCCTGCCCCACGGCGTACGCCGCACCCGACCCGCGGCGCCCGGTCGTGACGCTCGCGTTCTGGCGCAATGCGGACGGCACGCGGGTGCTCGGCCAGGAGAAGGTCCGGTTCACCCCCGACAAGCCGATCGACGAGCTGGTCTTCCGGCTCTGGGCGAACGCCCCGCGGACGGCGTCCGCCGGCGTGCGCATGACGGTCTATCGCGCGGAGGCGGCGGGGGCGAAGCGCTTCACGGTGGAGTCCGCGGGCGCACCAGCCGGCTCACCCGGGACGCTGCTGCGCCTCAAGCTGCTCGCCCCGGTGCCGGCCGGCCAGAGCATCGACGCCGTCCTCGACTTCGACCTGGCCCTGGGCGCCGGCAGCGACGACCGGATCGGCCGGTCCGGCAGCACCGCCTGGTGGGCGTCGGGGTTCCCGCTTCTCGCGTGGGAGCGCGGCCGCGGCTGGGCCCGCGAGCCGGCGACCCGCGCGTTCGCCGAGGCGACCACCAGCGAGGCGTTCGACCTCCGCGCGATGACCGTCGAGGCGCCGGCCGGCGAGGTCGTGCTCGCCACCGGGCGGGCCGGCCGGGTCGAGACCGGTCGGCCGGGCGGGCGGACCCGGCACTACTTCAGCGCGCCCGCCGTACGCGACGTCATGGTGGCCAGCGGGCCGTTCCGGGTGAGCCGGCGCACCGAGGGTGGCGTGCCGATCGCGGTCGGCGTTGCCCCAGGGCTGCGCGACGACCCGGCCAGGCTCGCGCAGCTGCACGCGGCGGCGCTGCGGGCGCACGTGGCGCGGTTCGGGCGCTACCCGTTCAGCGATCTCAACGTCGCGGTCGTGCCGACCATCCGGGGCGGCATCGAGTACCCCGGGGCGATCCTCCTCGGGCCCGGCCAGGTCGACGCGACGCTGTCGCACGAGGTCGCGCACCAGTGGTTCTACGGACTCGTCGGCGACAACCAGGGGCGCGACCCGTGGCTCGACGAGGCGTTCGCGACGTACGCCGAGGCGATGCACCGCGGCACCGGCCCGTCGTACCGGCAGCGGACCATCCCCCCGGCCGGCGTCGACAAGGTCGGCTGGCCGATGACCTACTGGGACGCCCACCGGGCCGACTACTTCCGCTCGGTCTACATCCAGGGGGCGGTCATGCTCATGGACGCCCGGACGGCGGTCGGCGCGGCCCGGTTCGACACGCTGCTGCGCTGCTACGTGGCGATCCGGGCCCACACCGTCTCGGCGCCGGTCGCCATCGAGCGGGCCTTCCGGGACGCCCCCGAGGCGCTGCGGATCTTCCGCCGGGACGGCGCGCTCCCCCGCTGACGAGCCTGGGCTCGGGCCACCCGTCCGAGGGGTTGCCGACGGCGGGTCCATCAGGCACCCTGAGGGTCAACCGACTCGCGGAGGCGCTCATGTCCCTTCATCACTCCATGGAGACGCACCAGAACCTGCTCGAGCGGATCCCTGAAGTGACGGGACGACAGCTGCCCCAGTGGTTCGAGGCCATCGACAACGGCCCCGCCCTGCTCCGGTTCGAGGAGCGCGTGAGCTGGCTGAAGGACCAGCACGACCTGCCGCACGGCTACGCGACGGCGCTGGTCCACGAGCACGACAAGAAGCGCACCCGCCCCGTCTGACCCGTGGACAGCGAAGCCGCGCGTGAGCTGATCACGCGCTCGCACCGTGCCGTGCTGGCCACTCGCCGGGCCGACGGCGGCACCCAGATGAGCCCGGTGCTCGCCGCCGTCGACGACGCCGGACGGGTCTGCATCAGCACCCGTGAGACGGCGATGAAGACCGCGCACCTGCGCCGGGAGCCCTACGCCGCGCTGTGCGCGCTGAGCGAGGGCTTCTTCGGCGACTGGGCTCAGGTGGAGGGACCGGTGGAGATCGTCGAGCTGCCCGACGCGATGGACCTGCTCGTCGACTACTTCCGGCGCGTGTCGGGCGAGCACCCGGACTGGGCGGACTACCGCGCCGCGATGCAGGCCGAGCGGCGGGTGCTGCTCCGGTTGACCGTCGAGCGGGCCGGACCGCAGCGAGCCGGCTGAGCGGTACGCCGGAGCGGCGCTAGCGGGACGGCTTGGGCTTCGGGGACTTGCTCGGCTTGTTCGCCTTCGGCGACTTCGCCGGCTTGGGCGACTTGCTCGCCTTCGGCTCGTCGCTCTCCTCCACGCGCTCGGCCTTGTCGGCCTTGTCGGCCTTGTCCTTCTTGCCGCAGTCGGACTTCGCCGCGGCCGACACCTCGCGGCCGCGCCCCCGATGCCCCTTGGTCGAGGGGTCCGCGCTGGGCCGCGGGGCGTGCGCGACGGTGGAGACGTACTTCCCGTGGTTCTGGACGCCCGGCGGGCACGGGGCAGCCGAGGCGGCGGCGCGCTTCTCCTTGGCACGACCCTGGCCGTCGCCCTCGTCGTCGTCCTCGGTCGCCTGGGGGTCGGAGCTCGCGGCCGCCCGCGCCGCGTGCGCGACGCGCGCCTGCTCGCTCGCCTGCTGCGGCAGGGAGGCCGGCTGCTCGAACGCCACGGTCGACACCACCGTCGCGCCGGAGGCGACCCCGGTGGCGAGCAGCGCGCTCAGGGCGAGGGTCTTCAGGCTCATGTCGGGCTCCAGGGTCAGTGGCACGTGGCCTGTTCATCGGCAGCGGCGAGGGCTCACTTCACCGTTCGCACCCGGACAGCGGCCGCGGCCGTCCGCGCACGCTCGCGCGCCTCGTCCACGTCGCCGCCCCGGGCGAGGGCGACCCCGAGTCGGCGGCCGGGCGTGCTGTCCGGTTTGCCGAAGATGCGCAGCTCGCTCGTCGGCACCCGCAGCGCGTCGGCGATCCCGGCGTACGACGGGGCGTCGGCGCTGTCCTCGCCGAGGATCACCGCGGACGCTCCCGGGCCGTGCAGCCGCACATGCGACTCCTCCACGGGCAGCCCGAGAATCGCGCGCACGTGCAGCGCGAACTCGCTGAGCGGCTGGGTGATCATCGTGACCATCCCGGTGTCGTGCGGTCGCGGCGAGACCTCGGAGAACAGCACGTCGTCGCCCCGCACGAACAGCTCTACGCCGAACACGCCGAAGCCGCCGAGCGCACCGGTGATGGCGGTCGCGATGTCGACTGCCGCCGTCAGCGCGGCGGCGCTCATCTCCTGCGGCTGCCAGCTCTCCCGGTAGTCACCGCGCTCCTGGCGGTGCCCGACCGGGGGGCAGACGGTGACCCCCGCGGCGTGGCGCACCGTGAGCAGCGTGATCTCGTAGTCGAACTCGACCAGCCCCTCGACGATCACCGACTGGTCGTGGACGCGCCCGGAGCCACGGGCGTACCGCCAGGCGACGAGCGGGTCGTCGCCGGGGTGCACAGTCGACTGGCCCTTGCCCGAGGAGCTCATCACCGGCTTCACCACGCACGGCCGGCCGATCTGGTCGACGGCGGCGAGGTAGTCGCCCTCGGTCGCAGCGAAGCGGTACGGCGACGTCGGCAGCGCGAGCTCCTCGGCGGCCAGCCGCCGGATGCCCTCCCGGTCCATCGTCAGCCGCGTGGCCCGGGCCGTCGGCACGATGCGGCGACCGGCGGCCTCCAGCTCGACGAGCGTGACCGTGGCGATCGCCTCGAGCTCGGGCACGACGAGGTCGGGGTCCTCCTCGTCGATGACCGCGCGCAGCGCCGCGCCGTCGAGCATGTCGACCACCTTCGAGCGGTGTGCGACCTGCATCGCGGGCGCACCGGCGTACCGGTCGACCGCGATCACCTCGACGCCGAGCCGCATCGCCTCGATGGCGACCTCGCGACCGAGCTCGCCGGCACCGAGGAGCATCAGCCGCACCGCACCCGGCGAACCGGGCGTGCCGATTGAGTCGAAGATCGGCTGCGCCATCACGGCACCGTACAAGGCCAGGGGCCCGGGATCTCGACATCTCCGGGCCCCTCGGCGTCGCGCTGTGCTACGCCTGGCAGCTCGGGTTGTCGAAGTGCCCCGGCGTGGTGGGGAACGCCTTGCCGTTGTTGGACTTGTCGCCGGCGAACACGAACGCGAGCTCGCGGTATCCCGATGTACCGGGAGTCTGCACGTCGGCGAGGCTCTTCCCCGCTCCGGAGCCGTACGCCAGCGCCTGGAGGAAGGCCTCCACCGCCGGGGTGTGCTGACGAATGTCGCCGTCATCCCCGTACGACGCGTTGCAGCGGGTGTAGAGGTTGTACGCGCCGACCCAGTCCAGCAGACGGTCGCCGAAGTCCGGGCCGTTCTTCCCCACGTCAGCCTGCAGGATGTCGCGGTTCTGGCCGCCGTAGATCCAGTCGATGCCCTGGTGGTGCTGGTTGTTCGTCACATCGACGTCGTGCGTGTCGGTGATCAGGAACCAGTCGCACGGGTCCTGGCTGGTGTCGACCTTGCGGTCACCACCCGTCACGACCTTCGGGCCGCACCCGGCGTACGTGCCGCGCGGGCGGTAGTCCAGCACGTCGGCGCCTTCGGCGATGCCATAGCGGTTGCCGGTGTCCGCAGTGGAGCCACCATGCCCGCCGAAGAGGTAGTCGACGTAGGAGTCGAAGTACTTCGAGGTCGGGTCCGTGCGTTCGTTCGCGGTCGGGTCGAGGCCCGACACGTCCTTGCCCTTGCCGCTGTACAGCACGTCGGCGCCGTCCGCCCCGAAGACCCAGTCACCGCCCGAGTCACCGTTCATGATGTCGTCGCCGAACGCGCCGTGCATCGAGTCGTGGTCCGGCCCGCCGCGCATGAAGTCCATGCCGCCGACGGTCAGGCCGGGCGACTCGACCGGGTTGCCGTCGCCGTCTGTGTCACCGTCGCCGTCGGCGAGGAGGTCGACGCGGCGGTCGAGCTGACCGTCGCGCAATCCCTCGTAGACGAAGAACGCCGGACCCTGGGTGTCGCTCGTCACCATGCGGCTGTTGCCCGCCACGAGCGTGTCGGTGATCAGCCCGCGGTCGCCGACCATGGCGTCCTCGTGGTCCCCGCCGAACATCCGGTCGTCACCCAGCTCGCCGTACATGTCGTCGTTCTGCGCGTTCCCGTACATCTCGTCGTTGCCGTCCTGACCCCACTGGTAGTCGTCGCCGTCGTTGCCCTCGAAGTAGTCGCCGCCCCATACCTGCTGAGCAGCCGGTGCCCCCACGTCCCAGCGGGTCGAGGCCCGAACGATCGTGGTCGGGTTGTACTCGACGTAGCGCAGGTACGCCGCACCCACGATCGTCCGCACGAGGGTGCCGTTGTCGCCGAGCTGGAAGTCGGCCGCGCCGTCACCGTAGATGTGGTCATTCGCGTCGCGGTGCGCCGCGATGTTGCTGCCGCCGATCTGGTCGTCCTGTCCCGCCTGACCGGCCGGCCCGAAGAGCTGCTCCGGGTCGGTCGAGATGTGCGCGACGAGGAATGCGGGCGCCGTCGCCGGGAGTGTCGGGCTCAGGTCGCGGTCGCCGTACAGGTAGTCGGTAGCGCCGTTGCCTTCCATGTAGTCGTCCTCGGTGCCACCGAAGATCTTCTCGGTGTCGTCCTGCCCGAAGACGGTGTCCGACCCCTGCCCACCGGCGATCTGGTCCGGACCGGAGTTGGTCGCGAAGTCCGGGTTGCGAAGGTCGAGCAGGTCGATTCGCCGGGTCGCCGACAGCTCGCTCGGGATGCGGGTGGTCGTGTAGTACGGCGTGGCGATCGACGTGTCGCGGACGATCACCGCGTTGTCACCGGTGAGGACGTCCGCCGAGCCGCCGCCGAAGAGGAAGTCGTTCTCGTCGTTGATCCCGTTCGGCTTCCCGCTCGTCGTGCCGACGATCAGCGAGCTGCCGCCGAGGATGTCGTCCTCACCCTGGTTGCCCTCGGCGAGGTCGGTCCCCTGGTTGCCCTCGATGAAATCGTCCTCGGTGTTGCCGCGCATCGCGTCGTTGCCGCCCTCGCCGTACATCCGGTCGTTGGCCGCGTTGCCGAGCATGAAGTCGTCACCGCTGACCGCCGCGAGGTGTCCACCGGTCTTCTCGGTGTCGAGCAGCGTGACCGTCCTCGCCCGGCCTAGCGTGACCGGGTCGACCGCCCACGCGCCGTTGCTCTCCACGCCGGCCACGGTGGCGTTGTCACCGGTCATGACGTCCTGCCGCAGGTTGCCCTGCATCACGGTCTCGCCGACGTCGAGGTCGATCGCCTCCGGGTTCACCGGCGAAGATCCACCGAGCAGGTCGTCCTCGTCGCTGTCGAGCAGCGCCAGCGCCTGGCTGTGCAGGTCGCTGTCCTGCGCGACACCGTCGTCGATCGTCTCGTCCAGGCCGTACATCGAGTCCTGGCCGCCGTTGCCCTCCATGTAGTCGTCGCCCGTGTCGCCGCGCATCACGTCGCCGGCCGCACCGCCGTACATGTGGTCGTCGTCGGTGCCGCCCCACATCCGGTCGATCCCGCCGTCGTTGGCGGAGACGAGCGCGACGGTGGCCTTCGGAGCACCGCCGGGGAAGCTCCCCGACGTGAGCGTGACGGTCCCCTGGTCGCCCAGGAGGTAGTCCTCGCCGAGCTGGCCGAACATGTCATCGCTGTGCAGCTCGCCGAACAGCTGGTCCTGGCCGTCGCCGCCGAAGATGTCGTCATCACCGCACTGGCCGTGCAGGATGTCGTTCTCGGTGCCACCCGTCAGGTAGTCGTTGCCGTAGGTGCCGGCCACGCACGGCACCGGCTCGAGCGTGACCGCGAGGGACACGCTGATCGTCCCGTTGTCGCCGATGCCGACGTCGTTGCCGGTCCCGCCGTGGACGAAGTCGCCCGCGTCGGACGTGCCCGACGTCGCGTGGCCGCCGATGAGCCGGTCGGCGCCGGCCTGGCCGTACAGCGTGTCGTCGTCCTCCTCGCCGTACCCGAGGTCGTCGCCGTTGTTGCCCTCGATCGTGTCGGTGCCGACATTGCCGTGCAGCTCGTCGTTCTCGTTGTCGCCGAAGAGCTTGTCGTCGCCGCCGTTCCCGTAGATGAGGTCGTTCTCGGAGCCGCCGCGGATCGTGTCCACGCCGCCCTGGCCGTGGAGCTTGTCCGCACCGCCGTCGCCGTAGATCGTGTCGCCAGCGCCGACCGTGGTGTTCTTGTCGAAGCTGACCGCACGGGTGCTGAAGTCCAGCGGGCCGTCGTCGCCGACCACGACGTCGTCATCGCCGCCCCCGAAGACCGTGTCTGACCCGAGGCCGCCGAGGATGTCGTCGGCGCCGGCGTTGCCGAGGATCTCGTCGTTCTCGCTGCCGCCGTGGATGTCGTCAGCGTGGAGCTCGCCGTGCAGCGTGTCCTCGTCGGCGTTGCCGTAGATCAGGTCGCCGTCGTCACCGCCGCGGACCTGGTCGCCGCCCGGGCCGCCGTAGATGTCATCCTCGCCGGTGCCGCCGAAGATGCAGTCGATCCCGCCCATGCCGTAGATGAAGTCGCCATCCGCGTCGCCGAAGACGCTGTCGCCGCATCCGAGCTGCTCGTCCAGTGCCACGTCGTAGGCGTTGTCGACCGCCGAGTCGGAGCCCGGGCCGGCGTGGATCGTGTCGACACCGCCCTCGCCGTAGATCTCGTCCTCCTCGTCGTAGTCGTCATCGGACGGGTCTGGCGTGCCGGCCTCCGTGCCGGCCGTCGTGCCGGTGTCGGAAGCGCTGTCGCCTCGGATGGTGTCGCCGGCGGGGCCCCCGTGGATGAGGTCGTTGTCGAACCCGCCGGAGATCGTGTCGACGCCGTCGGCGCCGTTGGTGACGATGACGCCGGCGTTGTCCTTCACGTCCCGGCCGCCGTCGAGCTTGTCGTTGCCGTCGTCACCGTTGATGGTGTCGCCGGCCGGCCCGCCGTCGATCGTGTCGTCGCCGTTGCCGCCGTCGAGGGCGGGGTCGGCTCCGAACCCGCCGAAGATCGAGTCATTGCCCGCACCACCGGCAGCGCGGTCTGCGCCGGAGCCGAGGGTGATGTTGTCGTTGTCCTCCGACGACGTCGTGCTGGGTCCACCGGTGACGTTGTCGTTGCCGCCGCCCGTCGTGATGTTGTCGTTGCCCACACCGAGGTTCGCGGTGACGGGCAGGGAGAACTCGCCGGACGCGTTCGGGTCCTGCGCCGCCTTGTCGTCGGTGTCCTGCTTGGACCCGGCGAAGGTGAAGACGTCGTGGTCCGACCCGGCGTTCTGGATCACGACCGAGGACACCGGCTCGTAGGTCTGCGTGTACCCCAGCGCGGTCACCGTCACGGTGTCCGCGTCGATCTGCCGGACGACGAACTGCTCGTTCGTGACGCCGCCCCAGCCCGCGCCCCGGTCGGTGGCGTTGTACGTCGTCCCGGGCTCGTCACCGACGTGCAGGTAGAGCACGTTGCCGGTCGCGGTCGCCAGTTCTGGCGGGGCGTCCGGGCAGTCGGCGATGATCGTGAAGTCGAGCAGCTTGACCCGCGCGAGCTCGAAGGACTTCTCGACGCAGAACGGGCACGGTCCGATCTCGACGTACACCTCGAGGAACGCCTCGAGCGCGCCTTCGATGTCGAACAGGCACAGGGGGGTCAAGATCTTCGCGAGCACCTCGTCGACGTACACCTTGCCGTCGAGGGTCGGGCCGTCGTGCAGGTTGAGGCCGACCCTGGCCTCGATCCCGCCGCGTGCTCCCGCAGCGGCGATGCCGATGTTGAGCTCTGCGCCGACCGTGATGCCGGCGTTGACCTCGAACTCGTTCGGGTCACCCGCGACGCCGGGATAGGTGTCGGAGAGGTAGATGCCGTCGAGCACCGGGCCGAGGAACGACACGGCCGTCGCGTCGCCGTTGGCTAGCTTTGTCCCGAGCAGCCGGATGCCGCGCGTCGAGAAGCCGAGACCGATCTGCATCTTCGCGCCCGCGAAGCCACCGAAGGTCACGTAGAGAACGCCGAAGAAGGGCCCGATCGGGATCTCGAACTGGAAGTCGAGGCTGAACGGCTCCGGGTTCCACTCGACGAGGTCGCAGTCCCCCCCGAAGAGCATGCCCAGGAAGCAGCTGGGGTCGTCGAGGAACGGGAAGTCGAAGTCGTCGGTGTCCGCGGAGCTGACTGCGGCGCCGGCGGCGTTGGAGCCGGCCACACCGCTCTTGATGGAGCCGACCGCAGGGAGCGTGCCGCCGAAGATCTCGGCTTCCTCACCGGCCGTCGGCTTGCTGTCCTTCGCCCGGGCGCCCTCGAGCGACACGACCCCGCTGGTCAGCGGGAAGAACGCGCCGTCGTCGCTCGAGTCGCTGGCCAGCGTCTCGATCAGCTCGAGCAGGTCGTTGATGTCCTCGAGGAGCGACGGGTCGAACTCGCCGAACATCGCGGCCAGGTCCACCCAGGTCACCGGCTCCTGCCCGAACAGCTCGGCCGCCTGCGACAGCACCGGGACCGGCGAGAAGATGACCTCGCGGATCGGCTCGATCGGCTCCGTGAAGTCGTTGATCTTCGTGAAGATCGGCTTCAGCGTGCTCCCCACAACCGACCCCAGGTCGATGCCGACGTTCTCCAGAGCGAGCGTGGGTTCGGAGGTCTGGAACGCGTTCTCGTCAGCGCCGACGTCGAAGACCAGGCCCCAGTCGATCAGCAGGTTGGTCTGCAGCTTGGGCAACCCATCGGTGCCGGAGCCGAAGTTCGGCTGGACCGCGAGCTTGAGGTCGACGTCTGCGTTGAGGTTGACCTTCGGCGCCAGCGTGTCCGGCAGCCGGCCGAGCAAGCCGGGGATGTCGGTCAGCCGGATGATGTCGTCGGAGCCGCTTCCGTTGGGGTTGTTGAGGTTCGCCTCGATGGTCCCGGACAGCTCGCTGACGTGGTTCGCCGCGTCGTCGTCGCTGGTTGCCGGGCTGTTGACGACCGTGTCGTCGATGCGGACCTTGAGGAATCCGAGGTAGGCGTCGATCCCGGAGCCGGGAGTGACCGACGTGCCGACGACGACCTCGGGCACCGCGTCACCGGAGTCGGCGGCGCCGGTGTCGTACCGGATCGGGTTCTCTTTCACGAAGAAGCCGTCCGCCTGGCTCACCCCGACGCCCACCTGCACCCGCCAGCCGAACTCCGCGTTCAGGCTTCCGGTCAGGCCGACGATCCCGAGGCCGTCGAGGCCGAGGTCGAATGGGATGCTCTTCACGCACGCGGCAGTGGTGCAGCCCGCCGCGTTCGACGGGTCGGCCTCGCCGAGTGCGAAGTCTGCTGTGACCTTCGTGACGTCTGCGACCGTGTGGCTCGACTCGGCGCAGGGGCCGCTGCCGCAGAAGATCTGGAAGTACACGTCGCCGATGCTCGGCGTGCCGCTGCCGGCGTCACTCGGGTAGTTGGAGTCAAGCAGCAGCTTCGTGTCGAGGATCGCCTGCGCTACCGGGTTGAGCACCGAGGTGCGGAAGTCGGCGACCGTCGGCGTGACGTCGCTCGGGTCCTGGATGGCGTCAAACGCCGTCTTGACCGGCTCGAACTTGTTGACGAGGTCGGACGCGGCGGAGAGGTCGTCGCCCAGGAAGGGCAGCTGCCCGTCGAACGACGCGGCCTGCAGCGCCTTGGCGAGCAGCTCCTTGAGCTTGGCTATGCCGTCGCCGAACATGCCCAGCGGGATCAGCGCGGTGAGGATGTCGTTGTAGTCGAGGCCCGGCGGCAGGCTCGGCGAGCCGATCGAGGTGAAGTCGTCGGAGGACCAGGTCAACAGGTTGTCGTAGTGATCGGCCGACGTGCCGACCGGCTCGAGCGCCGGCGTCGTCTTGTCGGACTGGATGAACATCGGTGCGCGGACGCAGAACAGCTTGCCCCTGATCGCGGTCGGCTCCGTCGGCCCGTCGTCGGGGTCAGGGTCGGTCTCGTCCGGTCCGTCGTCGGGGTCGGGTGGCGTCCCGCAGTCGAGGGTAGGCAGGTCGATCTGGGTCGCCGAGAGCCCGCTGAGGAACGACGCGACGCTCATCGACTCGTCCGGCGCCGATGTGCCCGTGTTGGCAGCGCGGAAGCCGGCCTGGACCTTGAGGTCGGCGTTGGGCCCGAGCGCCATCTCAAGGCCGGCGATGCGTCCCGTGATGGACGCGTCGTCGGCGTTGTCGACGTTGGCCGTGATCTCGAGCTTCGAGGTGTCGAGGATCTTCGGCGCGCCGGGAGCCGTCGAGGACAGCTCCAACGGGAAGTCGAGCTGAAGCAGTGACGTACCCCTGACGTTGAGGTTCCCGGTGCCCTCGAGGCCGCCGACCGTCACCTCGTTGCCGCCCAGGCTGAGGTCGAACCCGAGCGGTACCTGCTCGTCGAGCGTGTCCTCAGCGCGCAGCTTCAGCACCAGGTCCGCGTCACCGTCGGTGTCGAGGTTCTTCAGCCCGAGCCGCAGGAACGATGATCCGGGCGCGATCCCCAGGCCAGAGCGCACTCGTCCTTCGAGAGACTGCGCCGACTCCTGCGCGACGTTGTTCCGGATCTCCTCGAGCTCGGCGTGCAGCGTGTCGAACTGCGTGAACAGGTCGCCGGCGGTGCGACCGAGCAGCGGGAGGTTCTCGTTGAAGAAGCCGGCCACGCCGGTGTTCGCCGTCGAGAAGTCCTCGAGCTCGGAGACCACGTTGTCGAAGCCGTCGAGGAGCTTCCCGAACGCCGCGAGCGGGTTGTCCGTGTCGTAGTCCAGCAGCTTGAGCAGCTCCGCCTCCGCGTCGAGCGTGAAGTTGCTCTGAACCAAGGGGGTCGCAGTGTTTGGCCAGCTGACGCCGATGACGGCGAGGTTGTCGCCGAGGAGCGAGTACCCGTTCGTCGCGTAAGGCGCGGTGTAGCCGGACGCCTCGGTTGCGGGGTCGTCGTCACGCGGGATGTCGCTGCGCACGTCGATGTTCAGCGTGCCGGTGGCGCTCATGTTGAAGACCGCAGACAGCTCGTCGTCCGTCGGGTCCGCGGTCGGGCTCGACGTGCCCGTCAGGCCCACCTCGCGGAGCAGCTGCTGGATCGACGTCGGGTCGGCTGTCACCCCGGTGGGGTCGGCCGGGCTCGCCGGCGTGAGCTCCGCGCGGGTCGGCACCTTGATGTTGATGGTTTCGGTGGGCTTGGTCGCGTCTGCCTTGCCGACGCTGAGCGAGGAGCCGGTCGGCATCACGAAGACGTCGAAGAACCCAGCCCGGCCGATCGTGTTCGCAACCGGCGTCGTCACGAGCGTGCTCAGCGTGATCTCCGGATCCGGGTCGTTGCCGGTGTCGACGAAGAACCGGTTGTAGACGGGCAGGTTGTCGACCTCGAGGAAGGCCTCGGTCGCGTCGATGTCGCACGAGGTGTCCGGGAGTGCGGTGCCCGTGCAGGGCGCCGCGTCACGCAGGTTCACGCCGAAGTCGAGTGCCAGCGTGTACTCCGTCTGCTTCGTCGCCGGCGGCGTCACTGTCGGGTCGGTGGACAGCGAGCCGATCTTCGTGAACGGCTTGAGGTCGTCCGCGAGGTTGACCCCGCCGGCCTTGCGCTCAGGCGTGTCGGGGCCGGCCGGGACGGGCGCGTCCGTGGTCGGCGGCGTCGGGACGTGCACCGGGGTTGCCGAGGTCAGCGCGGTGTCGACGGAGAGGGTGAACCTGAGCTGGTCGGTCGCCGGGTCGAACCGCGGGCTGATCGCCGCGGCGTTGATGCCGTCGATGCCGTCGAGCGAGTCGAGGAAGCCGCCGATCGTGGCGAACTCGGCCTGTCCGAACTCGTTCTCGATCGTCAACGGGTCATCCGGCCTGCTCAGGTCGAGGACCAGGTCGGCGAGCCCGTCGCCGACGTCCACGAGCTCGGACAGGCGCGCATCGATGAACGGCAGCGTCTTGTCCGTAGCCTCCCGGCTCTGCACCGCGCGGAGAAGCGCGACGAGCTGGCCGACGCCGCCGAGCAGGTCGGTGCTGGACACGTTCTGGAACTGCCCGAGCGTCGCGAAGCCCGCGTTGACGGTCACAACGGGGCCCGCGGGAAGCAGGAAGGTCGGGATCGTCACCTCTGCGTCGGGGTCGGCACCCGACGCGATGTAAGGGCTGAGCAGCCCGAGCGTCGCGGACCCGCTCCCGGCCGGGCTCACGGCGACGTTCTGCGACTGCGGGAGGGTCAGCTCGGCCGGCACCTGAGTCACGCCGTCGCCGGACGGCTCCATGAACGCCATCGCGCCGTCGGCGTCGCTGTCGGTCAGCGACACGGTAAGCGTCTCCTCGAGCGCGAGTGACGACTCGGTCGGCTTCACTGTCACGTCGCCGATGCCGACGGCGGAGGTGAAGGGCGAGCCGGTGAAGTCGAAGGCGTCGGGGTCGGCGTCGCTGAAGTCACGGTCGACCTCCGCGTCGAGCGTGATCGTGGGGGTGCTGCCGGTGGTGGTGACGAGCCAGAAGTAGTCCTGGTCGACGTCGTACCTGACGTTGAAGTTGGCGGTGTAGGTCAGTCGGATCGGGAGGCCGACGCTCGAGCTCGGCGACGTGACGTCGACGAGCGGGGTGGTCGACGAGATCTTCAGCGGCGCGTCGGCGACCTCGCGCGTCGCGCGGAAGCTGATGTCCAATCCGTAGACATCACTTCCGGCGGGCGGATTGACGACGGTCGCCGAGGCGACGACGTCGCGGTCGGGGCCCGCTTCGGTGATCCCAGAGATCTGCGCCGCGAGGTCGCTCAACGACGTCGTGGACGTCAGGTTGCTCCCGAAGTTCGCGTGGTCCCACAGCGTCGCAAGGTCGACCCCGCTCGGTCCGCCGGGTGCCAGGCCGGTCATCGGCAGTGGCTCGCCGAGCTCCTCATGGTCGGCCATGTCGGCCAGCCACTGGGCGAGTCCCCCCGTCGCGGGGGCGCCGACGCCGACGAGACCTTCCCGGATGCCCGCCGCCGCGGTCTCGGGCGGGCCGGCGTACGCCGGCAGTGCACTGAGCTGTGCGACCGAAGCCATGGTCGCGGCGATGAGGATCTGGGCCAGGAGACGCTTCACGACTTTCCCCCCGTGGACAAGTCAGACGGCGTTGCGAGTTGCAGCGGCGCTGTGTTCGTCGGTGCTGGTGGTGACGGCGTGCTGCGGGGGTTAGTCGCACGCCCGGCCGCAAGCGGCCATTGCTCGTTCCACCGCTGTCGCGGCATCGCTGATGCGCTGGGTGAGAGTGGTGAGGTCCCGGGTCGCCTTCGCGACGACGGCGTGGTTCTTCCTCCGGCCGGCGTCGATCAGCCGCGCCAGGAGGTCCGACTGCTCGGCGAGCAGCTGCAGGAGCTGGGTGAGCGCGGGCTGGACCTGCGGCGGCGTACGCAGCGATCTGAACTCGGCGGCTGCGTCGTCGGCGGAGTCCTTGATCGCGGCGAACACCTCGAGCGTCGCGTCGAGCCCGCCGTCCTTGGCCTGCGCGGCTTGGCGCTGGATCTCGGCGGACCTGGTCGCGAAGTCCTCGCGGAGCTGGGTGTACTCCGTGCGGAACCCAGTTTCGCGGCGGGCAGTCCGCCGCCCGGGCTCATCGCCGCTGCACGCGACCGTCGCCAGCGTCACGGACATTGCGGCGGCGAACGACGCCGCTCGGCCGAATGCGCGCATCTGGATCCCCCACTTGCCAGCGCGCCGATCCCCCCGGAGGCGCGTTGTCAACACAACGTGGCCTGATCGTCACGCTGTGTCAAGGCATCTGGGGCTATCTTGCGTGCGCCATTCGGGTCAACTTCGGTGATCCGAAAGCCTGGCTATCGGTAGCGCTTCCGGGCGAAGACGTCGTGCCGGGCACTGCGGACCCGGTCGAGGAACACCAGGCCGTCGAGGTGGTCGACCTCGTGCAGCACGGCGCGCGCCTCGATCGCATCAGCCTCGATCTCCCGGGTGCCGCCTTCGAGGAGGTCGGTGCCGCGCACGAGGACGCGCGTCGCGCGCGCGACGTTGCCGGTGAGGTCCGGGACGCTCATGCATCCCTCGCGCGCGACCTCCGGATCGGTGGCCTCGACGACCACGGGGTCGGCGAGCACGACGAGGCCGGCACAAGAGCGCGCCTTCTTGTGCCCGGTGACGTCCATGGCGAAGACGCGCAGTCCGACCGCGAGCTGCGGTGCGGCGAGGCCCACGCAGCCGGGCGACACCCGCATGGTGTCCACGAGGTCGGTCGCGAGGTCGGCAAGAGCCTGGTCGCCCGCCTCGCCCGCCGGCGACGAGACGCCGACGAGGACCGGGTGCGGCAGCCGCACCACCGGACGGATCACGTCGCTACAGCAGGTCGGCGTCGACGGCGTGCAAGGTGGCCGTGACGCCGAGCGACTCCGCCGTACTCCGCAGGTCGGCCGCGAGGTCCGCCTCGTCGACGTCGGCAGGCACGTCGACGTCGAGGGTCATGACGTAGAGCGGCTCGGGCTCGCCGACGAGGTGGGTGGTCAGGTCGGTCACGTTCACGCCGCGCTTGGCGAGCGTCGCCGCGACGGCGTGGACGATGCCGGGGTGGTCGGCGCCATGCACGGACACCACGTGCGGGCGACCGCTCCTCGGCTGCGCCGCCGCCGGCGCGATCTCCCGGACGTCGACGACGAGCCCGAGCCGGTCCGCGACCGGCTCCAGCGCGCCGGCGAGCACGTCACCGGGCACCGGGCTGTCGACGACCATGGTCATCGCGAAGTGGCCGCGCAGGATCGTCATCGACGTGTCCTCGAGGTTGCAGCCGTGCTCGACCAGCACCCCGGTGACCCCGGCGACGATGCCCGGGCGGTCGGCGCCGATCGCGGACACCGAGAGG
>DATLNF010000100.1:0-3143 GCA_035536955.1 Mycobacteriales bacterium | reverse complement strand
GCCACCTGAGCGCATCCTCAGCGTTGGCTGGGATTTGGCCCCGAACGCGATGAGACGGAGGCCCGACGCGGCGCGCTTCCGCTCGGTCCCCCGGTGTTCGGCTTGGCGATCGCAGCGGTGCGCGGCCTGCCGGTGCTGCCCGTCGGTCCTGCTCGTCTCGTCCCGGCGTACGCGATGTTCGGCCGCTATGACTCGGGAGCGGTCGCCTCCCAACCGGCCCGGCGCGTGCGGGGGGCATCCTCTGGCATAGGCGTCGCGGAGCGGGAGGCCGCCGGCTCGGCATTACGGGCGGGCAGCGGAAGCTCGATCCGCACGGTGGTGCCGCGGCCCGGCGCGGTGTCGAGCGTCGCTGAGCCCCCGTGGGCTCGCACGATGGCGTCGACGATGGACAGCCCGAGGCCGCTGCCGCCGCGATGACGCGAGCGGGCAGGGTCGGCGCGGTAGAAGCGCTTGAAGGCACGGGCGGCTACGTCCGGCTTCATGCCCGGCCCGTCGTCACTCACCTCCAGCACCGCTCGTTCGCCCTCGCGCCGGGCGCGGACTTCGATCGCGGTCTCCGGCGGCGTGTGCACCATCGCGTTGCCAAGGAGGTTGGCGAGGACCTGCCGCAGGCGCTGCTCGTCTCCGATGGCGACGAGAGGCCCCTCCGTCGTCACCTCGATCGGCCTGCTCGGCTCGACGGCTCGGGCGTCTTTCGCCGCGTCTGCGGCGAGGGCGGCGAGGTCCACGGGCTCCGCCTCGAGCGGGCGGCCCTGATCGAGGCGGGCGAGAACGAGGAGGTCCTCGACCAGGGCGCCCATCCGCACGGCCTCCTGCTCGGTGCGCCGCATGGCGTCATCGAGCGCGTCCCGGGCGTCGAGTCCGCCGGTTCGGTACAGCTCGGCGTAGCCCCGGATGGTGCTCACCGGCGTGCGCAGCTCGTGCGACGCGTCCGCCACGAACTGCCGCAGCTTGTCCTCGGTCTGGGCGCGGCCTTCGAAGGCCGCCTCGATGCGCGTGAGCATCTGGTTGAGGGCGTGACCCAGCTCGCCCGCCTCGGTGCGCGGGTCAGCCGCCGGCACCCGCCGGGAGACGTCGCCGCCGGCGATCGCAGTGGCCACGGACGTCATGAGCTTCACCGGGCGAACGCCGAGGTGGATCACCCACCACGCGACGAAGCCCAGGACCGTGAGGATCACGGCCGCGCCGCCGAGCTCGACGGTGACGAGGCGCGCCATCGTCTTGTCGACGGAGTCGATGGACAGGGCGACAACGGTCACCTTCCCGTCGTTCGGGTCTACGAACGACCGTGCGCGGTATCGCGTCATCGAGCCGTCACTTCCCGTGGTGAACGGCTCCTGTGTCTCCGCCGCGGCCACCGCTTGTGCCGCCGTGATGCTCGGCAGCGGCGTGTCCTCGCCGCTCAGGTCAGGAGTGATCACCGTGCGTACCCTCGTCCCGTCGACGTAGCCGACGTACAAGGCCGTCAGCCGGCGCGGCGAGTCGGACGGGGCAGGGGGCGGGGAGCCCGACCCGAACCGCAGCGCACCGACCGGCCGCGCCGCCACCTGGAGCTGCGCGTCGACCTGGCTGATGAGCTTCGCCCTGGTCGTCCGGGTGATGACGAGCGCCACCACGACGAGGGTGAGTGCGATCAGCGCGGCGCCGGCGACGACCCTTGCTCGCAGCGTCACGCCCGCGCCCTACTGCTCCCGCAGCGTGTAGCCGACGCCGCGAACAGTGTGGAGCAGCTTGGGCTTCCGGGTGTCGATCTTGCGCCGCAGGTACCCGACGTAGGTCTCCACGACGCCGCCGTCGCCGCCGAAGTCGTACTGCCAAACGTGGTCGAGGATCTGACCCTTCGACAGGACGCGGCCCTTGTTGCTCAGCAGGTATCGCAGCAGGTTGTACTCCGTCGGCGAAAGGGTGACCTCCTGGCCGCCGCGCCGGACGCGGTGCGCGTCGTCGTCCATCTCGAGGTCCGCGCAGCGCAGGTGCGACTCGTCGTTCCGTGCGAGGCCCGACCGGCGGAGAAGGGCGTGGGTCCTCGCCACGAGCTCCTCCAGGCTGAATGGCTTGACGAGGTAGTCGTCACCCCCGAGCGTCAGTCCGCGGACTCGGTCGTCGACGGCGTCTCGGGCCGTCAGGAACAGCACTGGCGTCCGGTTCCCCTCGGTCCGGAGGCGGCGACAGACCTCGAACCCGTCGAGGTCAGGGAGCATGACGTCGAGCACGATGACGTCCGGGCGCGAGTCGCCGACCGCAGCCAGCGCGTCGCGCCCGCTGGCTACGGCGCTCACGTCGAAGCCATTGTGGCGGAGCGCTGCGTCGAGCATCGATCGCAGGTTGTCTTCGTCGTCGACAAGGAGGAGACGCTCACCGGGCATGCTCACAGCATCGCGCCCGTTCCTGAGAGTCAGCCGAGAGCGGGCTGCGAATCGCCGGAGCCCGACGGAGTGACCGCGGGCCGCGCCGAGGAGGTCGACCGTGAACGCCACTGCGGTGGAGTTCTCGCGATCCGTGTGAGCTGCCCCGAGGGCCACGGGGTCCCGAGGCGCAGTCGACCGAACGACTAGTTCCGCGGCGGCTGAAAGCCGCCGACGCCTCCGCGGCCGCCGCCGAACGGCGTCAGCTGCTGTTGCCCGCCCGTGGACGTCGCGCTGCCGGGGAGCGGCTCGCTCAGGTCGGCGAGCACCACCGTCTGACCGCGGGTCAGCCCCTCCTTCACCTCGGTCCATGTGGCGCCGATCGCGCCGACTTCGACGGTCACGTCCCTCGTCTCATCGCCGTCGAGCACCGTGACCGTGTAGCGGCCATCGTCGAACTGGACCGCAGAGGTCGGGACGGCGAGCGCCGAAGCCGCTGCCGCGGTCGTGATCGTCAACGCGCCCGCGGCCCCGTTGCGCAGCGCGCTGGTGTCGCCGGCGAACGCGATCGTGACGGGATAGGTCGTCCCAGTCGTGCCGGCAGTGCTCACGAGGCCGATCGCGGCGACCTGGCCGGTGACTGCACGGGTCGAGCCGTCGGGCACGAACGTCGCGGCCTGGCCGACCGCAAGATCGGGAAGGTCGGTGACCTTTACCATGGTGACGGCCTCATAGCCGCCGTCGCCCGCAACCACGATCGTCTGGGTGGTGGACGCGGCAGTCACGGTGTCGCCGGGT
>DATLNF010000099.1:0-12444 GCA_035536955.1 Mycobacteriales bacterium | reverse complement strand
CGCGAGATCGAGCAGGAGACCGTCGACTTCGTCCCCAACTACGACGGCAAGAGCCAGGAGCCGGTGATCCTGCCGAGCCGGTTCCCCAACCTGCTGGTCAACGGCGGCACCGGCATCGCCGTGGGCATGGCGACCAACATCCCGCCGCACAACCTGCGCGAGGTCGCCGACGGCGTGCAGTGGTTCCTGCAGAACCCCGACGTCGACGCGCCGACGCTGCTCGACGAGCTCATCCGCCGGATCAAGGGGCCGGACTTCCCGACGGCCGCGCTCATCGTCGGCCACGACGGGATCGAGGAGGCCTACCGCACCGGCCGCGGCAGCATCCGGATGCGCGCCGTCGTCGAGGTGGACGAGGACAAGAAGGGCCGCACGATCCTCGTCGTCACCGAGCTGCCCTACCAGGTGAACCGCGACAACCTGCTGCTGAAGATCAAGGAGCTGGTCGAGGACGCGAAGATCGGCGGCATCGCCGAGCTCAACGACGAGAGCTCGTCGCGGGTGGGCCTGCGCCTGGTCATCACGCTCAAGCGCGACGCGGTCGCGAAGGTCGTCCTCAACAACCTCTACAAGCACACCCAGCTGCAGGACACGTTCGGGATGAACATGCTGGCGATCGTCGACGGCGTGCCGCGGACGCTGCGCCTCGACGAGTTCGTCCGCTACTGGGTCGAGCACCAGGTCCAGGTCATCGTCCGCCGTACCCGGTTCCAGCTGCGCAAGGCGGAAGACCGCGCGCACATCCTGCGCGGGCTGGTGAAGGCGCTCGACCGCATCGACGACGTGATCGCGCTCATCCGCGCGGCCGAGTCGGCCGACGTCGCCCGTACCCAGCTCATGGAGCTGCTCGACATCGACGAGCTGCAGGCCAACGCGATCCTCGACATGCAGCTGCGCAAGCTCGCCGCGCTCGAGCGCCAGAAGATCATCGACGACCTCGCCGAGCTGGTGCGGCTCATCGAGGAGCTCCTCGCGATCCTCGAGTCACCGGAGCGGCAGCGCCAGATCATCGGCGAGGAGCTCGGCGAGATCACCGCGAAGTTCGGCACCGACCGGCAGACCCGGCTCATCGCCTACGAGGGCGACATGAGCATGGAGGACCTGATCGCGCAGGAGGACGTCGTCGTCACGGTGACGCGCGGCGGCTACGCGAAGCGCACAAAGAGCGACGTCTACCGCCAGCAGCGTCGCGGCGGGCGCGGTGTGCAAGGCGCGCAGCTGCGCGAGGACGACATCGTCGAGCACTTCTTCCTGACGACCACCCACCACTGGATCCTGTTCTTCACCAACAAGGGCCGGGTCTACCGGTGCAAGGCGCACGAGCTGCCGGAGCAGGCCCGCACCGCGAAGGGCCAGCACGTCGCGAACATCCTGGCGTTCCAGCCGGACGAGAAGATCGCCCAGGTCATCGACATCAAGGACTACGGCGTCGCGCCGTACCTCGTCCTCGCGACGCGCAAGGGCATCACGAAGAAGACGGCGCTGCGGGAGTTCGACTCCAACCGCAGCGGTGGTCTCATCGCGGTCAACCTGCGTGACGACGACGAGCTGATCGCGGCCGCGCTGATCAGCAACGACGACGACCTGATCCTGGTGAGCCGGCAGGCGCAGTCGATCCGCTTCACCGCCGACGACGAGGCCCTGCGCCCGATGGGCCGGGCGACCAGCGGCGTGATCGGCATGCGCCTCAACGCCGGCGACGAGCTGCTCGCCATGGAGGTCGTCAAGGAGGACGCCGCGCTGCTGGTGGTGACCGACGGCGGGTTCGGCAAGAAGACCCGGATCAGCGAGTACTCGCCGCAGGGCCGGGGCGGCAAGGGTGTGCTCACGGCCCGCCTCGTCGCCAAGCGCGGCAAGCTGGTCGGCGCGCTCGTGGTCAAGCCGGAAGACGAGCTGTTCGCCATCACGTCGACCGGCGTGGTCATCCGGATGTCCGTGAAGCCGCTGCGGCACCTGTCGCGGGCGACCATGGGCGTCAAGCTGATCAACCTCGACCCCGGCGCGTCGGTCGTGGCGGTCGCCCGCAACGCCGAGGACACTGCAGAGGCGACCAACGACGGGGAGGCGGGCGCGTGACCGAGGGCTGGACCGGCGCGACGCCGCGCCCGCCTGTGCCTGCGCCTGGGCCCGGCCCCGCGTACCCACCGGGACACGCCGCTGCGCCGGGCCCCCCGGGTCCCGCGACCCCCGTGCCGCCCGGCCCCGGGCAGACCCAGGCGGCGCCGCCACTGCGCGTGCCACCGCCCACGGGCGCTCCAGTCGCCCCCGCCGCCGGACGTCCGTCGCCGGGCGCGGCGCCGTACCGCGCGCCCGGGTCGAGCACCGCACCGGGCCGGACTGCTGCGCGCCGACGGGCCCGCCTGGTCATCAAGCGCGTCGACCCGTGGTCGGTGCTGAAGTTCTCGCTGGTGTTCAGCCTCTGCCTGGTGATCGTCTTCGTCGTCGCGGTCATGGCGCTCTACCTCGCCCTGGACACCCTCGGCGTCTTCGACTCGCTGAACGAGACGCTGCTCGAGCTCACCCAGTCGGGTACGGGTGACGACGCGACCGGCGGGGTCAAGGTCGTCTTCTCGGCCGGCCGGGTCGCCGCGGCGTCCGTGGTCATCGGGCTGATCAACGTCGTGATCATCACCGCGATCAGCACCCTGGCCGCGTTCCTCTACAACCTGTGCGCGGACATCGTCGGCGGCCTCGAGGTCACCCTCGCCGAGCGCGACTAACCCCCCTGCCGACTTCACCGACCCAGTCCACATCGACTGGCCCTTTTCGGGCCGATTCAGGTGGACTGGGTCGGTGAAGTCGGCTTGGGGGCGGGGGTGCATCGGATTGGCTGGGCGCCGCGGGCGTGGGGTAACCTCGCGCGGCGCACCGGGCCTGTAGCTCAGCTGGTTAGAGCGCATCCCTGATAAGGATGAGGCCGGAGGTTCAAGTCCTCCCAGGCCCACTCTTGCGATGCGGTTGCGGGCGTCCGCGGATCGGCGGACCGTGTGGTCCATGAACCATCGTCGGTTCGAGGTGTGGTCGCGGCGAGAGGCGCTGGGGCTCGGCGCGCTTGCGTCGGCCGGGTTCCTCGGGCTGGGCACGAGCCTGCGCTCGACGAGCGTCCGCACCGGTGTCCTCGGTCCGCTCGACGACATCGAGGCGCAGCTCGCGCGGAACCCCCAGCTGCGGTTCCCGAACCTTCGGGCGACCCTCGTCCGGTACGCACCCAATGCCGACACGCGAGTGATGTACGCCGAGAGCCCGCCTGGTCTGCTCCTGCTGCTCTGGAAGTGCCCGCACCTCGGCTGCACGCTGATGCTCTGCGAGAGCAGCGGCTGGTTCGAGTGTCCCTGCCACGGCGCCCGGTTCAACGAGATCGGCGAGTACCGCTTCGGGCCGCCGCCGCGCGGCATGGACCGCCACCCGCTCCGCGTGACGCACGGCGGCGATCTCGTCGCCGACACCCGCAACCGGGTGCTCGGCCCGCCGCGCGGCACCGCGACGCTGCGTACGCCGCCGCGAGGACCGCACTGCGTCGGGTGACCGCGCGCAGCCGCGGGGCTGATCAGCAGACCGGTGCCAGCGCGCCCTTCGCCCGGCGCTCGGACATGTTCGCCGCCCATCCGGTGCCGACGTCGAAGCGGTAGTCAGCGCACAGCCACCCCATCAGCAGAGCCCGGTCGTCAGGCGCGAGCCGCGGCAGGGAGTCGACGATCGCGGGGACCGCGTCGCTCGACAGACTTGCCAGGTACGTCACGTCGAGGGAGCGGCCGGCCTCGGCGCGCGCGACGTTGCGCCGTACGACGAGCGCCTCCGGGTTGACCACCGCGAGCGTCAGCAGGAAGCCGACCGTCGTCACCAGCACTGCACCGGGCAGCCACTGTCGACGGGACCGCGTGCCCGCCAGGGCCACCGCGACGAGGCCGAGCACGGCGCCCAGCCACGCGGCGGAGACGAGGACGTACAGCCGCAGCATGGTGAGGCCGAACGCATGCTCGTACAGCGCGAGCCGGCGTACGGCGGTCGCCACGCACACCACCGTCAGCGCGCAGGCGACGACCGACAGCCGGCGCAGGGCGGCATCGGGCTCGGCGGACGCGCGCAGCGCGCGCACGCCCAGCAGCACCAGCAATGTCACGGCCACCGCCGCCAGCAGCTGGAAGTAGCCGGACCGCGCGTACTCGGCGTAGGTCAGCCCGGCTGTCCGCAGGACGCGGTCCGCTCCGCCGGACACCGCCACGACCTGGACCCCGGCGAACATCGCGTAGACGCCGACCAGTGCGCCGACGGCAGCCCGCGCCTCGGCCCGGCCGAGCGTCGGTGCGCTCGGCAGCCGCGGCGCCGCCTCGTGTCCGGACGCGGCGAAGAGCACGGCGCCGGTGCCGGCGGCTCCCAGCGCGACCAGCACCAGGTGACCCGGTGCGGAACCGAGGTCGACGTCGACCGAGACGAGCGAGGCGAAGACGGCATCGCCCGCCGCGAGCAGCGGCGCGACGACGAGCAGCACGACCAGCGCGATGAGCACCGACCGCGCGTACGTCGTCAGCCGGCGCCGGTTGTCCGACTGCCCGACCGCTCGCTCCTGCACGGCGCGCAGCCACCGGAGGACCGGACCGGGCAGCCGCAACGCGTCCAAGGCGGCGGTGACCGACCGCGCCACGAGCCGCGGGGCGGTGAGGTCGAACAGGTCCCCGCCGCGATGGAGGACGACGGACACGACGACCAGGCCGAGGGCCGCGAGCAGGCTCAGCGGCGTCACCCAGGCGCTCGTGCGCAGGGCGAGGACGACCCCGCAGGCGGCGGCCAGCAGCCCGACCACCCGAGCAGATCGCGCCGCGTCGCGCGGGACCGCGGCCACCGCGACGCCGGCGCAGCCGAAGAACAGCGCCCCGCTCACCGTCACCACGCCGCGCCGAGCCATCAGGTCGAACGCCACGCCCGACAGCAGCGCGGCGAGCACCGCCGCGACCGGCACCGCGGGCGGCGCGTCGGGCCGTACGGCGAAGGTCGCGTCCTCGAACGTCGTCATCTCGTGGCTCCAGGTAGCGCGACCACCATGCGGCAGCCGGGACGGTGAGTGAGGTCGACGCCGATCTCGCCGTCGTGCAGGTCGACGACCCAGCGGGCGATCGCCAGGCCGAGCCCGGATCCGCCCGGCTCCGCGCGCGAGCGGTCGCTGCGGTAGAAGCGCTCGAAGATCCGGCCGGCCTCCGCCGCCGACACCCCCGGCCCCTCGTCGGTGACCGACAGCACGCAGCCGCCCCCGGGGCCGGCCGCGGCAGCGGCTCGCACCGGCCGGCCCGGCGGGGAGTGCCGAAGCGCGTTGTCGAGCAGGTTCACCACGACCTGGTGGATGCGCTCCGCGTCGCCGGTCACGACCAGCGACCTCGGCTCGACGGCGACCTCGACGACGGCGTCCGGACGGTGCAGCCGAGCCTCGCGCGCGGCCGCCTCGAGGACGTCGACGACCGCGAACGGCTCCCGCTCGAGGGGCACGGTCCCGGACTCCAGGCGACTCAGGTCGAGCAGCTGGGAGACCAGCCGGCCCAGTCGCTCGACCTGCGCGAGCATCGTCGCGAAGAGCTCCGGCTCAGCCGGCTGCACGCCGTCGACGAGGTTCTCGAGCACCGCCTGCAAGGCCGAGATCGGCGTGCGCAGCTCGTGGGAGACGTTGGCCACCAGATCGCGCCGCTCGCGGTCCAGCTCGGCGAGGTCGGCAGCCATCGCGGTGAACGCGCGGGCCAGGTCACCGACCTCGTCCCGGGACGTCGCGACGACCCCGCGCGAGTAGTCGCCACGGCTCATCGCTGCCGCCGCGCGGGACATCTCGCGCAGGGGGGACGTCATGCCGCGGGCGAGGAGCTGCACCATCGCCAGCGCCAGCGCGGCCGCGACCGCCGCGCGCAGGGGCGCCTTCACGTCGAGGAGGAGGCCGACCTCGTTCACGACGAGCGTCACCGCGACGGCGGCGACGATGACGAGCCCGAGCTTCAGCTTCAGCGACCGCAGCCGGTCGAGCGGCCTCACGGTGAGTCCGGTACGGCGTACCCGACGCCGTGCACGGTCCGGATGACGTCGTCGCCGAGCTTGCGGCGCAGCGCCTGGACGTGGGAGTCGACCGTGCGCACGCCGGTGCCGGCCTCCCGGTAGCCCCACACGTCGCCGAGCAGCTGCTCGCGGGTGTGGACCCGGCCGCGGCGCCGGGCGAGGTGGTGCAGCAGGTCGAACTCGAGCGGGGTGAGGTGCACCTCGGCGTTGCCGCGCACGACACGGCGGGCGGCGGGATCGACCTCCAGGTCCCCGACCCGGACCACGGCGATGGAGTCCTCGTCGCTGCCGGCGCGCTCGGCGCGGCGGAGCACGGCGTGGACCCGGGCCACCAGCTCGCGCGGGCTGAACGGCTTGGTGAGGTAGTCGTCCGCCCCCACCGCCAGCCCGGTGAGCAGGTCCGCCTCGGTGTCGCGCGCGGTCAGCATGATCACCGGGACCGGGCGCTCCCGCTGGATCTGCCGGCACACCTCGAGCCCGTCCAGGCCCGGCAGCATCAGGTCGAGGACGACCAAATCCGGCGCCTGCTGGGCGCAGGCCCGGACCCCGTCGGGCCCGGTGGTCGCGACATGCACCTCGAAGCCCTCGCTGCGCAGGCGCGCCGCCACCGCCTCGGCGATGGGCGCCTCGTCCTCGACCACCACGATCCGTCGCGTCACCTCGATGACGATAGGGAGCGGGTACGGCGAAGTCGCCGGGACGGTGCGGAGATCGTGCGGAGACACGACTGCGGTAGCGTCGGCGCCTGGTCGCGGCTGTCACAGCCGCCCGACTCGCGGGAGTGCTCATGACGAAGAAGAAGAAGGGCCTGTTCCTGCTCCTCACGGCTTTCGCCGGGCTGTTCGCGGCCAAGAAGGCGAAGGCGAAGAAGGACGAGGAAGACCTCTGGTCCGAGGCCACCGCGTCGACCGACCCCCGCTAGGGGTCGCGTCGCGGGGGACGTAGCTCAACTGGCAGAGCACCGCCTTTGCAAGGCGGGGGTTAGGGGTTCGAGTCCCCTCGTCTCCACCCCAGCACCTCCGCCGAGGCCTTACCGGAGGGGAGCCACGTGACCGCGTGGGACCTCGTGGTCGACCGGGACGACCTCAGTCGGACGTCGATCCTCGACCGAGCCGTGCCCGACGCGGGTGACGGCGAGGCGGTGCTGCGGGTCGACCGCGTCGGGGTGACCGCCAACAACGTCACCTATGCACTGGTCGGCGACGACATGCGCTACTGGGAGTTCTTCCCGACGGAGTCCGGCTGGGGCCGGGTGCCCCTGTGGGGCTTCGCGGAGGTCGTCGACTCCGGTGTGCCCGACCTCGAGGTGGGCACCCGCGTCTACGGCTACCTGCCCACCAGCAGCCACCTGGTGGTCCGGCCCGAGCGGGTGACGGCAGCCGGGTTCCGGGACGCGAGCGCGCACCGGTCCACGCTGCCGCGGCCCTACAACGTGTACGCCGACACCACCGGCGACCCGGCGTACCAGCGCCGGCACGAGGACCTGCAGGTCCTCTACCGGCCGCTGTTCATCACCTCGTTCATGCTCGAGGACTTCCTCAGCGACCACGGGTACTTCGGCGCGAAGGTGCTCGTCGTGTCGTCAGCGTCGAGCAAGACGGCGTACGGGTTCGCCTTCTGCGCGCAACGGCGCCGGCACCGTCCGCGGCTGGTCGGCCTCACGTCCCCGGCGAACGTGGGCTTCACGGAGTCCCTGTGCTGCTACGACCACGTCGTGCCGTACGACGCCGTGGAGGACATCCGGCCGGATCTGCCGACCGCATACGTGGACGTCGCCGGCAGCGTGCCCCTGCGTGCCACGGTCCACCGCCACTTCGCCGAGCGTCTCGTCCACGACACGTCGGTCGGGGCGACGCACCTGGACCCTTTGCCGACGGGAGACACCGGCCTCCCCGGCCCCGCGCCGTACTTCTTCTTCGCGCCGGACCAGATGCGCAGGCGCAGCGCCGACTGGGGTCCCGGCGGCATCGAGGCGCGGTACGGCGAAGCCTGGCGCGCGTTCGTGCCGATCGTGGCCGACTGGGTCGACGTCACCGAGAGCACCGGCCGCGACGGGCTGCGCGCCGCGTGGCTCGAGGTCCTCAACGGCCGCGGCGACCCGCGCCGCGGTCACGTGGTGCAGCTCTAGGTCAGGCGGTCGGACCCTCGGCGGCCGGCTTCGCCGACGAACGACGGGCGCGGCCGTTGCTCGTGCTGCTGCCGCTGCCGCTGCCGGTGCCGGTGGTCGCGAGCGGCGGGTTGGTCGACGTGCCGATCTCGGCATCGCCCATCGTGGTCATGTCCTCGACCGGCGTGTCGGTGACGCCCTCGTCCGCGGCGACCGACGTCAGGTCGATCATCCCGCCCTTCTGCGGGAACTGCGCCGCGGGGTCGTCGTACGTCGGCGCCAGCGCCTCGGGGAGGGGGGTGGCCATCCGCTTCGACACGATGGCGGCGACGACGCCGGCGGCCGCGCCGGCGACGAACAGCATCGCGCCGATGCCCTTGCGGGACCTCGTCGGCGTCGGGATCAGGTCGCCCTTGGCGGCGGCGACGACGTCCCGGCTGCGGCGGCGCAGCTCGTGGGCCGCGTCGCTCTCCAGCAGCTCGGTGCCGCGGTCGCGGGCCACGATCGCGATGTGCTGACCGCGCCGCAGCAGTTCCTGGGCGGCGTCACTGTCAAGCAGCTCGAGGCCCTTGTCGCGCGCCGTGAGCGCGACGTCTCGCGCCGTGCCGAGGGCCGACTCCAGCGGAGGCGTCGGCAGGGTGGTCAGCGTGGGCGTGCGCATGGCGGAGCCTCCAGGCGAGGACAGCAGGGCAGTCTTCTGCTGGAGCCTTGCCCGATGGGCTCCGCCGGAAAACCCGCCCGCGGGTGCCGTGTAAGGATGCGGCGACCCGCGCGACCCGACCGGACCGGTGAGGAGGCCTTGTGGCCGAGGACACGATTGCGGTGCTGGACACGACCCTCGGCACGATCGAGGTCAAGCTGTTCCCTAACCACGCGCCGAAGACCGTGCGCAACTTCGTCGAGCTCGCCGAGGGCACCCGCGAGTGGACCGACCCGCGCACCGGCAAGACCGAGGCGAAGAAGCTCTACGACGGCACGGTGTTCCACCGGGTGATCGACCGCTTCATGATCCAGGGCGGCGACCCGCTCGGCAGCGGCCGCGGCGGACCGGGTTACCGCTTCGACGACGAATTCCACCCCGAGCTGGTCTTCGACAAGCCCTACATCCTGGCCATGGCCAACGCCGGCCCGGGCACCAACGGGTCGCAGTTCTTCATCACCGTGGGCCCCACCCCCCACCTCAACCGCAAGCACACGATCTTCGGCCACGTGACCGCTGGCACCGACGTCGTCGACAAGATCGCCACGACACCCACCCAGGCCGGTGACCGGCCGGCCACCGACGTGGTCATCGAGAGCGTGACGATCGAGACCCGCCCGGCCTGATGACCGACCAGCCCTCGGCGGCCGGTCCGCCCGACGTCGACGTACCCGTCTGCTATCGGCACGCGGACCGCGAGACCTACATCCGCTGCAACCGGTGCGAGAAGTCGATCTGCCCGGACTGCATGCACTCCGCCGCGGTCGGATTCCAGTGCCCCGACTGCGTCAAGGAGGGCAACCGCTCCATCCGGACGCGACAGACGCTCTTCGGCGGCAAGGTGTCCGGCGAGGAGGGGGTGGTCACCAAGGTCCTGATCGGCATGTGCGTCGTGGCCTATCTGCTGCAGGTGTCGGACTCCTCGATCGTGGCGAAGTACGCCGATCTCCCGGCGCTCGCGGGGGGCGGGTTCGCCGAGGGGGTCGCCGCAGGTCAGTACTACCGACTGGTGACTGCTGCCTTCCTGCACGGCAGCGTGATCCACATCGCGTTCAACATGTACGCGCTGTTCGCCTTCGGCACCCAGGTGGAGAACGCGCTGGGGCGGGTGCGCTACATCGCGCTCTACCTGGTGTCGGCGCTCGGTGGCTCCACGTTGTCCTACCTGCTGGCCGACGTCGGGCCGCGCGGCGGCCTCGCAGTGTTCTCCGCGACATCAGTGGGTGCCTCCGGTGCCGTCTTCGGGCTCTTCGGGGCCTACTACGTGATCGCGAAGCGGCTGCGCGCCGACACCGGGCAGATCGTCGGGCTGATCGTCATCAACCTGCTGCTGGGATTCGCGATCCCCAACATCGACAACTGGGCGCACATCGGCGGCCTGGCCACCGGCTTCGCCATCGCCACCGCTATGGCGCGGGTGCCGCGCGGTCCGCAGCGCGGGCGCATTCAAGGCGCGGCGATCGCGGGAATCGCGCTCGCCCTGGTGGCCCTTGTCGCCTTCCGCACAGGCGCGCTGCGCAACGAGTTCCCGCAGCTGCGGGACGGCACGCCGCTGTCGGGCGAATCGACCTTCGTCCGTTAGGTAGGACGTCGGGCGGTCAGCGCGCTGGCCACTTCGGCCACTGGTGCGCCGAGTCGGTAAGCCGGCACGTGCACGAGCGTGTCTCCGGCGTCGATCTCCAGCGTGGTCGCGCGGATGAGCTTGCGGGTTGTCGTACGGCCGCAGATCGAGGTGATCTCGGCCCACGGCAGCGTCGTACGTCCGATGTGTATGCCGTGATCGTCGGCCGCGACGACCGGCCGCGCGACCAAGCACCGCAGGCCCTCGGTGAGGCAGCCCAGCGCAGCGGCGCCGAGCAGCAGGCGACCCGCGCCGCGCTCGCCGGCGGCGAACACCCCGAAGCCGGCAGCGCCGAGCAGCAGCACCGCGACGACGTGCGGCGCAGCGGCGTACGTCACCCGTTCGGACCCCTCCTGTCGCTGCTTCACCGGGCAATTGGACCCGATCCGGCCAGCCAGGGGGTCCACTTGGCCGGTTAACCGGGCTAATCGCGGGGGCCGTACGATCAGGAGGCTACGTCTCCCGAGCTCTTGAGGTGGTCCTTCATGCGCGACGCCGTCATCGTCGAAGCGGTCCGCACGCCGGTCGGCAAGCGCAACGGCGGGCTCTCCGGGGTGCACTCCGCGGACATCTCGGCGCTGGTCCTGCAGGCGCTCGCCGCGCGGTCGGGCCTCGACCCGGCGCTGGTCGACGACGTCATCTGGGGCTGCGTCATGCAGATCGGCGAGCAGACCTTCGACATCGCCCGCACCGCCGTGCTCTCAGCCGGCTGGCCCGAGTCGGTGCCCGGTACGACGGTCGACCGCCAGTGCGGCTCGAGCCAGCAGGCGGTGCACTTCGCGGCCGCCGGGGTCATCGCCGGGCAGTACGACGTCGCGGTCGCCGGCGGCGTGGAGATGATGAGTCGCACGCCGATGGGCTCGAGCTTCACCGCCAACCCGCTCGGCGAGATGTACACCGCGCGCTACGGCGACGTCTTCCCCAACCAGGGCATCGGGGCCGAGCAGATCGCCGACACGTGGGGGCTCAGCCGCACCCAGCTCGACGAGTACACGCTCCAGTCGCACGAGCGTGCGGCGACCGCGCAGGACTCCGGGGCCTTCGAGGCGCAGATCGTGCCGGTCGCCGGGGTGAGCCTCGACGAGGGCATCCGGCGCGGCGGGACACTGGAGAAGCTGGCCGCGCTGAAGCCCGCGTTCACCGAGGACGGCAAGATCACCGCGGCCAACTCCTCGCAGATCTCCGACGGGTCGGCCGCGCTGCTGATCACCACCAGCGAGTTCGCGGCGGCTCACGGCCTGACGCCGATCGTGCGGATCCACACCGCCGTGGTGACCGGCGCTGCCCCGATGCCGATGCTCACCGCGCCCATCCCCGCCACCCAGAAGGTGCTGGCCAAGAGCGGCCTGTCCCTCGACGAGATCGGCGCCTTCGAGGTCAACGAGGCCTTCGCTTCGGTGCCGCTCGCCTGGCTCGCCGACATCGGCGCGGACGAGAAGGCGCTCAACCCGCTCGGCGGCGCGATCGCCCTCGGCCATCCGCTCGGCGGCTCCGGCGCGCGGCTGATGACCACGCTCGTCCACCACATGAAGGACAACGGCATCCGCTACGGGCTGCAGACGATGTGCGAGGGCGGCGGCCAGGCCAACGCCACCATCCTCGAGCTGCTCTAGCGCTGACACGGGACCCCACCCATGTCGCGCCGCACCGTCTCCCGACTGCTCTACGGCTCGGCCGTCGGCTTCCTCTTCCTCGATGCCGTCGGGCTCGCCGACTGGGGCGCGCGAGCGGCGCTGGCCGTCGTGATCGCCACCGTGTCGATCCGACTCGGCTTCGGCATGATGCGCCCGCTACGGGTCGGCGAGAAGTCGCACCCGCCGGTGGACGTGGTCACCGACGGCGGCATTCCCGTCTACACCTGCGCCGGCTGCGGCACCCAGGTCGTGCTGCTGCGCAAGGGCAACGACCGGCCGCCCCGCCACTGCGGCGAGGCGATGCGCTTCGACGTCGTCGCCGAGGCCCCCCAACCAACCCATTAACCGATGA
>DATLNF010000098.1:0-15986 GCA_035536955.1 Mycobacteriales bacterium | reverse complement strand
GCGAGAGCCGGCCGGTGCTCGGAGTCGAACAGGTGTTCGATTCCAGATCCAGTAAAGCTCTGCGGCCGGGGCATGTCAACCCCCCGGCCGACAGCGACCGTCAGGTGCGGTAGAAGCCGACCACGTCGAGCACGACGTGCGTCGTACCGGCGCTGTTGTAGACGCCCACGGCACCCTCGGGGGTCGTGGGGACCACCGCGAGGTTCGCCACCGTCGACCCGGGTCGCAGGTTGAGCGTGGAGGCCCGCGGGGCCTCGCCGGCCACGTGCAGGCTCACGTGCGCGGGACTCGTGGCCCCGGTTGCCGTCACCGTCACGAGCACGGCGGTGGCGTCCGCGGGCACGCCGGCCCGCTCGGCGGCCGCGACGGTGATGCTCGAGCCGCCCGGCACGCCGCCGGAGCTCGACTGCCGGGTGTCGTGCAGCCGGGTGGGCGGCAGTGCCCCGAAGCGGCCGACCGCGCCCTCGCCGAACCAGCCGAGCACGTCGACGACGACGTGCGCGCCACCGGCGTGGTTGGCCAGCGCGATGCGTCCCGAGGCGTCGAGCGCGACGACGACGAGGTTTGCCCGCGTCTCCCCCGCCGCGAAGTTCAGGCTCGACGTGGCGGGCGGCGCAGAGCCGTCGGCGTACGCCGTCAGATGGCTGGCGCGGGTCGGCGCCGTCACGGTGACGTTGAGTACCGCGGCGCGGACCCCCGTCCCGGGGACGCCGGCGCGCCCGGCGACCTGGAGCGGCCGAGGCCCGCCCGGAGCGACCGGCCCGCCGTCGGTCCGGGTGTCGAGCAGGCGGCTGGGTGCCAGCGCCTCGAACCCCTGCTCCTCGGCGAGGGTGCCGTCGCCGTAGAAGCCGACGACATCGAGCACGACGTCGACCGATCCGGCCTGGTTGAAGACCGCGAGCCGCCCGTCGTTCGAGAGCTGGACGGTCGCCAGGGTGGCCGTCGTACGACCTGGTCCCGTGTTGAGCGTCGACGCGGTCGGCCGGGCCTGGGCGGCCGGGAAGGCGGTGAGGTATGTCGAGTGGCTCGGCGCCACGGCGGTGACGTTGACCACGACAGCGCGAACGCCGTCGGACGGGATGCCGGCCTGACCGGCGACGGCGAACGTGCGGGTCTCCCCGCCGACCAGTCGGGTCGGCGGCGACCCGAGGCCGGTCCGCGAGTCCACGAGGCGCTGCGGCGCGACCGGGACGTACCCACCGGTCGGGGTCGCGGGAGCCGCGCCCTGGCGGGACGGCTCGGGGGCGGGCGTCGGGCCCGGCCCGTCGCTGGGCGACGCGCTGGGCGGAGGGGACGACGCGGAGGCCGTCGGCGACACCGCGGCCGGAGTCGGGGTCGGGGTCGGGCTAGGAATCGGGCTAGGAGCGGGCGTGACGGCCGGCGACGGAGTCGGGGACGGCTCGGGGGTGGCCGTCGGCTCGGGACTCGGCGCCGGCGCCGGAGCCTGGGAAAGCGTCGCGTTCGCAGTGGGTGAAGGGGTCGAGATCTCCGTCGCGGCGGGTGAGGCCGACGCCTCGGCGCTCGGCGAGACCGGTGGCGGAGGTGGCGTCGCTGCCGGTGTCGGCGACGCCGTCACCACCGGCGCGGGTGCGCCGAGCGCCGTGGCGAGGTTGAGGGTCCCGACGGCGAGGCACCCGCCCGACCCGACGGTGCCCCCGACGAGGGCGGACCGCGCGGCCGCCGCGGTCATCCCGCGGGTCGACATGAGGACCGCGCCCGCACCGGCGACGTGCGGCGCCGCCATCGAGGTCCCGCTGGCGTAGAGGTAGCCCCCGGCGAGGCCGGTCGAGAGGATGTTGACACCCGGGGCCGCGATCTCCACGTCGTCGTTGCAGTTGCTGAACCCGGCCCGGGCGCCACCCATGTCGACGGCGCCGACCGAGAGCACGTCGCGGTGGCTCGCGGGGTAGCTCAGCGTCGAGCTGCCGTTGTTGCCCGACGCGGCGACGAGGAGCACGCCGGCCGCCGCGGCGGCGGACAGCTCGCGGTCGAAGGCGTCGGAGCGCGGACCGCCGCCGAAGCTCATGTTGATGACCCGGACGCCGGCCTCCACCCGGAGCCACCGGAGACTCGCGATGACGTCGCTGTAGAAGCCCTCGCCGATGCCGTTGAGCGCTTTCACCACGGCGAGCTGGGCGTCGGGCGCGACGCCGGCCACGCCGGTGGCGTTGTCGGTCGCCGCCGCGATGATCCCGCCGACGTGGGTGCCGTGGCCGTGATCATCGCTGCACGAGCCCGGCAGCACGATGCCGGTCCCGGAGTTGGCGGTCCCGCACCCGACGACCTTCGACATCAGCTCCGGGTGCGTCCGGTCGATCCCGCTGTCGACCACGCCGACCCGGACGCCGCCGGTGGCGGGGAACCGGCCTGCGCCGTACGCGGCCGCCCACCCGTGGTAGGCGTCGATGTCCGGACCCGTCGCGCTGTTCAGGGCCCACTGCTCACCGAGGCGCGAGTCGCTCGGCGCGCCGGCGAGCCGGATCAGCCAGTTGGGCTCCGCGAAGGCCACCCCACGCATGCGCCGGTACGTCGCGGCAGCGGCGGCCGGGGCCAGGTGCCGGGGCAGCGCGACCGTGACCACCCCGGTTGAGCCGATCCGCGACTCCACGCGCGCGCCGACCGCAGCGTGCGCGGCAGCCACGTCCGCGGGCTGCGCCTCCGGCTGGAACGCCACGAGGACGCGGTGCGGGTCGTGCGGGGGCAGCGCGTCGGACTCGGCGGGCACCAGCGCGCCCGCGCCGGGGGCGAGCCAGGCGAGTGAGCCGATCAGGAGGACGAGCAGGAGAAGCGTGCGAGCAGCGCGCGACATCGATCTCCGTACTGGGCAGAGGATCCGGTCCCCTGTCCAACGCGACCCCGCCGACCAACCATCCCGCGCCGCGGTGACGGACTGCTTACCCGGGCGCGGTCAGGTCAGGCGGCGCGGGCGAGACGACGTCGGGCGAGCAGCGCGGCGGGCAGCAGGATCGCGGCGAGCCCGACCAGCGCGTAGTCGGCACCGGTGGCCGGCAGCGGCGCCGGCTTCGGGGCCGGCTTCGGGGCCGGCTTGGGCGCCGGAGCGGGCGCGGGCGCCGGGCCGGCGGCCCCCGCGATCTTGTTGGTCGGGCCGGTCCACTTGAAGACGTCCATGCCACGGGCGACGTCGTTCGACAGGAAGTAGTAGGTCCGGGTGCCGTCGGCGTTGTCCTCGATCTTGAACGGCTCGCCGACCCAGATGTCGTTGGGCAGCAGCGCGTATCCGGCGGTCTCGGTGAACGAGATCTGCCCCTGCTCGTCGAAGTCGTAGTCGAGGATCTTGATGCCCTGGCTGTACCAGGCGGCGATGATCCGCCGCTCGTCGGGGATGTGCTCGATCACGTGGATCGTGCAGAAGGTGGCGCTGGCCAGCCGGCTCGGGGACACGTAGACGGCCTTCTCGCCGTCGGCGCCCTTCGCGTACTCGAAGCGGCCGTCCGCGTCCTTCTTGGTGAGGTCGAAGACGTGCAGCCCGCCGTTGCCGTACGGGTTGTCCAGCGACGGCGCGCAGGTGGCGCCGGGCGGCAGGATGCCGCCGCCGCGCTCGTCCGTGACGAACATGTGCTTGCCATCGGGGGACGGATCCGACTCGTGCGCGACGGAGACGCCCTCGCGCGCCGGCGTGACGACGTTCGTGTTGCAGGTGTAGACGCCGTGCTCCCCGCAGTTGCGGCCCACGTGGTTGACGTTGCCGACGAACTTCCAGCCCGTCGCTGCCGGGCGCTTCAGCTCGTTGTAGGCGTTGACCGCGCGCACGGCCGCCGTGGTCTGGTCGGCGGGGCTGGCGAGCGGCTGCTCGAACACGCAGTCGGTCACCTTCGCTGCCGTCGCGCCGCCGACCGCAGGAACCGCGTCGGTGATCTTGCAGGGCAGCGGGGTGCCCTTGATGTCCCCGCGCTTGTCCGTCGCGGCGGGGATCGCGGGCCCTTGCGCGTCGGTGAGGCCGGTGACGTCGAACACCAGCGTCGCGTTGAGCGCGGCGCAGTAGATCTTGCCCGGCCGTGCCGTGATGTCGTGGCAGCCGGAGGGCTGCTGCTTGGTGCCGTCCTCGGTCTCCTGCACCGCCCACTTGTACTCGAACGGGATGCGGAAGACCTTGGGCGCGCACGCCGCCCGCTGCGCGTCCAGCGTCTTGCCGGTGTTGTTGAGGCAGGTGCGGATGTCGAGGACGTCGATCCACGCCTGGCCGACGCCGAGCGGGTTGTCGTCGTTCGCACCGGGGTCGGTGCCGAACTCGGAGTTGCTGTTGTAGATGATCCACGGCCGGGTCGCGTCGGCGGTGACGGTGTGCGACGTGCCGTTGTGCCGGGTGAGGTGGACCTCGCGCGGCTCGAACCCCTCGGTGCCCAGCCCGCTGACGTCGACGAACTCGAGACCACCGGTGGTCTTGTCGTGGCAGCGGCCGACCGCGTCGACGGCGTCGATCAGCAGCTGACCCTGCGGCTTCGGCCCCGGCTTGAAGAAGTCGGCGTGCGGCGCTCGCGGGACGACCACGTTGTCGTGCTGGAGGCCGGTCGTGCTGCGGACGTTCGACACGTCACCGCAGTAGGCGGAGCCGTGGTCGGCAACCCACTCCGGATTGACGCTCCCGTCGAAGTCGGTGAGCTTGAGGATGCGCTGGCCCACGATGATCGGCTCAGCCTGGCCGAGCTGACCGCCGGCCGCATAGATCTGGCCGTCGCGGTGGAAGAACTTCACGTCAGTGCCGGTGGTGCCGCCGAAGCTCTTGATGTGCTCCCACTCGCCTTCGCCGTCCGAGACGGCTTCCGGACCGAGGTCGACGATCGGGACCAGGTGCTCGTTCGGGTCGGTGTGGTCAGCGGCAGCGGGCGCGGTCGCGAGCGCGGTGAGGGCCGCGGCGGCGACGATTGCGAGGCCTCGACGGGGGGCGAGACGCATGGATGATCCTCCGGGACCGGGCGCGGGCAGACGGGCGTGCGTACGGCACTTCGCCAGGATTATGGTCCCTTCCTGCTATTTCCCGAGCCCGAGCGCCGCGTAGATCTCCCGTGTCGCCGTCGACCGGTTGAGTGTGTAGAAGTGCACGCCCGGCGCGCCGCCGTCCAGCAGCTCTCGGCACATCGCCGTCGCCACCCCGACCCCGATCCCGCGCACAGCCAGCGGGTCGTCGGCCACAGCGCGCAGTCGCTCGGCGAGATCGGCGGGGAACGCCGCGCCGGACATGAGCGCCATGCGCTCGATCTGCGCGACGTTCGTCACCGGCATGACCCCCGGGATGATCGGGACATCGCAGCCGAGCGCCCGGACTCGCTCGACGAGTGAGAAGTAGTCAGCCACGTCGAAGAAGAAGTTCGTGATCGCGAAGTCGGCACCCGCTGCGCACTTCTGCGCGAAGTACTTCGCGTCCGTGTCCCGGTCCGGCGCCTCGGGGTGACCTTCGGGCCACGCGGCGACGCCGACGCAGAAGTCCCCGAGCTCGCGGACGAGGCGAACCAGCTCCTCGGCGTAGAGCAGACCCTCCGGGTGCGGCTCCCACGTCCCACCCGGCCCGCCCGGGGGGTCGCCGCGCAACGCGAGGACGTTGCGGATCCCGGCGTCGGCGATCGCGCCGACCACGTTGCGGAGCTCGGCGCGGGAGGCGCCGACGCACGTCAGGTGCGCGACCGGGGTGAGCGTCGTCTCCGTAGCGATCCGCTCGACGACCCGCAGCGTCCGGTCCCGGGTCGAGCCGCCGGCGCCGTACGTCACCGAGACGAAGGTGGGCGCCAGCGGCTCGAGCTGGCGGATCGCCTGCCAGAGCTCGGCCGCACCCGCGTCGGTCTTCGGCGGGAAGAACTCGAAGGAGAACGTCCGCTCCCCACGGCTGAGCAGCTCCCGGACCGTCGTCGCCACGTGCCCGAGGGTAGCGTCCCGGCCGTGAGCCACGTCCTCGACGTCGCGGACCTGCGCGACCGCGTCCGCAAGGCGCTCGACGAGTTCCTGTCCGGCCAGGTCTCGGCACTCGACTCGATCGCGGTCGAGCTCGGTCCCGCCGCCGAGAAGGTGCGGGACTTCGTCCTGGACGGCGGCAAGCGTCTGCGACCGGCCTTCTGCTACTGGGGCTGGCGCGGCGCCGGCGGGCCGGACGTCGACGAGATCGTCACTGCCGCCGCCAGCCTGGAGCTGCTGCAGGCGTGCGCGCTCATCCACGACGACGTGATGGACGGCTCGGACACCCGACGGGGGCGACCGTCGCTGCACCGGGGGTTCGCCGCGCTCCACCGGGGCGAGTCGTGGCTCGGCGACCCGGAGGCCTTCGGCACGTCCGCGGCGATCCTGCTCGGGGACCTGTGCCTGATCTGGGCCGACCAGCTGCTGAACACCAGTGGCCTGCCCGGCGACGTGCTGCGGCGCGGGGCCGCGACGTACGACGAGATGCGGGTGGAGCTCATGGCGGGTCAGTACCTCGACCTGCTCGAGCAGGTGCTCGGCGGTCGCGACGTCGAGCGCGCGCGGCGCGTCGCCCGCTACAAGAGCGCCAAGTACACGATCGAGCGTCCCCTGCAGCTGGGCGGCGTCCTGGCCGGCGGCGCGCCTGCCGTCCTGGCGACGTACACGGCCTACGGCCTGCCCCTGGGCGAGGCCTTCCAGCTCCGCGACGACCTGCTCGGCGTGTTCGGCGACCCCGCGGAGACCGGCAAGCCGGCCGGCGACGACCTGCGCGAGGGCAAGCGCACCGTCCTCGTGGCGACCGCCCTGCAGCGGGCGCGCCCGGACGAGGCCGCGGTCGTCCGACGGCACCTCGGTGACCCACACCTCGACGAAGAGGGTGTAGCAGCCCTGCGCACCGTGATCGACGAGACCGGCGCGCGCGCCGAGGTCGAGTCGCTGATCAGCGAGCTCACCGACCGCGCGCTCGCCGCGCTGTCATCGGGCGCCGTCCACGACGAGGCGCGGACCGTCCTCGAGGACCTCGCGGCCGCAGCGACCGCGCGCCGCGTCTAACCCCGCCGACACTTTTGCTAGCGTCCCAGCCACCCACAGGCGGACGGAGACGCAGATGGCACCACGGGCATCCAGACTCGGCGCAGCAGCGATGGGCCTGCTCCTCACGGTGAGCGTCGCCGGGTGCGGCGACGACGACGAGCCGACCGCGCAGCCCGCCCCGGCGGCGAGCTCCGCGAGCCCGTCCGCGGCGGCCCTCAGCGAGGTGACGATCTCCGGGATCGACTACGGCTACACGGTGTCGAAGCCGGAGATCACCACGGGCCTCACCCGGGTGACCTTCAAGAACGACGGCAAGGACATGCACATGCTCGCCGTCGGCGAGCTGAAGCCCGGCAAGACCGCCGCTGACGTGAGCACCGCGCTGAAGACTCCGGACGAGAAGGACGACGCGACCGTCTTCGTCAACGTCAACGCCGACGAGCCGAACGTCGCCGGTGAGCCGGACATCCTGACGGCCGGCGCGCAGGTGACGACGTACATGGAGTTCAAGAAGGCGGGGACCTACGCGCTGGTCTGCTTCTTCCCGGTGGCGGGAGCAGCTCCCGCCGGCCCGGACGCACCTCCGCCGTCCCACTACGAGCGCGGCATGATCAACCAGATCGTGGTGACCGACCCGGTGGGGACGCCGGCCGCGCCGCCGACGACCCCGCTGGAGGCGACCATCGCCGACGGCAAGGTCACGATGCCGGCCGGCTTCACCGGCACGGGGCTCGTCAAGGTCACGAACACCGGCAAGAAGGACCACCTGCTGCTGATCGCCAAGGTCGACGAGGGCAAGACCTTCCAGCAGCTCTCCGACTTCGTCGACAAGTACTTCCAGGGCCAGGAGAAGCTCGAGAACATGCCCGGCGAGTTCTGGGGCGGCATCGCCGGCCTCGCGCCCGGCGAGAGCGCGCTGTGGGACGCCGCCCTCCCGCCGGGGTCGTACTACGCGAAATGCACCGAGAGCGACGCCGAGGGCGAGGGCCAGGAGCACTACCGCAGCGCGGGCGAGATCGTGGCGTTCACGGTCGCCTAGTACGGGTAACGTCGTGGGGCAGGTCCCGCCCCGCGAGGCGGCGAAGCACGGTGTAACGGAGTCTTGTCTCCCTCACGCACTCAGGAGTTCGCCATGCGCGTCCGGACCGCCAGGATCCCCCGCCTGCTCGCCCTCGGCGGTCTCGTCGCTGTCGCCGCGGGCGCCGCGACGCTGGCCACCCCGGCCACCGCAGCCGGCAGCTGCGCCGCACCGTCGCAGCCCATGCGGTTCGACGAGCCGGGGTATGTCGACCTGACCCGGGCCGGTGGCGAGCCGATCATCTTCACGCACCCGGACGGCACGCTGCTCTACGGCTCGCACGCCGGAACGACGCACTTCTTCACGCCGGCATCGGCGGATGAGCAGATCGCCGCGTTCGCCGGCAACTACCGCGGCCAGACCTACTACTACTGGTCCGACGACCACGGCCGGACGTGGAACTACGTCGACCGGACGCTCCCGCCGGACTCGACTTTCGGATCCGGGTTCTCCGACCCGGAGTTCGCCTACGACACCGCCGGCAACGTGTACGTCTCCGAGATCAACCTGGCGAACATCTCGATGTCGAAGTCCGAGGACCGCGGTCGCAGCTACCAGGAGCAGAACCTCTTCGCCCAGACGGTCACCGACCGGCAGTGGACCGAGGGCGACGAGGAGAACGTCGTCTACATCATCGCCAACAGCTTCGGCGGCGGCACCTTCCCGACCCAGCCGGCGGGCAACACCGGCCACTTCCTCTACAAGAGCAAGGACGGCGGCAAGACGTTCAGCCCCGGTCAGGCCGACGACGCCGGGCTCGGCGACATCCGGGTGGACAAGAAGGACGGCACGCTCTACGAGACGCAGTACAACGGCAACGAGCTGATCATGCGGGTGTTCCGCAACGCGCGGCAGGACGACCTGTCCTTCGAGGACTTCGTCATCACCGACGGCGTGTCGATGCTCGCCCACTGGCCCGCTTTCGACCTCGACCCGGCCGGCAACCTCTACATCACCTGGGACGAGTCCGGCAACGGCGACCGCCCGGCCGGCATCTACTACGCCTACTCCGTCGACCGGGGTAAGACGTGGTCGACGCCGCTGCGGCTGGACAAGGACGCCAACACCGACATCTGGCCGTGGCTCGCCGTCGGCGACGAGGGCCGCGTCGCGGTCGCCTGGTTCGCCGCCGACACCGAGCTGCCCAACCACAACGCGGAGACGACGGGAACCCACGGGTGGACGGTCGAAGCGTCGCAGAGCCTCAACGGCCTCGGCTGCCTGAGCTCGCCCACACCCGCGTTCCGCAACGTGACCGCCGTACCGGATGCGATCCACACCGGCACGATCTGCCAGGGCGGCACGACGTGTCAGGCGGCATTGATCGACCGACGGCTCGGTGACTACTTCAGCATCGAGATCGCCGGCGACGGCAACCTCGTCCTCGCGTACTCCGACACCCGGATGGGCGGGCCGGTCGCGCTCCCCGGCTTCACCCGCCAGAACGACGGCCCGTCGTTCTTCGGCAAGCCCGAGCCGCGGGCCGGCGGCGCCAAGCCGGTCGTCCGACCGCAGCAGCCCGGCCCGACGCAGCCCGGGCCCGAGGTGCCGGTCCCGCCGAAGCCGGCACCGCTGCCCGCCACGGGTGGCAACGTCGCGGGCATCGGCGTCGCGCTGCTCGTCGCTGCCGGCGGGCTGCACCTGGTCCGCCGCCGCCGGCTCGTCCGGGCGGGCTGACGCCCTTAGCCAGCCGGCTCCCCCGAGTCACGGGGGTGGCGGAGTCGGGTCTCGTAGACTCGACCTCCCGTCAGCCGCGACGAAGGAGCTCCGTGGACCGCCGTGCCTTCCTGCGCTTCGGCGTCCTCGGCGTGGGGATCCCGCTGCTCGGCGCGTGCGGACAGGACGACGACGCGGCTGCGCCCGCGCCGACCGCGACCCCCGGGGACAGCCTGCAGGACATCGCGCCGGACGCGGCGAAGGGGCTGCAGCTCCTCGACGCGCAGCCGGAGCTCATCGTCGGCAGCTCGCGCTACTCCTTCGGCCTGCTCGACCCCGACGGCAGCCCGCTGACCGACGCCGACGTCGTCGTGCATGCCGGCCCGGACCCGGCCGCGAAGCCGGTCGCCAGCGTGCCGGCGGTATGGCTCCGCGGCGGGGTCGAGGAGAAGGCGATCTACGTCGCCCAGATCCCGTTCCCCCAGGCCGGGCCGTACTACCTCGCGGCCGTCGCGACGACGAAGGAGGGCGCCCAGCTCAAGGGCGGCGTGCAGGTCAAGGTGGCGACCACCTCCCCCTCACCCCTGCCGGGGCAGCGCGCGATCTCGGTGCCGACCCCGACCACCGCGGCGCCGCAGGGCGCGGACCCGCTATGCAGCCGCAAGCCCGCGTGCTCGATGCACGGCGTCTCGCTCGACGCGGCCCTGAAGAGCGGCAAGCCGACGGTCGTCACCTTCTCCGCGCCGGCGTTCTGCGCGACCGAGACCTGCGGGCCCGTCGTCGACCTCGTCGAGGCCGCCAAGAAGTCGGCGCCGGCCGGGGTCGCGTTCATCCACGTCGAGGCCTACCGCAAGCAGGGCGCCGAGCTCGCGCCCGCCCTCACCGCCTGGAAGTTCGCCACCGAGCCCTGGACCTACTTCGTCGACGGCAAGGGCGTCGTCGTGGAGCGGCTGGCCGGGGCGATCGGCGCCGAGGAGATCACGGCGGCGCTCGGCAGGCTCTGATCGACGGCTACCGCGGTACGACGTCGCGCAGGATGCCGGTCAGCTCGCGGGTCGCCGCCGCCGGGTCGGCCGCCTCGGTGATCGCCCGGACGACGACGACGCGGCTGACCCCGCGCGCGACGATCTCCTCGATCGAGTCCAGGTCTATGCCGCCGATCGCGAACCACGGCCGCGTCGGGTGCCGGGTCCCCCACCTCGCCACCGCGTGGTCGATCAGCGGGAGTCCTGCCGCCGGGCGGCCGGGCTTCGTCGGCGTCTCCCACACCGGTCCGACGCAGAAGTAGTCGACTCCTGGCTCGACGGCGGCGGCGTCGACCTCGGCCGGGCTGTGCGCCGACCGCCCGACCAGCATGCCGTCGCCGACGACCCGCCTCGCCACTCCCACCGGCAGGTCGCCCTGGCCGAGGTGCAGGATGTCGGGCGCCGCGGCGGACGCGACGTCCGCCCGGTCGTTGACGCTCCACAGGCGTCCGTGCCGCCGGGCCGCGTCGGCGACCACCTCGCACAGGGCGAGCTCCTCCGCCGCCTCGATGCCCTTCTCGCGCAGCTGGACGACGTCCACTCCGGCCGCGAGCACCACGTCGAGGAACTCCGCGAGATCACCCTCCCGGCGCCGGGCGCCCGTGCACAGGTAGAGCCGCGCGTCCTGCAGCGCGGCGACCCGGCCCGCGCGGTCAGCCACCGGCCACCGCGCGGATCACCTCGACGACGTCGCCGTCGGCGAGCGGGGTCGCGTCGACCTCGCTGCGCAGCAGCGCGTCCCCGTTGCGCTCCACGACGACCCACCCGGTGCCCAGCCCCATCGACCGGACGAGGTCGCCCGCGGTCGTGCCGTCGCCGAGCACCTGCGGCTCGCCGTTCACGACGACGGTCATGGTCAGAAGCCCTGCGCCTGCGCGCGGCGCTTGACCTCGGTGCCGCGGTTCTCGACGAGCGCCTGCGCGGGCGTGCCGGGCAGGGTGTCGTCCGGCGTGTAGAGCCAGCGCAGCGCCTCCAGGTCGTCGTACCGCGCATCCCGCAGCAGGGTGATGACCCCGGGCAGTCCCTTGAGAACGTGCCCACCGCGCACGAAGTCCGCCGGTATCGACAGCGGCCCGTCGTCGGGGGCCCGGGTCGCGAGCACGGCGCCGTCGCGGATGAGCTGGCGGACGCGCGTCACCTCGACCCCGAGCGCCTCGGCCGCGTCAGGGACCGTGGTCCACTCCGGGACGAGCGTCCACACCTCACTCGTCGTCGCCTCGCCCGCCACCGCGTCTCCTCCTCGTCCGTCGAACTCCGCTCGCCGGTCAGACCCGCAGGCTGAACGCGTCCTTCCACACCGGCTCGTACCCGGCCGCCTCGAGCATCTGCGCGACCTCGACGGCGGACCGGTCGTCCGAGACCTCGAACTGCTCCTGGCTCGCCCCCGGGTGCGTGTACCCGCCCGGCTCGGTCGAGCTGCCGGCGCTCAGGTGGGTGACCGCGATGCGGACCAAGCCGTCACGGAGCGCGGCCGGCTCGCGGGTCGACAGCACGATGCCGGCGTCGGGCGCACAGAGCCGTAGCGCACACAGCGCCTGGACGTAGTCGGCGTCGGTCAGCTCGGCGACCGGCTGGAACCCCGACGCGCTGGGCTTGATCCGCGGCAGCGCGACCGTCACCTCCGTCCGCCAGTAGCGGCGGGTCAGCCACGAGGCATGAGCCGCGACGGCGAGCACGTCCGCCCGCCAGTCGAGCGCCAGCCCCAGCAGCGCGCCGACGCCGAGACGGCGGATCCCCGCATCGGCGGCGACCTCGACCGCGGCGAGCCGGCGGTCGAAGTCGCGCTTCCACCCGGCGACGTGCACCTCGCCGTACCGCGAGCGGTCGTAGGTCTCCTGGTAGTGCACGACGCCCTCGACCCCTGCGGCGACCAGCCGGCCGTAGGTGTCGCCGCTCCACGTCTGCGTCTCCACCGACACGGAGACGACGGACTCGGGCAGCGCCGCGACGACGTCGAGGAGGTACGCCGGGCTGACCTCGACGCGGTGCTCACCGCTGACCAGCAGCACGTGCCGGAACCCGCGGCCCACCAGCACGGCGGCTTCCGCGGCCACCTCCTGGGGAGTCAGCGTGCGCCGGACGACGTCGAGGTCCTTCGCGAAGCCGCAGTACGTGCACGTCGACAGGCAGGCGTTGGAGACGTAGAGGGGGGCGAAGAGGCGCACCGCGCGCCCGAAGCGCTGCAGCGTGCACTCCCGCGCCGCCGACGCCAGCTCCTCGAGGCGGCTCGCGGCCGCGGGAGACAGCAGCGCGGCCAGTTCGCGCACGCCACGGTGGTCGGCAGCCAGCGCACGGTCGACGTCCTGCTGCGACGCGCGACGCGCGTACGACGACAGTGCCGGCAGGTCCAGTGCGGCGAGGTCTGCGGCGAAGGCCCCGGGCGACCCGCTCATCGCAGGAAGCCCGTGAGCGGGGAGGACGCGACCGCCGTCGGCTGCGGTGCCGCGCGGCCGGCGAGGTACCCGAGCCGGCCGGCCTCGGTGGCGAGCGCGAACGCACGGGCCATCGCGACCGGGTCACGTGCCACGGCGATGGCCGTGTTGACCAGCACGGCGTCGGCGCCGACCTCCATCGCCTCCGCCGCGTCGCTCGGCACGCCGAGACCCGCGTCGACGACGACGGGCACCCCCGCCTGCTCGACGATGATCTCCACCGCGTCGCGGGTGCGCAGGCCGCGGTTGCTGCCGATCCACGACCCCAGCGGCATCACCGTGGCGCAGCCGGCCTCCTCGAGCCGCCGGCACAGCACCGGGTCGGCGGAGCAGTAGGGCAGCACCGTGAAGCCGTCGGCGACGAGCAGCTCGGCCGCGCGCAGCGTCTCGACCGGGTCCGGGGTGAGCCAGCGCGGGTCCGGGGTGACCTCGAGCTTCACGAAGTCGCCCATCCCGCCGGCCCGGGCGAGCCGGGCCAGACGCACCGCCTCCTCGGCCGTGACCGCGCCCGAGGTGTTCGGCAGCAGCGTGAACCGGTCCAGGTCGATGAAGCCGAGCACGTCGTCGTCGCCGCGGCTGGGATCCACGCGGCGCAGCGCGACCGTCACGATCTGCGACCCGGAGGCGTCCAGCGCGGCGCGCATGAGGTCGTGCGAGGAGAACTTGCCGGTCCCCGTCAGCAGCCGAGAGGAGAACTCTCGCCCGGCGATGACGAGCGGATCGCGTTCGGCGCTCATCCGACCTGTGCTCCCCACGCGGGCATTACCCCGATCGGGTTCGACGGGTCGCCGGCGGGCTAGCCGACCTCTCAGCCCGATTCCTTCGAGCTCCCCGGTGGACCCGCCGAGTCTATGTCCCGCCTCCTGCCACCGTCAGCCGCGTTGTCGGCCGCCCCGTCCGGCGCGCCGTCAGATGCCGGGGTCGGCGAGCCGCAGCGAGTTGAGCCTGGTCTCCACCGCGTCGATCTGCGCGACCACGCTGGCGACCGACGGCGGGACGGTCACGTCCCGCTCGTCGTACAGGAACACGTTGAGGACCTCGTTGGTGCCGACCGCCATCCCCACCGAGCGCGCGTACTCGCCCAGCGCGAACTCCCACGTGAAGATCGCGCTCGTCTCGTCCTCGGCGACGTGGCAGTAGTAGGTCAGGAACCGGTTGCCCTGCAGCGCGTGGTGCCGCACCCCGCCCCGTCCGACGGACTGGAAGACGAAGCCGACGGACTCGAGGTCGTCGGTGAAGGACACGCGTCTCCCGTTCGGCGTCAGCGGCGGCGGACCAGCGGGTCCGCGCCGTTGACCACATCCAACACCGGCTCGCCGGACACCGCGCGGCGAAGGTTCGCCGCGACCTGCGTCAGGATGCGCAGCCGGCTCTGCACGGTGCCGCCGGAGATGTGCGGCGAGAGCAGCACCCGCTCGTGGCTGCGCACCGGGTCGTCCGCCGCGGGCGGCTCGACGTCGTACACGTCGAGCGCAGCTCCCGCCAGGTGACCCTCGTCGAGCAGGCGCAGCAGTGCGGCCTCGTCGACGATCCCGCCGCGGGCCGCGTTGACGACGACCGCCCCGCGCGGCAGTCGGGCCAACCGGTCCGGGCCGACCAGCCCGAGCGTCTCCGCCGCGCGGGCGATGACGACGACCAGCACGTCGCTGGTCGCGACGAGCTCGTCCAGGTCGAGATACGCCGCCCCACGGGCCTCGCCGTCCGCTCGCCTGCGGCGCGACCAGTAGGAGACCGCACAGCCGAACGCGGCGAACCGCGGCACGCACTCCCGCGCGATCGCCCCCATGCCGATGATGCCGACCCGCCGGCCGACCAGGTCCACACAGCCGCGCTGGACCATCTCGAGCTCCGGCCAGCCGCCGGAGCGCATCTGCGCGTCTGCCCAGACGGCGCTGCGGAGCACGGCGAGCGCGCCCATGACGCACCACTCGGCGACCGCGACGGCGTTCGCGCCGGCGGTGTTGGCCACCGGCACGCCGGCTGCCGCGCAGGCCGCGAGGTCGATGTGCTCGACGCCGACGGAGCACTGCTGGACGAACGCGATCCGCGGCCCGGCCGCGAGCACGTCGCGGTCCACGGGTATCTGACAGGTGAAGTCGCCGAGCACGAGGTCGGCGTCGCGCACCGCGGCGCGCACCCCGGCGGCCGTGCGCGGGTCCGCCACGACGATCTCCACCGGCAGATCGGGGACGAACCCACGGACCGCCTCAGCAGGCAGGGGGACCAGGGCGGCCATGACCCACGGGACAGCGTCGCTCGGGGAGCTCGAGGCAGCCATCGGCCGATCCTCGCAGACGCCCCCGCCTCGCCACGCCCGCCGAACCTCAACCTCCACTTCAGCCTCATCTTGCACACTGGTAACAGGCGCCGTACCGTCGGCGGGTCGCGATCGGGGAAGGTCGCGGCGCCCCGCCAGCCCGGCCGCGGCCTCGCCGCGACGCCGACACTCGAGGGACGAGAACCCCGCCATGCGCACCTTCCCCATCCCCAGCCTCCGCGCAGTGGCGGTCGCCGTCGCCCTCGGCGCGTCCTTGACGGCCGCCGCGCCCGGCGTCATCAAGGTCCAGCGCGGGGACACGCTGTCGGAGCTGGCACGCCGGCACGGCACGACGGTCGAGGCGCTCCGCGCGCTCAACGGCCTCGGCGGCAACAACCTGATCATCGCCGGACGGACCCTGCGCGTCTCCCGGGTCCCCGTCGTCGCCGCGCCGGCGCGGGCGACCCGCGGTCGCTGGGTCGAGGTCGTCCACGTGGTGCGTCCCGGTGACTCGCTGATCAAGATCGCCCGCCGCTACGGCCAGACACCGACCGGGGTCGCGCGGCGCAACCGGCTGCCGAAGTCGCGCATCGTCC
>DATLNF010000097.1:0-17885 GCA_035536955.1 Mycobacteriales bacterium | reverse complement strand
AAGCTGCGCATCCAGTTCGCCAAGGAGGCGCTGGGCCCCAAGCTGGCCGTCCTGGGGCACCACTACCAGCAGGACGCCGTGATCGAGTTCGCCGACTTCACCGGCGACAGCTTCGAGCTCTCGCGCCGCGCCGCCGAGCAGCGCGGCGTCGAGTACGTCGTCTTCTGCGGCGTCCACTTCATGGCCGAGAGCGCCGACATCCTCACCGCGCCGCACCAGCAGGTGATCCTGCCCGACCTCGCCGCCGGCTGCTCGATGGCCGACATGGCGCAGCTCGAGCAGGTCGAGGAGTGCTGGGAGGTCCTCGCCGAGGCCGGCCTCACCGACACGCTCGTGCCCGTCACCTACATGAACTCCTCCGCCGACATCAAGGCCTTCGTCGGGCGGCACGACGGCACCGTGTGCACCTCGTCGAACGCGCGGGTCTCGATGGAGTGGGCGTTCGCGAAGGGCGAGCGGATCCTCTTCTTCCCGGACCAGCACCTCGGCCGCAACACCGCCGTCCGCGAGCTGGGGCTCTCGCTCGACGACTGCGCCCTCTACGACCCACACCGGCCGGGCGGCGGGCTGACCGCCGAGCAGCTGCGGGCGGCCAAGGTGATCCTCTGGAAGGGCCACTGCTCGGTGCACGGCCGGTTCACGCTCGACTGCGTCACCGAGGTGCGCGAGCGCGTGCCCGGAGTCACCGTGCTGGTGCACCCCGAGTGCCGGTACGACGTCGTCGAGGCGGCCGACCTCGTGGGCTCAACCGAGTTCATCATCAACGCCGTGCGCACCGCGCCGGCCGGCGCGAAGTTCGCGATCGGCACCGAGCTCAACCTCGTCAACCGGCTCGCCGACGCGCACCCGGACAAGACGGTCGTCTACCTGGACCGCACCATCTGCTTCTGCTCGACGATGAACCGCATCGACCTGCCGCACCTGGTGCGCGTCCTGGAGAACCTCGTCGAGGGCCGGGTCATCAACCGCATCGAGGTCGACCCGCAGACCGCGAAAGACGCGCGCATCGCGCTCGACCGCATGCTCACGCTGACGCAGGGCCCCGTCACCGGCGACTGACCCGCCGCCCGCCCGTCGCAGCCCGCCGGCCCCCCACCGCGGTGACGCTCCATCCGGCCAGGACCGGAGTGAGCGGCACCGCTCGCGGGGGCACCACCCGCGCCGGATACGGTGGCGGCGTGTCCGACGTCGTACCTCCCAAGCCCGGCGGCAAGGGCCGGCCCACGCCCAAGCGCAACCAGGCCCGGGCGGCCCGGGCGGCCGCTCCCGCGCCCAAGACCCGCAAGGAAGCGGTTCAGCGCCAGCGCGCCGAGGCGCGGGCCGCGCGGGCTGCGATGCGCAGCGGCGACGACCGGGTGCTGCCGGCGGCGATGCGCGGCCCCGAGCGCGCCGCGGTCCGCGACGCGATCGACTCGCGGCTGTCGCTGGGCTGGCTCGCGCTGCCCGGCCTCGGGCTGAACCTCACGTCGTTCTTCATCGCGAACGAGACCGCGCGGGCGCTGCTCGCGAACCTCGGCTTCGTGCTGTTCACGATGCTGGTCTTCGACATGGTCGTGGCCGTGCGGCGGGTACGCCGCGTCCTCGCGCACCGCTTCCCGAACGGCACGGAGATCAAGCGCGGCAAGCTCTACCGGTACGGCGCCGCGCGCAACATCCAGTTCCGCCGTACTCGCTTCCCGTCGCCGCGGGTCCAGATCGGCGCGGACGTCATCGGCTCGGCACCCGGCACCGCCAAGTAGGAGGACCACCCCCGATGGAGTACCGCAGACTCGGCGCGTCCGGGCTCAAGGTCAGCGAGATCGCGCTCGGCAACTGGGTCACGCACGGCGGTCAGGTCGGCGACGACGCGGCGGACGCGTGCGTCCGTGCGGCGCTCGACGCGGGGGTCACGCTCTTCGACACCGCCGACGTCTACGAGCGGGGCAAGGCCGAGGAGGTGCTCGGCCGGGTCCTCGCCGGGGAGCGCCGGTCGTCGTACGTCCTCGCCACGAAGGTGTTCGGCACGATGGGCGACGCGCCGACGGACCGCGGGCTGTCCCGAAAGCACATCCTCGAGTCCTGCCACGCCTCGCTGCGCCGGCTGCAGACGGACTACATCGACGTCTACCAGGCGCATCGGTACGACGAGGACACGCCGCTCGTCGAGACGCTGCGCGCCTTCGACGACCTCGTCCGCCAGGGCAAGGTCCACTACGTCGGCATCAGCGAGTGGTCGCCCGCGCAGATCGCGGACGCGCTGCGCATCGCCGACGACCTCGGCCTGGACCGCATCGTGTCGAGCCAGCCGCAGTACTCGCTGATCTGGCGGGTTCCCGAGGCGGAGGTGATCCCGCTGTGCCGGCGGGAGGGCATCGGACAGATCGTCTGGTCGCCGCTCGCGATGGGCGTGCTCACCGGCAAGTACCTGCCGGGCCGGCCGCGCCCCGAGGGCTCCCGCGCCGCCTACGGCAGCGGTGTCAGCGACGACTACCTGCGCGATGAGGTGCTCACCGCGGTGCAGGAGGTACGCCGCCTCGCCGAGGCGGCCGGGATGACGACCGCTCAGCTGGCGATCGCCTGGGTGCTGCGCAACGACAACGTCTCCGCCGCGATCGTCGGCGCGACCCGGCCCGAGCAGGTCGACGACAACGTCGCGGCATCCGGTCGCAAGCTCGACGACGACCTGGTCCGCGCCGTCGAGACCGCGCTCGCCCGAGTCGCCGTGCTCGAGCAGCCCACCGAGTAGCCGACCGAGAGGAGCACCCGTGGGGATCGCGCATGGCGGCGGCTTCGTCCCGATGGACGACGACCCCGACGACTACCGCCCCACGTCGTCGTGGCAGCTCCAGGTCGACCCGGACGGGCGGGCCTCCTTCGGAGTGATCCGCGAGCGGATCGGCGTCGGCGACCGCATCCCGCGGCACTGGCACGACGTCGACGAGGTCGTGCTGTACGAGTCCGGCACGGCGCGGGTGCACCTCGACGGCACCGAGACCGAGGTGTCGGCGGGCGCGACCGCGTTCATCCCGGCCGGCGCGGTGCACGGCACCGTCAACATCGGTGCCGACCCGGTGGAGCTCCGCGCGGTCTTCGCCACGACGGCCGTGCGCATGGACATGGTCGAGCGAAACGCCATGCCGGGCACCGAGGACGCGCCGCCCCGAGCGACGCGCTACGACTTCGCGACCGGCGAGTTCACGGTCCTGGGCGATGCGGCGACCCCACGCACGCACTGACAGCTCAACCCGCACCGGTCCTCGTCGTCGACGTCCTGGTCGAGGTCTTTGCCCTCAAGACCCGGAACGTCACTCTTCGTCTGCTCCCAGTCGTTGGCGAGCGCGTCCCTGACGCCGTCGTCGCCGCCCTGCGTGCCGTCGTCAACCATGTGTTTGCCCTTCGTCGTGAGGTCCGCCGACTGCGGCGGTGGTGCTGACCTGCCCGCTGAAGCGGGTGCGAACACTGACGTGGCGCTCAGAGAGCGGTGGCGAGGCCGAGCACCGCGGCGGCGACGAGGAGGAACAAGGCGTAGCAGACCCGGTCGCGGGCCGTGCGGTCCGCGGTACGGCGGCGTACGGCAACCGCACCGGCGACGCCGGCGAGCGTCACCATCGTGATGGCGGTCCAGCGCTGCGCGGACGTGCCGAACGGGTTCGGGTCGACCCCGGACGCACGGGTGCCGAAGAGGTCCCAGCCACGGCCGAGCGGGTCGCTCGCCACGGTGGGCAGGAGCTGCAGGCTCACGAGCAGGCGGCGCAGCTTCGTGACGACGAGGAGCACCAGCACGACCGGAAGGGCGGCGACCGCGGCCAGCCCGGCGGCCCCCCGGCTCACCGCCGCCCGCTCGCCCAGGTGGAGCACGCCGGCCGTGATCGCACACGTGCCGATCAGGCTCAGCAGCTGCGCGCGCTCGCTGAGCGCGTCCGGAGCGGAGACGCCGAGCCGGTCCAGCACCTCGAGGTAGGCGCCCGAGCGCCGGGCGAGGTCGAAGAGCATCCCGCCGCCCAGCACGCCGAGGACGACCTCGGCACCACGCGGCACTCGCCAGCGCGCGGCGAACCCATCGCGGAGCTCGCCGGCCCACCGCGCCGTCAGCCCGAAGACCTCGCTGCGCGCCAGGGTCCGTCTCCCGGCGGCGACGCCGAGTGCCACGGCGACGATCGAGTACACCGCCAGGTGGAAGCCGATAGTCCGCGGCTGCGTCGACAGCGGCCGGACGACCACGTAGTGCGCGACCGCGAACGCTGCCGGGACGCCCGCCCAGACGCTCCCGACATCCGGCGCAGCCTCGGCGACGTCCGGCGGCAGCTCGCCGGACTCTGCAGCTGCATCTGCGGCGGGATCTGCGTCATCCGCCCGCTCCACGCCGGAGCGGCCGACTCCGGCCAGCGGCTCGATGGCCCGCGCGGTCGCGTCCCACGGGTCCAGCCAGGACCACAGCCGGGGCAGGCACAGCGCGGCGACGACCAGGGCCGGCCACGCGACCCCCACCACCAGAGGCGGCGCGATGTTGGACAGGCCGTCGGGGTTGCCGAGGCGACCCGCGTAGACGCAGCCGACGAGCGCGACCACGACGAGGAGCCGGGTGAGGAGCTGGAGTCGCCACAGCGGCCGGTCGACGTCGTCGAACCCGTCGGACCCGCGACCGGTGGACCCGGCCGGCCCGATCGGCGCGAGCATCGCGACCGCGGCGATGACGACGACCGCGGTCAGGGCGATGGAGTACGGCGGTACGCCGAGGCCACCCGGGTCGGTCAGCGGATGCGCGAGCGAGGTCGGCGCCACAGGCATCCGGGACTCAGGCCGGGTCGAGGCTCATCGGCCCGTACACGACGCGGTCGCCCTCGACCAGCGTCACCGCGGTGACGCCCGAGTCCTGGAGCTCCCGCCAGTGGTCGCCGAGCCACGCCTCGGCGTCGCCCTGTGCCGGGAACTCGGCGCTCGACGGCGTCGCCGCCGAGCCGTCGTACTGCCACCGCCAGGTCACGTCCGCTCCCCGTCTCCGGTCGATGTCGGCACGCTAGCCGACCGCGGACGCCGACGTGGACGGCGGGCGGAGCGGCAGGACCGCGACGCCGGTGTCGTGGCGTACGACCCGGACCCGGGCGCCGTAGTAGCGCAGCAGGTTGGCCTCCGTGAGCACCTCCGCCGCGGAGCCGTCCACGACGACCTGGCCGTCGTCGAGGAGCACGACCCGGTCGGCGTACTGCCCGGCGAGGGTGAGGTCGTGCATCGTCGTCACCACCGTCAGGTCGTGGTCGCGGCGCAGCGTGTCGACCAGCTCGAGGACCTGCTGCTGATGCCCGACGTCGAGCGACGTGGTCGGCTCGTCGAGCAGCACGATCGGCGCCTGCTGCGCGAGCGCCCGCGCGATCAGCACCCGTTGCCGCTCGCCGCCGGACAGCGTCGTCACCGCGCGCTGGGCGAACGGCACGAGGTCCAGCCGCTCCAACGACTCGTGGACGCACGCGAGGTCGCCGGGTCCCTCCGCCCCCAGCGGCCCCAGGTGCGGGGTCCGTCCGAGCAGCACGTAGTCGACGACCCGGATCCCGTCCGGGACGATCGGCGACTGCGGCACGAGCGCGACGAGTCGCGCTCGGTCGCGATGGCGCAGCGAGTCGGCGTCGCGGCCGTCCAGCGCCAGGTCGCCCCGCCCGCGGACGAGCCCGGAGACGAACCGCAGCAGCGTCGACTTGCCCGCGCCGTTGGCGCCGACGACCGTCACCCACTCACCACGGCCGACCGTGAGGCTCACGTCGCGCAGCACCGGACGCCTGCCGAGGTCGACCGACACAGCGGTCAGCCGGATCACGGCGCGACCCCCAGTCGTCGCGACGTCCGCAGCACGAGGACGAAGAACGGCGCTCCGAAGAACGCGGTGACCACGCCGATCGGTATCTCCCCCGGCGCGGCGATGGTGCGCGACAGCAGGTCCGCGGCGCAGAGGAAGGCGCCTCCGAAGAGGAGCGACAGCGGCAGCACCACGCGGTTGCTCCGGCCGGCACACAGCCGCACCGTGTGCGGGACGATGATCCCGAGGAACGCGATCAGCCCCGACACGGACACCGCTGCGGCAGTGCCGAGGGACGCCGCGATCACGACGATGAGCCGGATCCGCCGCGCGTGGATGCCGAGCGTCGAGGCTTCGTCGTCGCCCACCGCGAGCACGTCGAGGACGCGGGCGTGGGCGAGCAGCACGACCCACGACACGACGGCGTACGGCAGCAGGACCCGGACCTCGTGCCAGCCGGCGGAGCTGAGCCGGCCGAGGATCCACGAGTAGACCTGGCGGATCGTGTCCTGGTTGAGCTGCTGGACGTAGGTCTGCACCGCGGTGAGGAAGCTCGCGACCGCGACGCCGGCGAGGATGAGCGACGCCGGCGAGCCGTGACCCGACCCTGCCGCGCCGAGCAGGTAGGCGAGGAACACCGCGACCAGCGCGCCGATGAACGCCGCGATCGGCGCGGCGCCGGGAGTGGCGGAGCCGTCGGGCAGCCGGACGATGACGATCGTCACGCCGAGGCCGGCGCCGGCAGCGGCGCCGAGCAGGTACGGGTCGGCGAGCGGGTTGCGGAAGACGCCCTGGTAGCTCGCCCCGGAGATCGACAGGGTGCCGCCGACCAGCAGGCCGAGGACGACGCGCGGCAGCCGGATCTGCTCGACGATCGCGACCTGCTGGTCGGTCAGCGACGACGCGAGCCCGAGGAGCTCGCGCAGCACTGCACCGGGTGGCAGCGACGCCGCGCCGACGGTGACGCCGGCCAGCGCCGCCACGACCACCGCCCCGAGCGCCGCGGCGACCCAGCCCGGGCGGAGTCGCTCCGGGCGGAGACGTCCGCCGTCCTCGATGCGGCTCAACTCGCCGGCACGGCCTCGACGGTCGACACGATCGTCTCGAGCAGGTCGACGATGCGCGGTCCCCACCGCGACGCGATGTCGTCGTCGAGCGGGATGACGCGGCTGCCGCGCACCGCCTTCAGGTTGGCGAAGCCCGGTCGCTTCGCGAACGTCGCGGCGTTCTGCGCGCAGCACTTCGTGTCGCCGAGGAAGACCAGGTCGGGGTCGGCCTTGACGAGGTACTCCGCCGACAATTGCGGGTAGCCGCCGCCGGCCTTGTCCGCGGGGTCGGCCACGTTGCGCAGCCCGGCCAGCGTGTACACCTGGCCGAGGAACGTCTTCGACGTCACCGTGTACAGAGTGTTGTCCAGCTCGTGGTAGTAGGTCAGCGGCTTCGGCCGCGGCGCGAGCTCCTTCGTCAGCTCGGCGACCCGGTCGCGCATCTGCTCGACCAGTCCGGTCGCGGCGTCGGCGTGGCCGGTCTCCACGCCCAGCTGCTCGATCTGCTGGTAGGCCTCGTCCAGCGTCTTCGCCGGTGGCGCGACGATGACCTCGATGCCGAGGCGGCTCAGCTGCGCCTCGATCTTCTTCGTGTCGTCAGCGATCACGACGAGGTCCGGCTGGTAGCCCACGATGGCCTCGACGTTGGGCTCGTAGCCGCTCAGCTTCGTCCGCGGTGCGTCCGCCGGGTGGTTCGACTGGTCGTCGACGGCGACCACCTGCTGCCCGGCGCCGATCTCGAAGAGCGTCTCCGTCGCGGTCGGTGAGAGGGACACGATCCGCTGCGGTCCCGACGCGGGCGCACTGGAGCCGACAGCGGACGACGAGCCCCCGGGCGGCGCGCCGCTGCCGCAGGCGGCGAGCAGCGAGATGGCGGCGACGGTGACGGCGGTGCGGAATCTCACGTCGGGTCCCTTCTGTCGTCGAGTCGGCTCTCGACGCCAGGGGCACCCCTGCCGTACGAACCGATGCCCGTCCACGAGGCTGGTTCGTCACGCGACCCGGCAGGCGACCTGGCTTGCCTCCCCGGAGGGAGGACCACAGTTGCGGGACAGCACCGGACTCGCACCGGTTTCGCTGCCGGGTAGCAGACGCCGCGGAACGTACGGCGCGCCGTACGGGACGGTCAAGCGAGCCGAGTCGGCGGATGTCCGCACTACCCTGACCGACGATGGAGATCCTCCTGCTCGGCACCGGCGCCGCCGACGGCTGGCCGAACCCGTTCTGCGAGTGCGCGAGCTGCCGCGCCGTGCGGGCGGCAGGACCGTCGGCGACCCGGGCGCAGTCAAGCGCGCTCGTCGACGGCAGCGTGCTGCTGGACATGGGCGGTGACGTCGCGCACGCCGCGGCCCGGCACGGCGTCTCGCTGGCGTCGGTGACGGTCGTGCTCGTCACCCACGGCCACCCCGACCACGTCGCGCCCGAGCTGCTCCTGTGGCGGCACTGGGCCGGGGCGCGCGAGCGGCTGCGCGTCGTCGGTCCCGCGGCGGCGCTGGCGCTGCTCGACGACTGGATCGCCCCGGATGCCGACGTCGACCCGCTGCCCGTCAGTGCCGGGGACACCCTCGACCTCGACGGCTACCGCATCCGGGTCCTGGCCGCGAACCACGGCGACGAGGCGATCGGACCGGGAGTGCTGTACGACGTGACCGGGCCCGACGGCGGTCGTTTGCTCTACGCCACCGACACCGGGCCGCTGCCCGTGACGACGCTCGCCGCGGTCGAGGGCGCGTCGTACGACGTCGTGCTGCTCGAGGAGTCCTGGGGCGACCGCGCCGACCACGGCACGGACCACCTCGACCTGCGCACGTTCGCCGAAGCCGTCGCCGAGCTGCGCCGCCGCGGGGCGGTCCACCAGGGCACGACCGTCGCGCCGATCCACCTCGGGCACCACAACCCGCCGCCGGCCGAGCTCGAAGCCCGCCTGGCCGAGTGGGACGTGCGGCTGCTGCCGGACGGTGCTCGGCTCGTCACCGGGGGGTCCCCGCGGCCGCCTCGGCGAGCGGGACGGACGCTGCTCGTCGGCGGCGCCCGCTCGGGCAAGTCAAGGGCGGCCGAGCAGCTGCTCGCGGCCGAGCCCGCGATCACGTACGTCGCGACCTCGCCCGTCGCGACCGCCGACGCCGAGTGGACGGAGCGGGTGGGCGCGCACCAGGCCCGGCGCCCGACGTCGTGGCAGACGGTCGAGACGACGGACCTCGCCAAGCTCCTCGACGCGCACTCCCCCGACGCCGCCCCGCTGCTCGTCGACTGCCTGACCCTGTGGCTCGCCGCGGTGATGGACGACGCCGGGTGCTGGGAGACGGACGGGGACTCGCCGGAGGTGGACGCTGACCTCGCCGGCCGGGTAGCCGCGCTGGTCGCCGCCTGGCGCGCGTGCCGCGGACGCGTGGTCGGCGTCACCAACGAGGTCGGGCAGGGCGTCGTGCCGGCGACTCCGGCCGGACGCCGGTTCCGGGACGAGATGGGTCGCCTCAACGCCGCCATCGCCGCGGAGTCCGACGACGTATGGCTCGTCACCGCCGGTCTCCGGCAGCGGCTGCGCTGACCACTACGCTGCGCCGCGACGAGAGGACGACCCCGTGGATGCCGACGGCATCGCCCGGCTCGCGGCGTCGACGGGCCGGCTGGACGAGACCGCGATGGCGGCCGCCTTCGAGCGCCAGTCGCAGCTGACGAAGCCGGCCGGCGCGCTGGGCAAGCTCGAGGGCCTTTCCATCTGGCTCGCCGGGGTGCAGCGGGTGAGCCCGCCGCGATCGTTGAAGCGCAAGCGCCTGGTCGTCTTCGCGGGCGATCACGGCATCGCCGCGCGCGGGGTGTCGGCGTACCCGCCGGACGTCACCGCCCAGATGGTGCGCAACCTCGTCGCCGGCGGCGCCGCCGCCAACGTCCTCGCCGGCCGCGTCGGCGTCGGCCTCCGGGTCCTCGACCTCGCCGTGGCGACCGACCTCCCCGACCTGCCCGCCGACGTCGCGTCGCACAAGGTACGACGCGGCTCGGGCGCGATCGACAAGGAGCCCGCGCTGCCGCTTCCTGAGGCGATGGCCGCCTTCGGCGCCGGGGTCTCGATCGCGGACGAGGAGGTCGACGCCGGTGCCGACCTGCTCATCGCGGGCGACATGGGCATCGGCAACTCGACGATCGCCGCGGCCCTGGTAGCCGCCATCACGGGGGCGGAGCCGGTTGACGTCGTAGGGCGCGGCACGGGAGTCGACGACTTCACCTGGGCACGGAAGGTGGCCGCGGTCCGCGACGCGCTGCGTCGGAGCAAGCACCTGCTGCTGGAGCCGGTGGAGCTGCTGGCCGAGCTGGGCGGCGCCGACGTGGCGGCGATGACCGGCTTCCTCGTCGGCGCGGCGGCGCGACGTACGCCGGTCGTGCTCGACGGGGTCGTCTCGGGGGCCGCCGCTCTGGTCGCGGCCCGGCTCAGCCCGGGCGCCGTCGCGTACTTCGCGGCCGGGCACCGCTCGACGGAGCCGGCGCACACTCGCGCGCTCAGCCAGCTCGGCCTGCAGCCGCTGCTCGAGCTGGACCTGCGGCTCGGGGAGGGCACCGGCGCCCTGCTCGCGGTCCCGTTGCTCGACGCAGCCGTCGACATCCTCCGTGACATGGCCACGTTCGACGACGCCGGCGTGAGCGGTCGCACACCCGCGTGACGTCGCCGGTGCTGGCCCTCCGCCTCGCTCTGGGCACGCTCACCGTCGTCCCGGTGGGCCGCGCCGGCCTCACCCGCTCGAACGCCGGCGCGCTGATGCTGGCCGCGCCCGCGGCCGGCGTCCTGGTCGGGCTCACCGCGGGCGGGACGGCGTGGCTCGTCGAGTGGCGCGTCGGTCACGACGGGGTCGCGGCGCTGCTCGCCGCCTCGGCCGCGGTGACCGTGGCGGTCGCGCTGACCCGGGCGCTGCATCTCGACGGCCTGGCCGACACCGCCGACGGCCTGGGCTCACTGCACGCACCGGCCGAGGCGCGCGAGGTGATGCGCCGCGGTGACACCGGCCCGTTCGGGGTGACCGCGGTCGTCCTGACGCTGCTCATGCAGGCGGCCGCGCTCGCGGTCTGCGTGGCCGGCGGGCGCGGCGCGCTCGCACTGGTGGTCGCGCATGCCACCGGGCGCCTCGCGGCGACGGTGTCGTGCACTCCGGGGAACCCCGCCGCCGACCCCACCGGGCTCGGTGCGCTGGTCGCCGGCACCGTGCAGCGCCGCGGCGCTGTCGCGGCGACGGTGGCGACGCTGCTCTGCGCCGGCGCGGCGGGAGCGCTTCAGTCCGGCGCCGCGCTGGCAACCCGGTGCGGACTCGCCGTGGTCGTCGGGCTCGTTGCCGCGGCCGGTCTGCGGCGGCACGCGGTACGCCGCCTCGGCGGGCTCACCGGCGACGTCCTCGGGGCGGTCGTCGAGACCGCCCTCGCTGCGGCGCTGCTGACGATGGCGCTGTGACGTCCACTTCCGACCGCTCGGCGTACCCTCGCGCCGTGCAGATCTACGCCGACCTCGAGGCGGAGCAGGACGCCCTTCGCGGCCTGGTCGAGGGTCTGCCGGCGATCGGGTGGTCCGCGGCCTCGGGCGCGGGCGGGTGGTCTGTGTCCGACGTGGTCCTGCACCTCGCGCAGACCGAGGAGTTCGTCGTCACCGCGGTCCGCGCCGGCAACGTCCGGGTCGACCTCTCCGTCGTCGTCGACACCCTCGACGGCGTGATGGCGCAGCTCGTCGAGCGCGAGCGCGGCCGATCGGGCGCGGAGGTGCTCGCCCGGTGGGACGCCGCCCGCCGAGAGGCGCTGACCTGTCTACGGGAGGCGGACCAGTCGAACGCCGTGCAGTGGGTGGCCTCCCCGCTGCGGCCGGCCACCCTCGCGACGACCCGGCTCGCAGAGCACTGGGCGCACGGCCTCGACATCGCGGCCGGGCTCGGCGCGCCCTATCCCGACACGGCGCGACTCAGGCATGTCGCCTGGCTCGCGCACCGGTCCATCCCCTACGCGTACGGCATTGCGGGAGCGGCCGCACCGCCGGCCGTGCGGTTCGAGCTCGCCGGGCCGGCCGGTGAGGTGTGGCAGATCGGGCCGGCCGACGCCGAGTGCGTCGTCACCGGCTCCGCCGGCGAGCTCTGCCGGATCGGCGCGCGTCGGCTGGACCCGACGGAGTCAGGGGTCAGGGTGACCGGACCCGGCGGGGAACGACTGCTCGAGCTGCTGCGGAACTATGCCGCCTGAGGTGCTGTGCCGCCTGAGTCAGTCCCACATGCGCTCGGTGTGCCGAGCGCAGATCTCGGCGAGGCCGTCGCCCTCGTGCAACCGCTCGTCCGCCGAGGGGTAGGCGCAGAGCAGCGGGAAAGCGACTCGCGTCTGCAAGTCGCTCCAGAGCTCCTCGAGCTCGAGCGCGCCCACGACGTTGCCGTAGCGCCAGAGGACGGCGACCATCTCGCCGAACGCCCGCACACCCGGCGCCTTGCCGGCCGCCGAGCGCATGACGGCGCCGACCGTCGAGTCGAAGAGCGCCGGGTCCGGGTGCCCCGAGCGCATGAAGCGCTGGAGCGTCTCCGCGGCGTCGAGGAGGACGAGCTGTCCGGGGCGGGGCGAGATGCCGTCAGCCCGGAGCTGCGCCTGGAGCGCCGTGCGATGAGCCGGCGTGGCGATGACGGCGCAGGTCTCCCGCGCGACGATCCCGTCGGTGACGAACGCGGCGAGGCGGCGGATGAGCCCCTCGTCGTCGCCGTAGAAGTGGACGGCGTGGGACGTCGCGGGGCCACCGGTCGGCGCCGCGCTCTGGTCGACGGTCACGTGCTGCCTCTGTCGAGCATCAGGGACTCGGATGTCTCGCGCGTCGACCCGATGCTGGGCGGAGCACCGGGCCCAATAGGTGGCTTTGCCCACATTGGTGCCCAGCGGAATCGCCGATAACCACATCCACGCACTGTCTTCAGCGACCGAGGTGTCCGTTACCTGACATGCGGCTCGACGAACGGCGGCCGCACGACCCGCATCGTCGAGGCCCGACCGCGCACGTCGACGGTGACCTCCGTCCCGACCCCGACGGCGCGGTCCAGGAGCGCCAGGCCGATCCCCTGCTTCCGCGTGGGCGAGAACGTCCCGCTCGTCACCACCCCCGCCGACACGTCCTCGTGCGCGACCACCATGCCCGGCCGGGGGATCCCGCGGTCCTGGGACTCGAGCCCCCAGAGCAGCCGCGGCGCGCCGGCCGCCTTCTCGGCGAGCAGGACGTCGCGTCCCCAGAACGCCGGCTTGTCCCAGCCGACCGCCCAGCCGGCGCGCGCCTGGTTGGGGGTGATCTCCAGCGACAGCTCGTGGCCGTGCAGGGGGTAGCCCATCTCGGTGCGAAGGGTGTCCCGCGCCCCGAGCCCGCACGGCAGCGCGTCGTACGGCGCGCCGGCGGCCAGCGCCGCATCCCACAGGCCGCCGGCGTCCGCGGCCGCCGGCATCAGCTCGAATCCGAGCTCGCCGGTGTAGCCGGTCCGCGCGACGATCACGTCGCCGCCCTGCCAGGGCGCGTGCAGCCAGGTCATGTACGACGGGGGCAGCGGCAGGCCCAGAGCCATGACGAGGTCCGCCGACCGCGGGCCCTGCACGGCGATCACCCCGAGCGCGGTGTGCAGGTTCTCGACCGCCACCCCAGCCGGAGCCGCGTCGGCGAGGCGCGCGACGACACCGGTCGTGTTGGCGGCGTTCGGCACGAGGTACACCTCGTCGTCCGAGCGCAGGTAGACGATCAGGTCGTCGACCACGCCGCCGGTCGCGTCGTCGCAGCAGAGGTTGTACTGGGCCTGCATCGGCCCGATCTTGCGCAGGTCGTTGGTCAGCGCCGCGTTGACGAAGTCGAGCGCTCCCGATCCTCGGACGACCGCCTTGCCGAGGTGCCCGACGTCGAACACGCCCACCCGCTCGCGGACCGCCGAGTGCTCGGCGAGGACGCCGCCGCCGGGGTACTCGATCGGCATCTCCCAGCCGCCGAAGTCGGCGAGCTTCGCGCCCAGGGCGACGTGTCGGTCGTACAGCGTCGTCTTCTGCAGCTCGGTCACGCTTCGGCCTTTCCGGCGGGGATCGCCGAGAGCCTAGAGTGGGCGGGCTCACGACTCCGCCGGACCTCGCCGTCGAAGGGCTCACCCGACCGTGACTGCCGTCTCGCTCATCTCCACCGACCTCGCCGAGGCCAAGGTCGACGTCCTCGTCATCGCGGCGACGAAGGGTGATCGCGGCCCGGTCCTCGCCGCCGGCGCGAAGAGCATCGACACCGCGCTCAAGGGCAGGCTGCTGCGCGCGCTGACCGACGTCGGCTTCACGGGCGCCAACGGCGAGACCGCGCGCGTGACGACGCTGGGCGCGACGAAGGCGCCGTCCGTGCTCGCGGTGGGGCTCGGCCCGGCCGACGAGGTGGACGCCGAGCGCCTCCGGCGCGCGGCCGGCGTCGCCATGCGCGCCGCTGCGGGCAGCCGGACGGTCGCGATCGGGCTGGCCGCGATGAAGGGGATCCCCGCCGACGACGCGCTGCGGGCGACCATCGAAGGATCGCTCCTCGGCGCGTACGACTACGTGCGCTACCGCAACACGAGCCTGGCCGGCCGCAAGGAGCCGGTGCAGGCGATCTCCGTCGTCGTCCCCGACCGGAAGGACAAGCGCGCACTGGCGGCGCTCCGCCGGGCCGAGACCGTCGCGGCGGCGGTGGCGCTCGCCCGCGACCTCACCAACGCGCCGCCCGGCAACCTGCACCCCGCCGACCTCGCCGACGTCGCGGTCACGGAGTGCCGCAAGGCCGGCTGCGACGTCGAGGTGATGGACGAGAAGGCGCTGCGCAAGGGCGGGTACGGCGGGATCATGGGCGTCGGGCAGGGCTCGGCCAATCCCCCGCGGCTCGTGCGGATCTCCTACACGCACCCCAAGGCGACGCGCACGATCGCGCTCGTCGGCAAGGGCATCACGTTCGACTCGGGCGGCCTGTCGCTCAAGCCGGCCGCGTCGATGGAGTGGATGAAGGCCGACATGGCCGGCGCGGCTGCCGTCATCGCCGCGCTGACCGCGATCGCGACGCTGAAGCCGGCCGTCAACGTCACCGGCTGGGTGCCGACCGCGGAGAACATGCCGTCCGGCGCGGCGATCAGGCCCGGTGACGTGCTCACGATGTTCAGCGGCAAGAAGGTGGAGATCCTCAACACCGACGCCGAGGGCCGGCTGATCCTCGCCGACGCGATGTGGCGGGCCGGCCAGGAGAACCCGGACATGCTCCTCGACGTCGCAACCCTGACCGGCGCGCAGCTGATCGCGCTCGGGACCCGCACCGCGGGCGTGATGACCAACGACGAGCCGCTGCGCACCCGCGTGCTGGACGCCGCGCGTGTCGCCGGCGAGGCGATGTGGCCGATGCCGCTCCCGGAGGAGCTGCGCAAGTCGATCGACTCCGAGATCGCGGACATCACCAACACCGGCGACCGGTACGGCGGGATGCTCGTCGCCGGGACGTTCCTCAAGGAGTTCGTCGCCGACGGGCTGCCATGGGCGCACCTCGACGTGGCCGGCCCGGCGTACAACGACGACCAGCCGTTCGGCTACACCCCGAAGGGCGGCACCGGCGCCGCCGTGCGCACCTTCGTCCAGCTGGCCGAGGACGTCGCAGCCCAGCCCTAGCCGCCGCCGCCGCCGAACACTGCGGCGATCCGCGCTGCTCTGAGCACGCGGCGCCGCAATGTTCAAGGACGTCGAGTCGCGAGAGCCCGGCGCTGGAACTGGATGGGGATCAGACCGAGGGGCCTTCGAGGCCGGGTACGCCGGTGTCGCCGGCCTCCTTGCGCTTGCGGGTCCACTCGCGCATCCGCGCCGGGTAGCCGGTGGCGTGCACGTCGTACACCGGGATCCCGAGCCGCCGGCCGAGGTCGGCCGCGGCCTTCTCGTCGTCGACGCGGCGCCTGGTCCACTCACCCGTGTCCGCGACGAGCGCGACGGTCGTGTCGGTCACTGTCGTCCGCGGCTCGACGTAGGCCTCGACCCCTCGCCGGGACTTCGCGAACGCCTCGAGGTGCGCGAGGTCGGCCGAGTCGGCGCGGCGCAGCGTGCCGGGCCTCTCCTTGCGTCGGAACAGCGCCACCGTCGTCCTCTCGAGAGCGTCGTTCGCCCAACGATCGCAGATCGTTCCGGGTTTCCACAGCGCGGTACGGTTGTCCCGCAGACCTTCGAGAGCGCAGAGGAGCCCAGCGTGGCCGCGAGCACCGTCGACGTAGTCATCCTGGGCGGCGGCAGCGGCGGGTACGCCGCGGCGCTGCGGGCCGCCGAGCTCGGGCTCCAGGTCGTGCTCGTGGAGCGGGACAAGCTCGGCGGCACGTGCCTGCACCGCGGCTGCATCCCGACCAAGGCGCTGCTCCACGCCGCCGAGGTCGCGGACTCGGCGAAGGAGAGCGCCAGCTTCGGCGTGAAGGCGACCTTCGAGGGCATCGACGTACCCGCGGTCAACAGCTACCGCGACAAGGTCGTCGAGAAGCTCTACAAGGGCCTGCAGGGGCTCATCAAGAGCCGCAAGATCGAGGTCGTCGCGGGCGAGGGCCGGCTCACCGCGCCGGACACCGTCACCGTCGACGGCCGTGACATCAAGGCCAAGAACGTCGTGCTCGCCACCGGCTCGCGCCCCAAGTCGCTGCCGGGGCTCGAGCTCGACGGCAGCAAGGTGATCTCCAGCGACGATGCGCTGAAGATGGACCGCGTCCCGGCGTCGGTGGTGATCCTCGGCGCCGGCGCCATCGGCTGCGAGTTCGCGTCGGTGTGGCGCTCCTTCGGCGCCGAGGTGACGATCGTCGAGGCGCTCCCCCACCTCGTGCCGCTCGAGGAGGAGTCGTCGAGCAAGCTGCTCGAGCGCGCGTTCCGCAAGCGCGGCATCGCGTTCGAGGTCGGCGCCCGGTTCGCCGGCGTGAAGACGACGGACACCGGCGTCACCGTCTCGCTGGAGTCGGGCAAGACGATCGACGCGGAGCTGCTGCTCGTCGCCGTCGGCCGCGGCCCGGTCAGCGACGGCCTCGGCTACGAGGAGGCCGGCGTCAAGGTCGACCGCGGCTACGTCGTCGTCGACGAGTACTGCCGCACCGGCGTACCCGGCATCTACGCCGTCGGCGACCTGATCCCGACGCTGCAGCTCGCTCACGTCGGATTCGCCGAGGGCATCCTCGTCGCTGAGCAGATCGCCGGCCTCGACCCGGCGCCGGTCGACTACGACGGGGTGCCGCGGGTCACCTACTCCGAGCCCGAGGTCGCGTCGGTCGGCCTGACCAGCGCGATCGCGAAGGAGCGCGGGTACGACGTCGCCACCGTCACCTACGACCTCGCGGGCAACGGCAAGAGCCAGATCCTGCAGACCACCGGCGCGGTCACCCTCGTCGCGCAGAAGGACGGCCCCGTCCTCGGCGTCCACATGGTCGGCTCGCGCGTCGGCGAGCTGATCGCCGAGGCCCAGCTGATCACCAACTGGGAGGCGCTGCCCGGCGAGGTAGCGCAGCTCATCCACCCGCACCCGACCATGTCCGAGGCCGTCGGCGAGGCGCACCTCGCGCTCGCCGGGAAGCCGCTGCACAGCCACTCCTGAACTTCCCCACCGCACGCGAGAGGTCGCACCCATGCCGGTCTCGGTCACCATGCCCCGCCTCGGAGAGAGCGTGCAGGAGGGCACCGTCACCCGCTGGCTCAAGAAGGAAGGCGAGCGGGTCGAGGCCGACGAGCCGCTGCTCGAGGTCTCCACCGACAAGGTCGACACCGAGATCCCGTCGCCGAGCGCCGGCGTGATCAGCTCGATCAAGGTCCAGGAGGACGAGACCGTCGAGGTCGGCACCGAGCTCGCGGTGATCGACGACGGTGCCGCCGGCGGCGGTACGCCGCCCGCCCCCGCGGCCGAGACCCCCGCGGCCGAGACCCCCGCACCCGAGCAGGCCGCGGAGCCCGAGAAGGCAGCTGAACCCGAGAAGGCCGCGGCAGCGACGCCCCAGCAGCCTGTTGAGCCGGCGCCGGACCCGGCGCCCGCGGCGGCGGCGACGCCGGCCGTGGACACCGCGCCTGCCCCTGCCCCTGCCCCTGCCCCTGCCCCTGCCGCG
>DATLNF010000096.1:0-35519 GCA_035536955.1 Mycobacteriales bacterium | reverse complement strand
ACCACGGCCATCAGCAGCCGGCCGATCGCGCCGGCCGCCTGCTCGCCCTCGGCGCTCTCCGCGGCGCGCAGGGCGCTCTGCGGGTCGACGTCGGCGTCGTCGGCGACCCCGGCCAGCGCGGCGCGCTTGCGCAGCTTGGTCGCCAGCGCGAGGGCCGGCTGGCTCAGCGGGACGTCGTCGAAGAGACCGGCGTCGTCGTCGCGCTCGGCCGCCTTGATCTCCTCCCAGTTCTGCGCGACCTCCGACGCTCCGGACACGGCGACGTCGCCGAAGACGTGCGGATGCCGGCGCACGAGCTTCTCGACGATGCCCCCGGCGACGTCGTCGATGGTCCACCCCGTGCCGTCGTCGCGCTCCTCGGCCACGCGGGCATGGAAGACGACCTGCAGCAGCACGTCCCCGAGCTCGTCGCGGAGGTCGTCGAGGTCACCGTGCTCGATCGCCTCGAGCGCCTCGTAGGTCTCCTCGAGGAGGTACTTCGCCAGGCTCTCGTGGGTCTGCTCGGCGTCCCAGGGGCAGCCGCCGGGCGAGCGGAGCCGGTCCATCGTCGAGACCAGGTCGAGCAGGCGCGCGCCGGCGACGTCGTACGAGCCGTAGACGACCTCCATCTCGATGTCGCCCTCCCGCGCGGCGAGGTCGCCGAGCGCCCGCACGAAGTCGGGGTCACCACCCGGGCCGGCCAGCCAGACGGCCTGCCCGTTGCGGGCGCACTCGCGGAACTGCACCGCGAGCGCGGTCTGGCTCGGGTTGCCCCCGCCCAGCAGGTAGGAGACGCGAAGGCCCTGCGGCCCGTCGTCGGCCGAGAGCACGCTGACCGTGACGCCGGCCATCTCGAGGAACGGCAGCTGCGGGTGCGTGGGGTCCGCGGTGAAGACCGGACCGCGCTGGAGCTCGCTCCAGGCCGGCCAGGACAGCAGCCCGGGCGCGACGCGGTGGGTGTTCGCGATCAGGACGAGACGGTCCACGTCAGCCCTGCGGGGACGGCGCGGCCGGTGCGCCGGGTGCGCCCGCCGGCGGTGCCGGCTGGCCTGGCTGCGGCTGGCCTGGCTGCGGCTGGCCTGGCTGCGGCTGGCCTGGCTGCGGCTGGCCGGGCTGCTGCGGGTCCCCCGGCGGCGGGACGAGCCCGCTCCCCGGCTCGACCGCGCCCGGGCGTGGCTCCGGCGAGGAGAGCTGGTCGTCAGCCGGGAGGATCGACGCGGTCTCGCTGTCCCATCGGCCGAACCGCGGGTTGACCCGGATGCGCAGCCGGCGGGACAGCTCGCCCAGGTAGGTGACGCGCGCCTCGTCCCGGCCGCCGCCGCGGATCTCGGTGACCAGCTCGTCGCGAGCCTCGGCGAGGGAGCGCACCTGGCGCTTGAGCACCTTGATGACGTGCCAGCCGGCCTCCGTCTGGACCGGACCCACGACCTGGCCGACGCGCGCGCTGAAGACGGCCTCCTCGAACGGGCGGAAGAACGTCCCGCGGGGGTTGCTGCCGAGGTTGCCGCCGCGCTCCTTGCTGCCGGGGTCGGTGCTGAACGTGCGGGCCAGCGTGGCGAAGTCCTCGCCGGCGCGCAGCCGGGCGATGATGCCCCGCGCGGTCGCCTCCGACGCGACCAGGATGTGCTGCACCTCGGCGACGTCGAAGCGCTCCCGGTTGGCCTCGTACGCCGCGCGGACCTGCTCCTCGGTCACCGGCTCCTTCTCGATGACCGCCGTCGCCACCTCGTCGTTGATCATCCCGCTCCGGACGAACGGCGCGATGTCCGCCTCGACGAGGCCCATGCTCGCGGCGGCCTGCAGCAGCTGCTCGCGGCCGCCGAGTCGCTCCTCGATCGCGGCGATGTTCTGCGTCACCTGCTCGTCGGTGATCGTGATGTCGAGCTCACCCGCGGCCACGTCGTACAGCTCGCCGAGCACCAGCCGGGTGAGCACGCCGCGCTGGAACCCGGTGGGGTCGCTGGAGGCTTGCGCCGCGATCGCGGCGTTGTCCTTCGCCCGCTCGACGACCTCGCGCAGGTCCTGCACCGAGATGACCTCGTCGCCGACTCGTGCCGCGACGCCGGCGCCCGACCCGGAGGCGACACCGGCCCCGCAGGACGACAGCAGGCCGGCGAGGATGACACCGGGCACAGCGGCCAGGTAACGCTTCACGACCGGGTTCCTTCCGGGCTCGCGGCCGCGGCTGCGGCCGGTTGCGGGGCGACGGCGTCGAGCAGTGCCGAGCACCAGTCCAGCAGCGCGGTGTCCCGCAGGTCGGGCTTCGGCACCAAGACCGTACGCACCGGAGCCTTCACGATCGAACCGGGGTAGAGCCGGGCGAGGCGCAGCTGCGCGCTCTCCGGGAGCTCGAGCGGGCCGAAGCGCAGGTGCTTGCCCTGGACGGTCACCTCGCGGAGACCGTGCCGACGGGCGCGCTCTCGGAACTGCGCGACCGCGACGAGGTTCGCGACGACGTCGGGCAGCGGTCCGTAGCGGTCCTCGAGCTCCTCCCGGACCGCGGCGAGCTCGTCGTCCCCCGTGGCGGCGGCCAGCCGGCGGTAGGCCTGGATCCGCAGCCGCTCCTCCGGGATGTAGGAGTGCGGCAGGTGGGCAGTGACGGGCACGTCGACCTGGACCTCAACCTCCGGCTCGACGGCCTCGCCCTTGAACTCGGCGACCGCCTCCCCGACCAGCCGGACGTAGAGGTCGAAGCCGACCGCGGCGATGTGGCCGGACTGCTCGCCGCCGAGCAGGTTGCCGGCGCCGCGGATCTCGAGGTCCTTCATCGCCACGGCCATCCCGCCGCCGAGCTCCGAGTGCTGCGCGATCGTCGCGAGCCGGTCGAGCGCGACCTCGGTGAGCGGCCGCTCCGGCGGGTAGAGGAAGTAGGCGTATGCGCGTTCGCGGCCGCGGCCGACCCGGCCGCGCAGCTGGTGGAGCTGCGACAGGCCGAGCACGTCCGCGCGCTCGACGACGAGGGTGTTGGCGTTGGACACGTCGAGGCCGGACTCCACGATCGTCGTGCACACGAGCACGTCGTACTGCTTCTCCCAGAAGTCGAGCATCACCCGTTCGAGGGCGTCCTCGGGCATCTGCCCGTGCGCGGTGGCGATCCGCGCCTCGGGGACGATCTGGCGCAGCTTGGCGGCCGCGCGCTCGATCGACTCGACCCGGTTGTGGATGTAGAAGACCTGGCCCTCGCGCAGCAGCTCGCGCCGGATCGCCGCACCGGCCTGCTTCTCGTCGTACGCGCCGACGAAGGTCAGCACCGGGTGCCGCTCCTCCGGTGGGGTGTCGATCGTCGACAGCTCGCGGATCCCGGTGATCGCCATCTCCAGTGTCCGCGGAATCGGCGTGGCGCTCATCGTCAGCACGTCCACCGCGACGCGCAGGCTCTTCAGGTGCTCCTTGTGCTCCACCCCGAAGCGCTGCTCCTCGTCGACGACGACGAGGCCGAGGTCCTTGAACTTCGTCGCCGCCGACAGCAGCCGGTGCGTGCCGATGACGACGTCGACGGTGCCCTCGGCGAGCCCGTCCAGGACGGCCTGCTGCTCCCTCGCGCTGTTGAAGCGGCTGACCGCGCGGACGACGACCGGGAACTGCGCGAACCGCTCAGAGAACGTCGCGTAGTGCTGCTGGACGAGCAGGGTGGTCGGGACCAGGATCGCGACCTGCTTGCCGTCCTGGACCGCCTTGAATGCGGCGCGTACGGCGATCTCGGTCTTCCCGTACCCGACGTCTCCGCAGATGACGCGGTCCATGGGGACGCCGGACTCCATGTCCGCCTTGACCTCGTTGATCGCCGCGAGCTGGTCGGGGGTCTCGACGTACGGGAAGGCGTCCTCGAGCTCGCGCTGCCACGGGGTGTCCGCGCTGAACCTGAATCCTGGGGATGCCATGCGCGCGGAGTAGAGCCGGATGAGCCCGGCGGCGATCTCCTTGACCGCCTTGCGCGCCCGGCCCTTCGCCTTCGCCCAGTCGCTGCCGCCGAGGCGGTGCAGCGACGGTGACTCGCCGCCGACGTACCGGGTGATCAGGTCGAGCGCGTCGGTCGGCACCCGCAGCTGGTCGCCACGCGCGTACTCGAGGACCAGGAACTCGCGCTCGCCCCCGTGGATCGTGCGGCGCTCCATGCCGACGTACCGCCCGACGCCGTGCTGCTCGTGCACGACGTAGTCGCCCGGCGCCAGCGTCATCAGGTCGATCGCGTTCTTGCGCCGGCTGGGCATCCGCCGCATGTCCTTGGTCGCGCTGCGCTGACCCGACAGGTCGATCTCGGTCAGGACGGCCAGCTTCAGGCCGGCGGCGACGAACCCGCCGTCGAGGGTGGCGGTCGTCACGTACGCGACGCCGGGGTCCGGCGCCTCCTCGAGGTCGAACGCGACGCGCACGCCGACGTCCGCCGCGCCGAGCACCTCCGCGAGGCGTTCCGCGGGTCCGTGGCCCTCGGTGACGAACACGACCCGCCAGCCGGCGCGCAGCCAGTCGCGGACATCGCCGACGACCCGGTCCATGTCCCCGCGGTACGCGTCGTGCGGTCGCGCGCCGATGACGAGCGACTCGTCCTCGGCCGCCTCGTCCGCGCTGAACGGGGTGACCGTCCACCACGGCAGCCCGACGTCGCCGGCGCGCTCGCGAACCTCGTCGACACTGCGGTACGCCGCCGCGCCGAGGTCGACGGGCGCCTTGCCGCCGCCCGCCGCGACGGCCCACGACGCCTCCAGGAACTCCGCACTCGTCCGGACCAGCTCGTGGGCCCTGGTCCGCACCCGCTCGGGGTCGCAGAGGACGACGTGCGAACCGGCGGGCAGCTCCTCGACGAGCAGGGTGAGCCGGTCGACGAGGACCGGCGCGAGCGCCTCCATGCCCTCGACGGGGGTCCCGTCAGCGATGCGGTCGAGGATCTCGCTGAGCTCGGGGTGGCGCTGCAGCAGGTCTTTCGCGCGTTGGCGCACGTCCGGCGTCAGCAGCAGCTCGCGGCACGGTGGCGCCCACAGGCCGTGCTCGAGGAGCCCGAGCGATCGCTGCGATGCCGCCGCGAAGGCGCGCACCTCCTCGACGTCGTCCCCCCACAGCTCGACCCGGACCGGGTGCTCCTCGGTGGGGGGGAACACGTCGACGATGCCGCCGCGGACCGCGAACTCCCCGCGCTTCTCGACGAGGTCGACGCGGACGTAGGCGTAGTCGACGAGCTGCTCCACGAGCCGGTCGAGCTCGACCGAGTCACCGGACCTGACCCGGATGGGCTCGAGCTCGCCGAGGTCGGCCACCTGCGGCTGGAGGACGGCCCGCACGGGGGCGACGACGACCGAGACCGGACCCGCCTCGTCGGGGTGCGCGAGCCGGCGCAGGACGGCGACGCGTCGGCCCACCGTGTCCGCGCGCGGCGAGAGCCGCTCGTGCGGCAGCGTCTCCCACGCCGGGAACTCGACGACCGACGTCGGGTCCAGCAGGCAGCGCAGCGCGGCGACCAGGTCCTCGGACTCCCGACCGGTCGCAGTCACGGCGAGCAGCGTGCGACCCGTCTCGCGGGCGAGCGCGGCGATCGCGAACGGCCGCATCGCCGCCGGTGCCGTCAGGGACAGCGCCGGGGCACCCGCGGCGGCGGCGGCTCGACGCAGGGCCGGATCGCCCGCGACGACGTCGACGAGCCCGGGGACGGACATGGTGGCTTACCTCATTCAGCGGTCTCGCTGCGCACGGCTACCCCCGGTCGGCGCGCGACGGGGGGTGAACGACCACCCTACCTGCGCGTGCGGCTCCGCCCGTTCCCCCTCTCGCCCCCTCTCGCCCCTCTCCCCCGTGATCTTGCTGTCGTCGTCCACCCCCCCCGCGCGCCCCGCCCCCCTCCCTGCGTGATCTTGCTGTGGTCGTCCACCGTGCCAGCGGGTCGCTGTGGGCAGCGACAGCAAGATCACGGGGTGGGGGGGCGAACCTTTCCGGGCGTCGCGGAGTAGACATGGCAGGAGGTGCGATGACGCAGACCGCGATGGCCGACATGGACCGATGGCTGGCGACCAGCTACGGCCCGGCGTACCGCACCGCCTGCCTCATCCTGCGCAATCCGGCCGACGCCGAGGACGCGGTGCAGGACGCGTTCCTGCGCGCGTGGCGGTTCCGTGACGCGCTGCCCTCCGACGAGGCCGGGCTCCGGCCCTGGCTCTATCGCGTGGTCGTCAACGCGTGCTGCTCGAAGCTGCGCGCCGAGTCGCCGCACCGCTCGCGGCGCGAGGACCTCGGCGACACCGACGTCGCCGACCCCGACCCCACGCCGGAGCTGCTCAGCCTCCGGTCGGAGTCGTCGCGGCTGGTCGTCGACGCGCTGGCGGACCTGCCCGAGCACCTGCGCGTCGCCGTCGTGCTGCGCTACTACGCCGGGCTGTCGGAGAAGGAGATCGCGACCGCGATCAGCCGGCGGGCCGGCACGGTCAAGTCGCGGCTGCATGAGGCGCGGCAGCGCCTGGCCACGGACCCGCGGCTGCAGTCACTGCAGTCCCCGGACAAGGCATTCGACGGCGAGGCGACCCGATGATCGACGAGAGCGTCCTGACCCGAGCGCTGGCCGAGGCGGGTGCGGTGTACGACGAGCCGCCCGGCGGCCGCGCCGCCATCCTCGCCGCGCTCGAGTCAGGCTCCCGCCGCGAACCCACCCCCGACCGGGCGATGCTCTGGCGCCGCCCGGTCCCGATCGCGGTCGCCGCCGCGGTCGTCGGGCTGGCCGCGATGGGTGCGGTGTACGTCGGCTCGCGCGAGCCCGAGCGGACCTCACCGGCGATCGGTGTCGTCAACACGACGAGCCCTGACCTGTCGACCGGCAAGAGCGGCGGCTCCGCGCCCCAGGCGTCGATGCCACGGCCGCCGGTCCCGGCTCCGGCTCCGCTGGCGGCGACCGACGGCGGGTCGGGCTCGGGGAGGGCCTCGGGGGCCGGCACGGCGGGCGGCGGCAGCGTGGCGGCCGGCGCCCCGGCGGCGCAGGCCCCGCCGGGGCAGGCGGGGCAGGCGGGGTCCCTCGCCAAGGTCGTCAAGACCGGCGCCGTGGAGATCGCGGTCGGCGAGGGCAAGGTGGCGGCGACGCTGTCCCGGCTCGAGACGCTGGTCGCGTCGACCCGCGGTTTCGTGGCGCAGAGCAAGACCCAGGAGTTCGGCGACGCGCCTAGCGGGGTCGTGTCGATGCGCGTGCCGAGCGCGTCGTACGAGCCGGTGCTGACGCAGGTGCGCCGGCTCGGCGAGGTGCGGACGGCGACGTCGAACGGGCAGGACGTGACGGCAGAGTTCGTCGACAACGAGGCCCGGCTGCGGACGCTGCGCCGTACCCTCGCCGTCTACGAGACGCTGCTCGCCCGGGCCAGGTCGATCGGCGAGGTGCTCGCGGTCCAGCAGCAGATCAACGGCGCGCAGACCCAGATCGAACAGCTCGAGGGCAAGCTCAAGGTGCTCACCGACCAGGTGAGCTACGCGACGCTGACCGTGACCGTGGTCGAGGAGTCGTCGGACGCCGACCTCGCCGTCGCCGAGAACCCGTCGCGGCTGCGCGCCGCGCTCGACGACGCGAAGGACAACTTCGGCGACGGGCTGGCGTGGGTGATCGCGGCGTCCGGGACGCTCGCGATCCTGCTGGTGTGCGCCGGCGGGCTGCTGGTCCTGGCCTGGGGCGTACGACGCGCGATGCGCCGCCGACTCGTCTGACCGCGGGGGGCGCCGACGAGAGCCCTAGGCGGGTACGTCGGGCGGGTGGTAGCGGTTCTGCGCGACCGCGAGGCCGTCGGTGATCAGGCACTCGACGGCGTCGGCCGCGCGGTCGACGAGGAACGGCAGCTCTCGTCGCTCGGTCGTCGAGAAGTCCGACAGCACGTAGTCGGCCGGGTCCTGCTGGCCGCGCGGCCGGTCGACCCCGACCCGCAGCCGGTGGTAGTCGGGCGAGCCGATCGAGCGGGTCACCGACTTCAGCCCGTTGTGCCCGTTGTCGCCGCCGCCGAGCTTCAGGCGGAGCACGGCGAAGGGCAGGTCGATCTCGTCGGTGATCGTGACGATGTCCGCGGGTGCCAGCTTGAAGAAGTCGCGCAGCGACGCGACCGGGCCGCCGGACTCGTTCATGTAGCACTTCGGCTTCGCCACGACGAGCCGGCGCCCCACCAGCCGGCCCTCGACGATGTCCGCGCGGCCGCGATGCGCCTTGAACGAGCCCCCGACGCGGTGAGCGAGCTCGTCGGCCACGTGGAAGCCGATGTTGTGCCGGTGACCGGCGTACCGCGGCCCGGGGTTGCCCAGCCCGACGACGAGAGTGAGGGCCTCGGCCATCGCGGGCTAGGAGTCGGAGGCGTCCTCGGCCGGCGCCTCGCCGCCCTCGGCAGCGGCCTCGGGCTCGACCTCGACGGCCGGCGCCAGCTCGGCGGCGGCCTCGGCCAGCTCGGCCTCGAACTCCGCCTCGGTCGGCGCGCCGACGATGTGGATGACGATCGCCTCGGGGTCGGTGAGCAGCGTGACGCCTTCGGGGAGGGTGATCTCGCCGGCGTGCAGCGAGGAGCCGACCTCGGTGAACTGCGACCCGTCGACCTCGATCTGCGTCGGGATCTGCGTGGCGTCGGCCTGGACGTGCAGCGTCGTCGCCTGCTGGTCGAGCAGGCCGCCGGTCTTCACCGCGGGGATGTCGCCGACGATCACGATCGGCACGTCGACGGCGACGGTCTCGCCCCGACGGACCAGCAGCAGGTCCACGTGGGTGAGGTCGCCGCGCAGCGGGTCGCGCTGGATCTGCCGGGGCAGCGCGAGCTCGGCGGAGTCGGCCAGCTCGAGGCGGAGCAGCACGTTGGCGCCGGCCTCCCCCTTGAAGGCGTGCGCGAGCTCGCGAGCGGGCAGCGCCAGGTGCCGCGGCGCCTCGCCGTGGCCGTACAGGACGGCGGGCACCTTGCCGGCACGGCGGGTCCGCCGCGCGAACCCCTTGCCGAACTCCGTGCGCGGCTCGGCGGGGATGCGGACCTCAGAAGACACGACTGCTCCAGCTCGATCTGACAAGAGGGGACGGGCCAGTCTACCGGCGTACGGCGCGGATCCCGAAACCGGCAGGGAGCGCGGGGGGAGCGTCGAATGGCCTGCCATGACCGGAATCCGCCGTACGGCGACCGTGGCCGCGTTCTGCGCCGCCCTGACTGCCATCCCCGCGGGAGCCGCCGGACCGCCGCTGCCGACGAAGTCGAAGTACGGCGCGACCAAGGGTTTCCGCCTCGTCGGGTCGACCACGCTCGGCGATCGCGGGGTCAACTCGCCGATCGCCGTCGCCGGCCGGTGCGTCTACGTCGGCGACCGCTACGACAAGAACGGCATCGCGGTCGTGGACGTGCGCAACCCGCGCCGGCCGCGCCAGGTCAGCGTGATCCCGCCGGTCACCGGCGCCACCCAGCGTGAGCTGCGCGCCGACACCGGGCTGGGCCTGCTCGTCGTCATGAGCTACTCGCTCACGACCGGCGGGGCGGGCAACAACGTCAAGCTCTACGACATCGCAGCCGACTGCACGAAGCCCACCCTGCTCTCGACGTACGACATGGGCCGGCGCTCACCGCACGAGTTCTTCCTCTGGAAGGACGCGAAGCGGCCCGGTCGGGCGCTCGTGTACCTCGCGAACACGCTGTTCGCGCCGGACCTCGAGGTCGTCGAGATCACCGACCCGAGGGCGCCACGATTGGTCGCGGCGTACGACATCGGCGCCGACATCGCCGACAACCCGGTGGCGGTGCCCGAGAGCGGCAGCGGCTACCTCCACTCGCTGGCGGTCAGCGACGACGGCACCCGCGCCTACATGGGCACGTGGGACTACGGCTTCTACGTCGCGGACACCTCCGCCCTCGCCGAGCCCGCGCTGCCGGGTGCGCCGCTGCCCGTGGTGCGACCGCTCGGTGCCGGGCGGGTCGACTACGGCGGCAACGTCCATGGCGCGGTGCGGGTGCCCGGCCGGCCGTACGCCGTGCTGGTGGAGGAGGCGTACGCCAACGCCGGCGCCGGCTGCCCGTTCGGCCACCTGCGGATGGCCGACGTGTCCGACGAGGCCAACCCGAAGCTGCTCGGCGAGTTCAAGCTCCAGGAGAACGACTGCGAGAAGGCGAAGGCGGTCAACGGCACGTTCAGCTCCCACAACCAGACCGTCTTCCCCAACGTGGTCCTCATGGGCTGGTACGCCGGCGGTCTGCGCGCGGTCGACATCAGCGACCCGGCGAAGCCGGTGGAGTCCGGCGCGTTCGTGCCGAAGCCGACCTTCGAGCCGAGCCGCCGGGACGGGCGGCTGTTCTTCCCGCGCAACGAGGCGAACCAGTGGATCGGCGCGATGTGGTCCTACCCGGTCGTGCAGGACGGGCTGGTCTACGTCGTCGACATCGACCTCGGGCTGTTCATCGTCGAGTACACCGGCAAGCACGCTCGCGAGGTGAAGCAGGCCGGGTACGTCGAGGGCAACTCGAGCCCGTCGCGCTACACCCGCAAGGCGCCGCGCATCGTCCGCCCGGGCGCGGTCGCCGATGGCGCGCCGACCGTGGTGCGCTCGCCGTACGCCGACCTGCCGCTGCCGGCGCGCGCCCGTCAGGCGGCGTACGGCTTCTTCTGCGTCGGCGTCTGACCCGCCGGGGGTCGGCCCGCGGCCGGGGGCAGCGCTGCGGAAGCCTCAGCTGTCCGGAGGGCAGTCGCGCGGGCGGCGCGGCTGGCGCACGCCCTTGGCGAGCTCCGGCTCGGCGCCGAGCGGGATGAGGATGCGGCAGCGGTCCCACGGGTCGCTGCCGCGGCCGCTCTCGAGCAGCCGCACCGTCGTACCGCTGACCTCGATGTAGGTGTAGGCCGTGTTGTCCCGCTCGTTCGACTCGACGATCCCGCCGACCGGGTCAGCGGTCAGCCGCAGGACGTACCTGCCGTCACCGTTCGCGCCGAAGTCGACGTAGTTCCCCGGGCGGTCCCACTCGTAGTAGTCGCCCCAGCCGGGCAGCAGGCCGAACCCGTCCTTGGCGAAGACCGGGTAGAACCGGCGCCAGTCGCGGAGCAGCTCGTCGCGGTGCGCGAACCCCTTGGGGTGCACCGCCGCAGCCTCGCGCAGCCCGCCTCGCCGCGGATCGGTCACGGCGAGCAGGCTCAGCCCGATCGCGTCGGCGTGGTGGTAGTGGCCGTGCGTCCGGTGGAAGACCGCCTTGCCGGCGGTTCGGTCAGCCGTCGTGTCGTCGGAGTAGTAGACCTGCTGGATCAGCACGCGGTCGGCGCCCTCGGCACCGGGCCCGAGGTGGAGCGACATCGGGCCCTGGCCCGTGTTGCTCACGCCGAACGCCATCCGCAGGCAGCGCGCCGCGCGCTCCTCCGCGACCTCCTCGGGATGGCACGCCGCCCGGCCGCCCGGCGGTAGCACGCCCTTCGGCGCGCCGTCGGTCGTGCCGTTCGTCAGGGGGGTCATGAAGTTGATGTCGTGCGGCGGCAGGGCCTGCAGGTTGGGCAGCAGTGCGGTACGGCGCCGCGGCGCGCGCGGCTCGGCCTGCACGGCCGCGCGCATCCGGAACCGCCGGTCGACGACGTCCTGCGCGGTGACGTGGAGCCGCCAGCGCCCGGACGCCGGGGCATCGACGACCAGCTCCTGCGAGTAGAGCCCCGTGCCGGGCGAGAAGTTGCCGGCGAGGTCGCCCGCCGGGTCGTAGACCTCGACGCGGAACACGTCGCCGACGACGACGTGGTCGATGCCGACCCGCAGGGTGCTGCCGCCCGTTGCCCGGACGTCGACGGAGAAGTCCCAGCACGGGTCCGCGCCGTCGCTGCAGGTGGGTGCGCCGGCGGTCCAGAAGACCGGCCGGTCGAGTGAGGTCGCGAGCCGCGCCGACCTAGGCGCTCCCTGCGACGCGCCGACCGTGGCCTCGCCGGGCACGAGCAGCGCCACGGCTGCTGCGAGCAACGCCCACCGGCGCCGCGCTGTCACGGCTACGCCGTCGTGCCGTCGAACAGGCCGGAGACCGTTGTGTCGTCGAAGACGGCCTTGATCGCGGCGGCGATGATCGGGGCGACGGAGAGAACGGTGAGCTTGTCGAAGCGCTGATCGTCGGTGATCGGCAGGGTGTTCGTGACGATCACCTCGCTGATCTGGCTGTTCTTCAGCCGGTCGATGGCGGGGCCGCTGAAGACGCCGTGGGTCGCGGCGCAGAGGACCTCAGTCGCGCCCTGGGCGAGCAGCGCGTCAGCGGCCTTCGTGATCGTCCCGGCGGTGTCGATCATGTCGTCGACGATCACGCAGGTGCGACCCTCCACCTCGCCGACGATCTGGAACATCTTCGCCTCGTTGGGCACCCGCGAGTCGCGCCGCTTGTGCACGAAGGCGAGGTTCACGTCGCCGCCGAGCCGGTCGGTGTACTTCTCGGCGGTGCGCACCCGGCCGGTGTCGGGCGAGACGATCGTCGTCCGCTCGAGGTCGAGCTTGTCCTGGAGGTAGTCGCTGAGCAGCGGCAGCGCGGTCAGGTGGTCGAGCGGTGCGTCGAAGTAGCCCTGGATCTGCGGGGTGTGCAGGTCGATGGCGATGATCCGGTTGGCGCCGGCCGTGCGGAACAGGTCGGCCACGAGCTTCGCGGTGATCGGCTCACGGGCCAGCGTCTTCTTGTCCTGGCGCGAGTAGGGGTAGAACGGCGCGACCACCGTGATGCGCTTCGCGGACGCGCGCTTGAGCGCGTCCACCATGATCAGCTGCTCCATGAGCCAGGTGTTGACCGGCGCCGTGTGGCTCTGGACGACGAACGCGTCGCAGCCGCGCACGGACTCCTCGAACTTGCAGTAGATCTCCGAGTTGGCGAAGTCGTAGAGCGTCACCGGGCTCGTCGCGCAGTCGAGGTTCTGCGCGATCTCGTCGCAGAGGTCGGGGTAGGCCCGGCCGCTGAACAGCATGAGCGTCTTGTGTCCGGCGATCTCCAGGCCGCTCACGGCTGCTCGTCTCCCTGCTCGCCCTCGGCGTCGGCGGCGGCCGATCGGCGCCGCTCGACCCAACCCTCGATGTTGCGCTGCCGCGCACGGCCGACGCCGAGAGCGCCCGGCGGCACGTCGTTCGTGATCACCGAGCCGGCAGCGGTGTAGGCGGCGTCCCCGATTGTGACAGGTGCCACGAGCATCGTGTCGCTGCCCACCCGGACGTCGTCGCCGACGGTGGTGTGGTGCTTCTCGACGCCGTCGTAGTTGACGAAGACCGTCGCGGCGCCGATGTTGCTGCGCTCCCCGATCGTCGCGTCCCCGACGTAGGACAGGTGCGGCACCTTCGAGTCCGCGCCGACCTCGGCGTTCTTCATCTCCACGAACCCACCCGCCTTGGCGTTGCGGCCGAGGCGGGTCCCCGGGCGGAGGTAGGTGTAGGGCCCGACGCTCGCGCCCGGCCCGATCTCGGCTCCGACGCAGGTCGCCGAGAAGACACGCGCGCCCGCTCCGACCGCCGTATCCGTCAGGGAGGTGTACGGCCCGACCACCGCGCCGACCGCGACGGTCGTGGTCCCGCGCAGGATGGTGAACGGCTCGATCACGGCGTCCGGCTCGCAGGTGACGGTGTCGTCGACCCAGGTGGTGGCCGGGTCGACGACCGTCGTACCGCCGCGCTGCAGCGCCAGGATCGCGCGCTCGCGCAGCACCGCTCCGGCGACGGCCAGCTGGACCCGGTCGTTGACCCCGACCGCCTCCTGCGGGTCGGCGACGGCGTACGTCGCCACCTCGAGGCCCGCGCCGACCATGAGTCCGATGACGTCGGTGAGGTACTCCTCGCCCTGCGCGTTGTCGGACGACACCTTGCCGAGCGCGTCCCGCAGGGCGCCGGCGGCGAATGCGTAGACGCCCCCGTTGACCTCCTCGATCGCGCGCTGCGTGGCGTCGGCGTCCTTCTCCTCGACGATCCCGGTGACCGTGCCGGCGTCGTCGCGCAGGACCCGGCCGTAGCCGGTCGGGTCCCCGAGGCGCGTCGTGAGCATCGTGGCGGCGCCGGAGTGGGTCGTGACCAGCCCGTCCAGCGTCTCCGCCCGGAGCAGCGGGGTGTCACCGCAGACGACCAGGACCGTGCCGTTGACGTCCGGGGCGACCTCGAGCGCCAGCCGTACGGCGTGGCCGGTGCCCTTCTGCTCGTCCTGCACGACCGCCTGTGCGCCGGGGTCGATCGCGCCGAGCGCAGCCATCACCTGGTCCCGGCCGTGGCCGACGACGACGAGCGTGCGCGCCGGCGACAGGGGCGCGAGCGCGTGCAGGACGTGACCGAGGAGGGTGCGACCGCCGACCTCGTGGAGCACCTTGGGCGTCGCGGAGCGCATGCGCTTGCCCTCACCCGCCGCAAGGACCACCACGGCTGCGAGGTTCGCCACGTTCGCTCCCGACCTAGTCCCCAACTGCCGCCTGGCTCCGCCGTCTGGACTCGAACCAGAACCTGGGACTTCAAAGGACCCCGTGCTCGCCTGCTTACACTACGGCGGACTGCTGCCGCCTGGCCGCGGCGCGGCAACTATCCCACGCGGCGGTCACGTCCGGGCAGCGCTGCCGACATGGCGACAACAGCTTCGACGATCCCGACGATCTCGCGGTAGAGGTCGGCGCTGCGCAGCACCCGGATGGTCAGACAGCCGTAGTACCCGGTGCCGACATTCCGCCGTCTCGTCCGCGGGTTGTGGCGCTTCAGCGTAGTCCTGCGGAAGTCGGCGACAGGGACACCCACCAGCTCGGCCCAGTAGGCCACGGCAGCGGTGACGTCGGCGGTTTCGTGGATTGAGACACGGAACGTCATCCGCTCGCGGCCGACTCCCATCTCCCTGAGGAATGCGATGAACAGCTGAATGAGTTGCGGGTCCGAGTTGATGAAGTGGACATCCCGAGAGGTTCGCCACGGCTTTGACTTGCTCCCCTCGCACCAGTAGGTGATGGCGCCGACCAGGCGGAGCTCGCGAGGCGACAACGCGCCGAGCCACGCTGACGCGTCGTCGCGGAATCGCGCGTCGCGAGCCACCGCCGCCCGATGCGCTCCTGCAGCGCCACCGGTGAGTTTCGCGGCGCGCGTGGCGTACAGGACGGCTTGAGCGGCTGGCGTGAGTTCCACGGTCGCGAGCCAGCCGTGGAGCGTGCTCGTCGAGACCCCGAGCGTCGCACTGATGTCGCCGTAGCTGAACCCGGAGCGCCGGAGGCGCTCGGCCTCAGCCCGGCACTCCGCCTCGGTGAGCCCGACCGCGGTAGCTCCCGGAGGCTGTCCGTAGAGCGCTCGACGTATCAGCGCCCCGCGTACGGGAATGGCGAGCGTCTCGGCGATCTCCTTCGCTGTCGCGCCATCGCGACGGAGCTCGCGGGCGTGAGCGACAAGGCGGTCCCGCTCGGATTCATCGATGTCTGATCGAGGCATGCATCGACGGTACGAACCAGGGCTGACGTCCCTCGCGGACTGTCCACAGCCGGCCCCCGGACACCGTGGCGCCCACAGTTACGGCACCGTGGTTACGCTGCGGGTCGTGAAGACGACGACGTACCCGCCGGATGCGCAGCGGGTGGCGCTGCGGCGTGTCTGAGGACATCCCGCGCGCGGCCCGGGTGCGGATGACCGGCCAGCAGCGCCGCGTGCAGCTGCTCGACGTGGGCCGGGCGCTGTTCGCCGAGCGCGGCTTCGAGGCGACGAGCATCGAGGAGATCGCCAACCGGGCGGGCGTGTCCAAGCCGGTCGTCTACGAGCACTTCGGCGGCAAGGAGGGGCTGTACGCCGTCGTCGTCGACCGCGAGATGCAGCGGCTCATCACCCGCGTCACCGGCGCGCTCGACGGCGGCCACCCGCGGGTGCTGCTCGAGCAGGCGGCGAGCGCTCTGCTCGGCTACATCGAGGACGAGACCGACGGCTTCCGGATCCTGGTCCGCGACTCCCCGGTGGCGTCGGCCACGGGGACGTTCGCGTCGCTGATCGGCGACATCGCGGGCCAGGTCGAGTACATCCTCGTCGCCGAGTTCAAGGCTCGCGGCTTCGATCCCAAGAACGCGCCGATGTACTCCCAGGCGCTCGTCGGCATGGTCGCCCTCGTCGGGCAGTGGTGGCTCGACGCCCGCAAGCCCAAGCGCGACGAGGTCGTCGCGCACCTCGTCAACCTGGCGTGGAACGGGCTGGGCAACCTGGAGCACCAGCCGACCCTGCGCGCGGGCAAGTCGCCGTAGAGCGGGTACGACGCACCGCATGACGCTGTGGGTGGGCACGTCCGGCTGGCAGTACAAGGACTGGCCCGGACATCTCTACCCGCGCGATCCGAAGCTGCCGCAGCGGCTCTGGCTCGAGCACTACGCCGACCGCTACCGCACGGTCGAGGTCAACAACGCGTTCTACCGCCTGCCCGAGCGGTCGACCTTCGCGGCGTGGGCCGCGCGGACGCCGACCGACTTCGTCGTCACCGTCAAGGCCAGCCGCTACCTCACGCACATCAAACGGCTGCGCGAGCCGGCCGAGCCGGTCGCGCGGCTGATGGAGCGCGCATCGGCGCTCGGCGGCAAGCTCGGGCCGGTGCTGCTGCAGCTCCCGCCGAAGATGGCCGTTGACGTGGCGTCTCTCGAGGCGGCGCTCACGGCCTTCCCGGCCGGCGTGCGGGTCGCCGTCGAGCCGCGCGACCCTTCCTGGTGGGTCGACGACGTACGCGAAGTCCTCGAGCGGCACAACGCGGCGTACTGCTGGGCGGATCGAGCCACTGAGGTCGTCGGGCCGCTGTGGCGTACTGCGGACTGGGGCTACCACCGCTTCCACCACGGCATCTCGTGGGCGCAGCCGGACTACACCGACGACACCCTCGCGCTGTGGGTGGACCGGATCGCCGAGGCGTACCCGAGGGACGCCGACGTCTTCGTCTACTTCAACAACGACCCGACCGGCGCGGCGATCCGCGACTCGATCCGCTTCGCCGACATCGCCGGCGCGTTGGGCTGGGACGTCACCCGCGTCCCGCGCGACGTACCCGACCGCCGCCCCACCCCCACCCCGTGATCTTGCTGCCCGTGTCCCCAGATCGCTGCCGGGGGCCGGTGGACCGCGGCAGCAAGATCACGGGTTTCAGGGGGGTGGTGGGGGGGTGGAGCGGCGGAGGCGGGCGAACCTTCGAGCGCCCCAGGGCGTCCTTGAGGGCATGCGAAGCATGCGGGTGGCCGCGACCCTCGGCATCACGCTCGCGCTGGTGGGCGGGCCTGCTCTCGGTGCGCCCAAACGTGCGTGCAACCTCGTCACCGACCCCAGGGGCGACGGCGGGCTCTACGGGCAGGTGCCACCGGGCACTCCGGCGTACCCGACGAGCCTGGACATCCTCTCGGCCGACATCGCGTCGAACAACAAGCAGTTCACCGCCGTGATCCGGGTCGACGAGCTGGTGTCCCTCGACCCGGGCTCACCGACGGGAATCGGCTACGCGTTCAACGTGACCGTCAACAAGCAGCGCTTCGCGCTGGCAGCGTCCCGCACCCCGGGTTCAGAGCCGGTGTTCACCATGTCGGGCCGGCTCGAGTACGTCGGCGACGAGAACAACGGCGGGGCGACGTACGGGCTCATCGGGCTGATCGACGGGGTCTTCGACGAGGACGCCAGCGAGATCAGGATGACCGCGCCGCTGACCTACTTCACACCCAAGGTGAAGCGCGGCGCGCGGTTCGACGACCTGCGGCTGTGGTCCTACTACGAGGCCGGCTACGCCTCGGACACGGAGAACCGCAGGCCATGGGGCGGCGTGAACCACAGCGCGGATCGGGCCGAGAGCAGGGCCACGTACGCGGCGGGATCGCCGAGCTGCGTGAAGGTCGGCCACTAGCGACCTAGTCAGTCGTCGGACAGGTCCAGCCAGGCGTCCTCCGCGGCAGAGCGCTCGGCGCGTACGGCGCGCAGCTGGTCGTCCAGCGCCTGCACCGCCACGTAGTCGCTCGCCTGCTCGGCCATCTCGGCGAGCAGCCCGCGCTCCCGCTCCTCGAGCCTGCCCAGCGCGCGCTCCAGCCGGACCAGCTCCTTCTTGGCCGCCCGGGTGTCGCCGCCCGCCGGCTTCGGCGTCGACGGCCGCGCCGCGGCCGAGAGCGCCCGACGGCGGTCGAGGTACTCGTCGACGCCGCCGGGCAGGTGCCGCAGCGCGCCGTCACCGAGCAGCGCGTAGACGACGTCGCAGGTCCGCTCGAGGAAGTAGCGGTCGTGGCTGACGACGACGAGCGTCCCCGGCCAGCCGTCGAGCAGGTCCTCCACCGCCGTCAGCGTCTCGATGTCGAGGTCGTTCGTGGGCTCGTCGAGCAGGAGCACGTTGGGCTCGAGCAGGAACAGGCGGAGCAGCTGCAGCCGCCGTCGCTCGCCGCCGGAGAGCTCGCCCACCGGCGTCCACTGCCGGGCGCCGTCGAAGAGGAACCGCTCGAGCAGCTGGCTCGCCGACAGCGACCGCCCGCCGCCGAGGTCGACGCTCTTCGCGATGTCCTCCACGGCCTCGAGCACCCGCCGCTCGCGCGGCAGGTCGCCGACCTCCTGGTCGAGGTATGCCGCCCGCACGGTGAGCCCGCGCTTCACCTGCCCGGCTGACGGCCGGACCTCGCCGGCCAGCAGCCGGAGCAGGGTCGTCTTGCCGCTGCCGTTCGCCCCGACAATCCCGACGCGGTCGCCGGGGCCGAGGTGCCACGTCAGGCGGTCGACCAGCGTCCGGTCCCCGAGCCGCACGGTGACGTCCTCGACGTCGTACACCGACTTGCCGAGCCGCGCGGTGCCGAGGCGCACCAGCTCGGCGGAGTTCCGCGCGGGCGGCTCGTCGGCGATCAGCGCGTTGGCGGCGTCGATGCGGAATCGCGGCTTGGAGGTCCGCGCCGGCGGCCCCCGGCGCAGCCACGCGAGCTCCTTGCGCATGAGGTTCTGCCGGCGCGACTCGGTCGCGGCGGCCACCCGCTCGCGCTCGGCTCGGGCGAGCACGAACGCGCTGTAGCCGCCGTCGTAGCGATGCACCCGCCCGTCGGCGACCTCCCACGTCGCGGTGCAGACCTCGTCGAGGAACCACCGGTCGTGCGTCACGACCAGAAGTGCCTCCCGGCGTACGGCGAGGTGCGCGGCCAGCCAGGCGATCGCCTCGACGTCGAGGTGGTTGGTCGGCTCGTCGAGCACGAGCAGGTCGTGCCGCTCCACGAGCACCCGCGCCAGCGCGACCCGCCGGCGCTCGCCGCCCGACATCGGGCCGACCGGCGCCTCGAGGGCGGGCAGCGCCAGGCCGTCGAGCACCGCGCGGGCGTGCGCGTCGCCGAGCCACTCGTGCTCCGCGCGGTCGCCGACGACGAGCGACCGGACGGTCGCTGTCGGGTCGACGTCCACGTGCTGGGAGAGCCACCCGACCGAGAGCCCGCCGGTGTGCGTCACCCGGCCGGCGTCCGGCTCGGCGACCTTGGCGAGCACCCGGGTCAGCGTGGTCTTGCCGCCGCCGTTGCGCCCGACCACGCCGATGCGGTCGCCCTCGGCGACGCCGAGCGAGACCTCGGCGAGGACGGTCGTCGTGCCGAACGTGACCGACACGTCCTCTGCGTTGACGAGGTTCACCGGGTGGCCGGCTCCACGGCCCGCGCACCCGGCACCGGGCCGTGGGCCACCCGGACCGCGCGGCACACGCCGGCGCCGGAGAGCGCTGCCGCGAGGGACACGGCGTCGTCCCCCGACGCGACCAGGAACGCGCAGGTCGGGCCGCTGCCGGACACGACGCCGCCCAGCGCGCCCGCCTCCATCCCGGCGTCCAGCGTGCGTCGCAGCGTCGGGCGCAGCCGGAACGCGGCGCGCTGCAGGTCGTTGTGCAGCACCTTGCCGAGCGCGGCCGGGTCACCCGCGCGCACCGCGGCCAGCACCCCGTCCGGGGAGGACTCGACGCGCGGCGGCCGGCGGTCGTGCTCGGCGTACACCTCCGCGGTCGCGAGGCCGCCCTCGGCAAACGCGAACACCCAGTGGAACTGCCCGCGCGTCAGCACCGGCGTGACCATCTCGCCCCGCCCGGTCGCGAGCCCGGTGCCGCCGGCGAGAGTGAACGGCACGTCACTGCCGAGCAGCGAGGCGATCTCGGCCAGCTCGGCCCGGTCGAGCCCGGTCCGCCACAGCGCGTCGCACGCGACCAGCGCGGCCGCCGCGTCGGCCGATCCGCCGGCCATGCCGCCGGCCACCGGGATCGACTTCACGATCTCCAGCCGCACGCCCCCGGCCCCGCCCGTGCGCACCGCGAGGCGCAGGGCCGCGGCGACGGCCAGGTTGCCGGCGTCGCGTGGCAGGGCTGCCGCACCCTCGCCGGTGACCTGGCAGGTCACCTCGTCCGACGCCGGGTGCGCCGTCACCTCGTCGTACAGCGACACGGCCTGCAGCACGGTCGTGACGTCGTGGAACCCGTTCGGGCGCAGGGCGCCGACCGAGAGGTGCAGGTTGACCTTGCCCGGTGCCCGGACCGTCACCGGGTCGGGTACGCCGGACAGGCCGCGGCGGTCGACCAGGACAGGCTCCGGGGCAGGCGGCTGGGGCAAACAGGCAGCGCCGATGCTACCGGCCTACCGGGCCCCCGCGATCTTCGCGAACTCGGCGACGGTGAGCGCCTCGCCGCGCAGGCCGGGGTCGACGCCGGCGCGGCGCAGCGCGGCCTCGGCGTCCGGCGCGCTCCCGGCCCATCCGGCCAGCGCCGCGCGCAGCGTCTTGCGGCGCTGCGCGAAGGCCGCGTCGACGACCGCGAAGGTCGCGGCGCGGTCGCTGTCGGCCGGTGGGGTACGGCGGCGGAAGGCGACCAGACCCGAGTCGACGTTCGGCACGGGCCAGAAGACGGCGCGGGGCACGGCGCCGGCCTGCCGGGCCTCGGCGTACCACGCGAGCTTCGCCGTGGGTGCGCCGTACACCCGCGAGCCCGGCGCGGCGGTGAGCCGGTCGGCGACCTCCTGCTGCACCATGACCAGCCCGTGCTCGATGCTCGGCAGCCGCTCCAGCAGCGTCAGCACCACGGGTACGGCGACGTTGTACGGCAGGTTGGCCACGAGCGCGGTGGGCTCGGGTCCCGGAACCGAGGACAGCCGCAGCGCGTCGGCGTTGACGACCTCGAGCTCGCCGACTCCCGCGCAGGTGCGCGGCAGCAGGCCGGCGAGCCTTGGGTCGATCTCCACCGCGACCACCCGGCGGGCGACCGGCAGCAGGCCCAGGGTGAGCGAGCCGAGGCCCGGGCCGACCTCGAGGACGACGTCGGCCGGGTCGACGGCCGCGGTGCGCACGATGCGGCGCACGGTGTTCGGGTCGATGACGAAGTTCTGGCCGAGCGTCTTCGTCGGGCGCAGGTCGAGCTCAGCGGCGAGCCGACGGACCTCCGCCGGCCCCAGGAGCCCTCCGGTCGGTCCGCTCAGCTGAAGAGGCGACGGCCGCAGTGCGGCCACTGGCCGGCACCGGAGCGCAGGTACAGCCGCTTCGCCCGGTAGGTCTGCTCCTCGCGCGAGGCGTCGATCGGGTCACCGACACCGCCGACGCTGCGCCACGTGCTCATCGCGAACTGGTAGAGCCCGCGGTAGGTGCCGCCGGGCGAGACCGCGCGCGGGCGGTTGCCCGACTCGCACTGGGCGAGCGCCCACCAGTTGAGGTGGTCGGCACCGGTACGCCGCGCCGGCACCGGCTTGGTGCCGACGAGGACCACGCGCGACTTGGGCGCCCGCAGCGTGCGGTCGCGGACCAGCCGCTTGGCGGTCACCCGGCCGTCCGTGTAGGTCATCGCGAACGTGCGCTCGCGGATGCCGATCGAGCCCGGGAAGACGACCTTGGTCTTGCCCTTGTACATGCTCGCATCGGCGCGTCGCTCGACGCCGAACGGGATCGCCGTCTTCTCGACGACGGACCGGCCGCGGACCCGGGTGAGCTTCACGGCCATGCCGTGGCGCGGGAAGGTCCCGGCCGACGTCGACAGCCTGTCGGTCGAGCCGACGGTGAGGCCCGCCTCGAGGAGGACGTCACCGACGGTCGCCGCGGTGGTCGTGACCCACCGGGCCTTGCCGTCGGCGATGACCTTCACGGCGACCGGCGTGCGGACCTCCATGCGCAGGCCGTCCAGCGGGATCTCCCGCGAGCGGGACGCCGAGACGAACGCCAGCGCGGAGTCACGGAGGGCCAGCTGGCCCAGCGCGTCCTCGACGGTCAGCGCGGTCACCCAGACGGTGCGGGGGGTGCCGTTGAGCACCAGGTCGAGCCGGCGACCACGGCGTACGACGACCTTCGAGTCCTCGTCGACCCGCACCTCCGGTGCCGGGGCGAGGACGTCGTGCTCGCCGACCGTGACGTCGGCGGCCTTGAGGACCGAGGCGACGGTGCGCCCGAAGGTCTGCACCTCGCGGGCCTCGCCGTCCAGGACGAGCGTGACGGTCTTGTCGGCCTGCACGTACGCGACCCCGGATCCCACCAGAAGGGCGAGGACGAGGGCGCGGAGGGCGATCTGGGTCAGACGGCGCGGCACAGGACTCCGATGTCAGCGGGTCCGGGCACGGGGACATGGCAGCGCAGGACGCGCGCTGGCTCGCTGAGGCTTCCCCGACCCCGGCTCTTGTCACGGGACGATAACGGAGGGTTATCCGGAATGTCCACTTGGAGCCGCTCCGGGCCCCGGGCAGAGCGGACCGGTTCGGCGCCAGGGGTGACCGGCCTGCCCGGCGGGTAAGCGCACCGCATGACACGACTCGACCTGTCCGACAAGAAGGGCGACCGCCCGCTCGGCGAGCTCGTCGCCGAGGCGGCCGCGGAGATGTCGACCCTGGTGCGCCAGGAGGTGGCGCTGGCCAAGGCCGAGCTCGCGGAGAGCGTGAAGCACGCCGGGATCGGCGTCGGCGCCCTCGGCGGCGCCGGCGCGACCGGGCTCTTCGGGTTGCTCTTCCTCTCCCTCGCCGGGATGTTCGGGCTCGAGGCGGCCGGGCTGCCGATCGGGGTGGCCGCGCTGCTGGTCGCCGCGGTGTGGCTGGTCGCGACCGCGATACTGGCCCTGCTCGGCAAGAAGAACCTCGGCAACGTCGGCGGCGTACCGCGCACCGCGAAGACCCTCAAGGAGGACGTCGAGTGGGCACGACACCCGACGAGCTAGAGGCGCAGATCGAGCAGACCCGTGAGGAGCTCGCCGCCACCGTCGACGAGATCGGGCACAAGGTCGCGGACCTGCGGAACTCGGTCCGCCCGGCGAACGTCGTACGCCGCCCCCGGGTGCAGCAGGGCATCGCTGGCGTCGTCGGCGCATTCAGCGTGCTGCTCGGCATCAAGGCCCTGCGCCGCCGCCGCCGGGCGAAGAAGCTCCGCTAGGGAGTCGCCCCCTCTCCTCTTTTCGACTGCACGACCAGATCTCGGGCCCGTTCTGTGGTCGTGGAGTCGAAAAGATGGGCTACCAGGGGCCGAAGACCCGGTCGGCGGTGGCCGCGATCGCTGCGGACAGCTCGTCGACGTCGACCCCCTTCGCGGCGGCCATCGCGCGCACTGTCAGCGGGACGAGGTACGGCGCGTTCGGAGCGCCGCGGTGCGGCATCGGCGTGAGGAACGGCGCGTCGGTCTCGACCAGCAGCAGGTCGAGCGGCGCGACCGCGACGGCGTCGCGCAGGTCCTGGGCGTTCTTGAACGTCACGTTGCCGGCGAAGCTCATGACGTACCCGCGATCGGCGCAGGTCCGGGCCAGCTCGGCGTCGCCGGAGAAGCAGTGGAAGACCGTGCGCTCGGGCGCGCCCTCGGACTCCAGCGCCGCGAGGACCGCGGCGTGGGCGTCGCGGTCGTGGATCACGAGCGCCTTGCCGGTCTCCTTCGCGATCGCGATGTGCGCCCGGAACGAGCGCTGCTGGTCGGCCGGGTCGGCGCTGTCGCGGTAGAAGTCCAGCCCGGTCTCCCCGACCGCGCGGACGTGCGGCAGCGCGGCGAGCCGGGCGATCTCCGCGAGCGCGTCGTCGGTCGCCTCGCCCGCCGCGTTCGGGTGGATCGCGACCGCAGCGGCGACGGCGCCGTACTCCGCCGCCTGCTCTGCCGCCAGCCGCGACGAGGGGACGTCGACGCCGATGGTGACGACCCGGGGTACGCCGACCTCGGCGCCGGCCGCGAGGACGGCGGCCACGTCGCCGCCGATCAGGTCGAGGTGGCAGTGCGCGTCGACGACCGGCACGGCCAACGGCTCTGGGGCAGGTGGCAGCGCGCCATCGCGCGCCGCGTCGCCGCGGCGGTGGCTCACTTCTCCGCCGGCTCCTCGATGCGCGGGAACAGCTGCTCGCTCTTCGTCAGCCGAACCCCGGCCGGGAGCCGCGTGCCGGCGACGCCGTCGATCCGCTGCGCCGCGAGCGGACCGAGCGCCGGCTCCGCGCCGAGGGAGTCCCACAGGATCGCGCAGGACTTGGGCAGGACCGCGTTGAGCAGCACGGCGATCGCGCGAAGCCCGTCGGCGGCGCTCCACAGCACGCGGTCGAGCGCCTTGTCCTCCCCGGCCTTCGCCAGTGCCCACGGCTGCGTGTCGGAGATGAAGGTGTTGACGTCGCGGACCAGCTCGAAGACGCGCGCGATGCCCCCCTGGAAGTCCAGCGACGTCATCGCCCGGTCGGCGTCGGCGGCGACCGCGGCGAGGTCGAAGTCGGCCGGGTCGTCGGTCCCCGGCAGCAGCCCGTCGCGGTAGCGCTCGACCATCGACGTGACGCGCGACGCGAGGTTGCCGAAGTCGTTGGCCAGCTCGCTGGTGTACCGCTGCTGCATCGACTCCCAGGAGAACGAGCCGTCCTGGCCGTAGGAGAGCTCGCGCAGGAAGTAGTACCGGTACGCGTCGGAGCCGAAGACGTCGGTGATCTGCTGCGGCGCGATGCCGGTCAGCTTCGTCTTGCTCATCTTCTCGCCGCCGACGAGCAGCCAGCCGTTGGCGAACACCTTGCGCGGCAGGGGCAGCCCGGCTGCCATCAGCATCGCCGGCCAGATCACCGCGTGGAACCGCAGGATGTCCTTGCCGACGAGGTGCACGTCCGCCGGCCAGCGCTCCTCCCACCCCGGGTCGGGCCAGCCGGTCGCGTTGAGGTAGTTCTGCAGCGCGTCGATCCACACGTAGATGACGTGCGTGTCGTCCCACGGCACCTTGACGCCCCAGTCGAAGCTGGACCGGCTCATCGAGATGTCCTGCAATCCGCCGCGGACGAACGAGACGACCTCGTTGCGCGCGCTCTCCGGCTCGACGAAGCCCGGGTGGGCGTCGTAGTGCGCGAGCAGCCGGTCGGCGTACTTCGACAGCGGGAAGAAGTAGTTGTCCTCGCTGATCTCCTTCACCGGCCGGCCGTGCACCGGGCAGTTGCCGTCGACGACGTCCGCGGGGAGCTTGAACTCCTCGCAGGCGACGCAGTACGGGCCGGTATAGCTGCCCTTGAAGACCTCCCCCTTCGCCTCCAGCGCGATCCAGAAGTCGCGGACGCGGTCCTCGTGCCGCGGTTCCGTGGTCCGGATGAAGTCGTCGTAGGCGATGTCGAGCGCCTGCCAGGTGGGTTTCCACGCGGTCTCCACCATGTGGTCGGTCCACTGCTGCGGCGTCATCCCGTGCGACTCGGCGGCGGCGAGGATTTTCTCGCCGTGCTCGTCCGTGCCCGTCAGGTAGTGCACCCGGTCGCCGCGCTGGCGGTGCCAGCGGGTCAGCACGTCGCCGGCGACCGTGGTGTAGCCGTGCCCGATGTGCGGGACGTCGTTGACGTAGTAGATCGGCGTCGTGACGTAGAACGCCTTGCCCTCCGCTCTGCCCTCCGCCGTGCCATCCGCGCCCATGACAGGCATCCTAGGGGCGGGCCCGGAACCGCTTCCGCCGGGTTTTCCGCGGCTGCCCTGCCGTCAGCAGCCAGACCGGCGCCCCCAGCGCGAGCGCTGCCGCGCCGATGCCGAGCGACCTGGCGACCTGGCTGTCCGGCAGCGGCAGCGCCGACACCGCGAGGAGTACGGCGCCGAGCGCGAGCGCGAGCACGATCACCCCGGCACAGCGGGCGGCGAGGTCGCGCAGGAACGCCGCGTCCAACGCGGTCGACGGCGGCACCGAGATCGCCGTGTCCGCGATGACGACGTAGCAGACGAGCAGGGCGGCGGCGACCGGCGCGAGCACGTCCACCGGCCGGTCCTCGGCGGCGAGCACGACGACGTAGGGGAACACCAGCGCGGCGGCCGAGACCGTGACGGCGCCCTCGCTCCAGAGCAGCAGCCCGGAGAGGACGAAGAGCACCGCAGGCACCGACAGCGCGACGTAGCCGCGGCTGAGCCCGGTGATCGTGAACGGATATGCGAGGAGCGTCACCGCGATCAGCGCGGCGACCGCGCGCAGCGCCTCCCTCATCGCCGCAGCGCCCGTGGGCGCTGGTGGAGTCGCGCGACCTCGACGAGCACCGCGTCCAGGCTTCCGCGGCCGGACCACCGGACGACGGGTGCGCCGATCTCCGAGAGCCGCTGGATCGTGGCCTCGCGCTCCATCAGGTAGATGCGCTCGGCCAGCGCGTAGTGCGCCGACCGCGCTTGCGGGAGTGCCTCGTCGGGCGCCGTGTCGACGATCACGACGCCGTGGCCGCGGCCGGCGAGGTCGGCGAACGCGGTCGTCGCCCGCGGGTCCAGCAACGGGGACAGCGCGATCACCAGAGCCCGCGGCGGCAGGCACCGGGCCGGCAGCAGGCCGATGTCCTTCCACGCGTAGCTCAGTCCCACCTCGACGCCGAGCAGGTGCTCGACGACGCGGTGCCGCTGGACGCCGCCCGCGCCCGCGACCAGCCAGCGGGTCGTGCCGCCGAACGTGACGACGCCGACCCGGTCGCCCCGCGAGAGGTAGTGGTCGGCGATGCCGAGAGCCGCCCGTACGCCGATGTCGAGGCTGGTTCGCCCCGCTGGTCCGACGTCGTCGAACGTGTCGACCAGCAGCACGACCTCCGCGTTGCGCTCGACGCGGTGCTGCGTCACGTGCAGCTGGCCGAGCCGGTTGCTCGAGCGCCAGTGCACGCGGCGCAGCGGGTCGCCGGGGAGGTACGGCCGGATCCCGGCGAACTCCACGCCCTCCCCCGGGGCCGGCGTGGCGTGCGTCCCCGTGAGCGCCCGGTGGAACGGGTGCGCGTCGCCGGCCCGGAAGTCGGCCAGGTCGGGCACGACCCGCAGCGGTACGCCGGGCCGCGCGGTCCACCCGCTCGACGTACGGCGCCGGCCGTGCGCGACGACGGTGACCGGGCCGACGTCGTACACGCCCCACCTGGTCGGCGCGACCGCGACGGTGACGTCCCGCGAGCCGCCGGGCTCCAGCGCGACGGTGAGCCGCGTCGGCCCGAGCGGGCGCAGCCGTGGATGCAGCCGCAGGTCGATGTCGACCTGGTCCGGCCGGCCGCCGGTCGCCGACGCGGTCACGCGGACGGTGGCGACGACGTGCTGGCCCTCCAGGCAGCGCAGCGCCGACAGCCGCAGCTCGACGTCGAGCTCGGGGTCCCGGTCGAGCAGCCCGGCGCAGCCGAGTGCGAGCAGCGGCGCCGCCAGGACGACGAGCTCGACCCGGCCGAGCACGAGGGCGCCCAGCAGCAGCGGCGCGGCAAGGGCGACCAGCCTGGTGAGCTGCGGCGCGGACCGGAACGTCATCGCGCGGTCAGCGGTGCCGGGGCGGGGCGGGCGACGGCGTCGGGACGGAGTCCAGCAGCGCCGAGATCACATCGTCGCCGTTGATCCGCCGGACCCACGTCTCCGGACGCAGGGTGATCCGGTGTCCCAGCGCGGGCACCGCGACCGCTTTCACGTCCTCCGGCGTGGCGTAGTCGCGCCCGCGCAGCAGCGCGTGACCGCGCGCAACCTGCAGCAGGGCGAGCGCACCGCGCGGGCTCGCGCCGACCAGCACCTGCGGATGGGACCGGGTGGCGGCAACCAGGTCCACGATGTAGCGGCCGAGCGACTCGTCGACGTGCACCTGCTCGAGCGCGTCCTGCATCCGGAGCAGGCCGCGCCGGTCGACCACGGCGTCGACGCCTGCGACGTCCCCGGCGCGCTCCACCCGGCGGCGCAGGATCTCCCACTCGTCGTCTGCGCTGGGGTAGCCGAGGCGCGCGCGGAGCAGGAAGCGGTCGAGCTGTGCCTCCGGCAGCGGATAGGTGCCCTCGTACTCGATCGGGTTCTGCGTGGCCAGGACGAGGAACGGCGGCTCGAGGACGAAGGTCTCGCCCTCCACGCTGACCTGGCCCTCCTGCATCACCTCGAGCAGCGCGGCCTGCGTCTTCGGCGGCGTGCGGTTGATCTCGTCGGCCAGCAGGACGTGGGTGAACAGCGGGCCGCGACGGAACTCGAGGGTGCCGTCGCGCTGGTCGTAGACGAACGACCCGGTGATGTCCATCGGCAGCAGGTCCGGCGTGAACTGGACCCGCCGGAAGCCGAGCCCCAGCGCCTGTGCGAAGGACCTCGCCGCGAGGGTCTTGCCGAGCCCCGGGTTGTCCTCGAGCAGGACGTGGCCACGGGCGAGCACGCCGAGCAGGACGAGCTCCAGCGCGGACCGCTTGCCCACGACGACGCGCTCGACCTCGTCGAGCACGTCGGCGCAGCGCCGGCGTACGTCGTCCGCCGTCAGCGGCGCTGCTACACCGCCTCCACCAGCGCGACCAGCCGGTCGAGCTCGGCCGGTGAGGGACCCGGGGCGTCGCCGGGTCGTGCGGGCACCGTCTGGATCAGCTGCCATAGCTCCTCGCCGATGATCGCCCGCGCGGCGGCGGGGGACGTGCCCAGGTCGACGCCACGGCGCCGGAGAAGCCGATCGGCGACCAGTGCGCACAGCGCCGGTCGCACCGTGCGGTCGAAGTGCGCCGCGGACCCGCTCGCGTAGGTCAGGGCGGTCTCGAGCCGCGCGAGCCGCACCCGCAGCTCGCCGGGCGGCGCGAGCTCGACGGGTACGACGCGCAGTACCGGCTCGGCGCGGGCGGCTCCGCTGACCCGCGCCACGACGTGCACCGCGACGAGGAGGAAGCCGCCGACGACCACGACGCGCAGCGGGGTCACGCGCTGCGGCGGCGTCGCGACCCACACCGCGACGGACGCCACCACCCACTGCGCACCCACCCGCAGCACGGCACGCGACGTCATCGCCGCACCCCGCCGAGCGCATCTCGAATCGCAGCGAGTGCGGCGCGCGCGTCGGTGCGCATGCCCGCGTCGATGCGGTGCCGGCTGTAGCGAGCCTCGCGGTAGAGGTCGGTGAGCGTCGCGAGCGCGGCGGGCGGGACGTCGTACTCCGCGAGGACGCGGTCCAGCAGCTCCGTCGGCGTCTCGTGCGCCCGGCGGGCGACTCCATGGGCGGCGATCGCGTCGAGCATCGCGAGGTAGCACGCGACGATCACCTCAGCGGGCTCACCGGTGGCGAGGGACTCCTCGCCGATCGCCAGCTGCTCGCGCAGCCGACGGCGCAGCGGGGTGAGGCCCTCGTCGTCCGCGAGCTCACCGCCGTCGTGGGTGTCGGGTACGTCGGCCGCCGCAGCCCGACGCAGCCGGAGCAGCCGGATCCGCGTGAGCCCGCGCACGAAGACGGTCAGGACCGCCGCGACGAGGACGACCAGGACGAGGGACACGAGCAGGACGAGCACGGCCTCGAAGACGTCCGCGGCACGCCGCAGGGAGGCCGGCACCTCCCGGCCCGAGCCACCGCCGAAGCCGTCGCCGAAGAGCCGGCTGATGCGGAACGGCCGCCCGACGAACTCCTGGTCGGCCCGGAGGTAGGGCCCCGACCCGGTGGCCAGCGCGGCGCCGGCGAGACCGGCCGCGAGCAGCGCGACCGCGGCGCGGCGCGACCGCACGCTGCGCTGCACAGCACCTCCTCGCCTGCCCTCGTCCGACCGTAGAGCACCGCAGCGGGCCCGTGGGTGGCGGCCGGGCAACGATTGGGACTCGCCGGCAGACCGGTCACCGAGCGGACTGCTTCGCCGCGACGACCGCGTCGTACACGGCTCGCTTCGGCACCCCTGCGGCGGCGGCGACCGCCGCGATCGCGTCCTTGCGCGGCTCGCCCGCGGCCTCGCGCTCGGCGACGGCATCCGCGAGGGCGGTCGGGTCGGCCGCCGCGGCCGCCGATGCGGGCGCCCCGGCGATGACGAGCGTCACCTCGCCGCGGACCCCGGCGGCGGCCCACTCCGCGAGCTCGGTGAGGGAGCCCCGACGTACCTGCTCCCAGGTCTTCGTCAGCTCGCGGCAGACGACGGCGGCGCGGTCTCCGCCGAACGCGGCGGCGAGGTCGGCCAGGGCCGCGGCCAGCCGGTGCGGAGCCTCGAAGAGCACGAGCGTCCGGCGCTCGCCGGCGAGCTCGGTGAGGCGCGTCCGGCGCGGCCCGGCCTGCCGTGGCAGGAAGCCCTCCATGCACCACCGGTCGGTCGCCAGCCCCGACACGGCCAGCGCCGCGGTGACCGCGGACGGACCGGGTACGACGGTGACCGCGATCCCTTCCGCGACGGCCGCGGCGACCAGCCGGTAGCCGGGGTCGGAGATCGACGGCATCCCGGCGTCCGTGACCAGCGCGACGCGCCGGCCGGCACGCAGTGCCGCGAGCAGCTCGGGCAGACGGGCGCTCTCGTTGCCCTCGAAGAAGCTGACCATCGGCGCGGTGCGCACACCGAGGTGCCGGGCCAGCCGGGCGAGCCGCCGGGTGTCCTCGACGGCGACGAGGTCGGCCTCGACCAGCACCTCGGCCAGCCGCGGCGACGCGTCGTCCGGGTTGCCGATCGGCGCGCCGCAGAGCACGAGGGTGCCGGCCGGTACCGCCGCAGAGGTCATGGCGGCATCTTCGCAGCGGGTGAGTCTCCTACGATGGGCCGGACCGTCCGCGAGAGGAGCCCCGTGGCCACGACGACCGCCGAGCCGACCGACGAGTGGGTCGCCGACTCACCCCTCGAGCCGTCGGTACGCCGCCGGATCGCCGAGCGACTGGTCCGCCCGATGCCGACGGACGACGTCGCGGGCTGGCTCGCCCCGATGGGCGTCTTCCTGGTCGCGCTGCTCGCGCGCCTGCACCGGCTCGGCGTGCCGAAGGCCGACGCGTTCGACGAGGTCTACTACGCCTGCGACGCCCGCTCGCTGCTGCGGAACGGCTACGAGGTCGTGCACAAGGCCCGTGACATGGGCTTCTGCCTCGAGGACCCGGCCGCGAAGGAGGCCGGCTTCGTCGTGCATCCCCCGCTGGGCAAGTGGGCGATCGCGATCGGCGAGCAGCTGTTCGGCTTCAACAGCTTCGGCTGGCGGTTCTCGGCCGCGATCTTCGGCGCGCTGTCCGTGCTGCTGCTCGCGCGGATCGGCCGGCGGATGTTCCGCTCGACGCTGCTCGGCTGCATCGCCGCCGGGATCATGGCGTTCGACGGGCTGCACTTCGTCCAGAGCCGGATGGCGATGCTGGACATCTTCCTGCTGTTCTGGCTGGTCGCCGCGTTCGGCTGCCTCGTCGTCGACCGGGACGACGCGCGCGCGCGGATGGCCGCCCGCCTCGACGAGGACCTCTCCAGACCCGGGCCGAAGCTCGGGTTCCGCCGCTGGCGGCTGGCCGCCGGCGTCTGCCTGGGCGCCGCGGTCGCCACCAAGTGGAGTGCGCTGTACTTCGTCGGCGCGTTCGGCCTCCTCACCTTCTTCTGGGACGTGGGGATGCGCCGTACCGCCGGCGTCGCCCGGCCGTTCTTCTCCGCGCTGTGGCGCGAGGCGGGGTCCCTGGTCGCATGCGTCCTGCTCGTCGGGAGCCTGGTGTACGTCGCGTCGTGGGCGGGCTGGTTCGCGGGTGACGGTGCGTGGCGGCGCAGCCCCGGCACCTTCGGCTCCAACCTCGCCGCGCAGGATCACCACGGGCCGGTCAAGGGCTTCTACGAGTACCACAAGGAGATCTGGAGCTTCCATCAGAACCTGGCCAGCGACCACTCCTACGAGTCGCGCCCGGAGAGCTGGTTCCTGCTGATCCGCCCGGTCGCCTACTACTACATCACCCCGGTGGACGGGCAGTCGCAGGCGACGCTCGGGGTCGGGTCCCCCGCGGTGTGGTGGGCGTCGATCCCAGCCTTCGTCGCACTCGCCTGGGCGTGGGTGTCGCGACGCGACTGGCGAGCCGCGGCGATCCTGGCGGTGGTCGCGATCGGCTACGTGCCGTGGTTCTTCGAGGGCGAGCGCACGATGTTCTTCTTCTACGCGCTGCCGTTGCTGCCGTTCATGGCACTCGCCCTGGCGTACTGCGCGGGCGTGGCGATCGGCCGGCCCGAGCAGTCGCTGCGACGGCGCCGGATCGGCGCGGCCGCGGTCGGGACCTACCTGGCGCTCGTGCTGTGGAACTTCGTCTACCTCTACCCGGTGCTGTCGTCGAAGGTGATCCCGTACGCCGAGTGGCAGGACCGGATGCTGTTCAAGACCTGGATCTGACAGCCGACGTCTGACCTGCTCGCGCTCAGGCGACCTGCGCGCGAACGCGAGTCGAGCCGCGCAGCGTGCCCGCCCGCGCGGACGTGTAGACGACGAAGGTCTGCCAGCCCGCCGGGATGCCGCCGGCGCGGATCCCGAAACGGCCGTCGGCGCCGGTCCGGCCCTGCGCGAGATAGCGCAGCCCGTCGGCCGTGACGAGCGAGACGCCGACCGGCACGTTCGGGATCGCGGGAAGCAGCGACCCGGTGAACGGCGCCGCTTTGCCGTCGAGGCCGCCGTTCGCCGCGGGGTGCTCGACCAGAACCCGGGCGTGGACGAAGACGACCCGGCTCGGCGAGGCGACTCGACCACCCGGCGTCTGGACGACCGCGACGTACGCGGTCTGGGTCAGCGGGCGGACGAGGAATGACACCGACCTCCGGCCGTCGGCGTACTTGGTCCCCACCATCCGGTACGCCTCCTCACCCCAGGCGCGCGAGTAGAGCGTCACGTACCCGTGTGCTGGGCTGCCCGACGCGGTCGTGAGATGGGCGTCGACGCGCGGCGAGTTGCCTGCGGTGATGCGCGGACTGGTGGTGACGACCTCCGCGGCGGCCGCGTTCGACGGCGGCGCGGTGACCTCGACCGGGTAGCGCCACTCGTAGCTCGGCCGTCCGCACAGGAAGTAGTCGCAGACGCCGCTGTCGGTCACGACGACCTCCCCTGTGCTCGGACCGACGGAGTGCACGACGACGTGGCTGCGGGGCGACGACGACGAACAGGAGCCGTTGTCGTCGTCGACGTACCACCGATCGACGAACATGCCCGACGCGGGCGCGCCGACGTCGTACGCCACGGTACGGACTCGGATCGAGAGCCGCTGGCCCACGACGAGGGGCACCTTCGTGCCCGCGTCCTCCTCGGTGACCTCGACCGCGTTGTCGACCGGGCCGGTGGTCATCGACGGCGGCTGCTCGCGGCAGGACGGGGACGCAGACGGCGACGACGGGGCCGGGGACGCCGACGCGCTCGGCTCGGGTCTCGGGTCGACGACGACCCTGACCGAGAACGAGCGTGCGGGCGCTACGCAGGGATCAGCGCGGTGCGCGCACTCGTAGTCGAGCCCGCTGCGCAGGACCACCTCGGTCTCCCAGAACGACCGGTACACCGCCGTCGTGGCCCGGTCGTCGAGGCTGAGCCACTGCCGGAAGAAGAAGTCGTCCTGGCCGGCCGGCGGCGTCCAGCGAGCCCCGGCGGGCGGCACGAGAGTCACGTGGACGAGATCCCCCGCGCGGACGTGGATCTCGCGTCCGTTGTCCGCCTCGGTCACGTAGCGCGTGGTGCTGGGCGACTGGGCGGCCGCCGGGATCCGCGGACCGAGCAGGGCGAGCGCGCCCGCCGCGACGGCGAGCAACGTCGCACCAGCCCGTTGTGCGGCTCTGGCTCTCATACCTACCGGGACGCCGGCCCAGGGGTGCGGTCGCCGGAGAACCCAAGATCGCGGGCGACGTGGGCCCAAGGGCCCCGGTGCGACAGCCGGGAGACGGCGAGAGGGCCGCCCCCCTTGCGGGGAGCGGCCCTCTCGGCCGATCAGGTTCGAGCTAGTGCGTGAAGCGGAACCGGCGCACCGCGACCGCCGCGGCGATCAGCAGCGCCATGCCGACGAGCGGGACGGTCGTCGAGGCACCCGTGCGCGGCAGCGAGTTGAGCTCGCTGTCGTCCTGCGGGCTCGAGCAACCCGGGTCGTTCGGGAAGTCGATCTTGCCGTCCTTGTCGTTGTCGAGCTTGTCGGAGCACTGGAACACCCGCGGCGTCGGCGCGGCGGCGCCCGGCACCTGGACCGGAGCGTCGATCGCGGTGAAGTTGCCGAGGTTGGCGCAGAGCAGCTCGATGTTGTTGAAGTACGTGCCGGGTGCGGCGTCGGCCTTCACCTTGACGACGAACGTCTGCGTCGCGGTCCCGCCGGCGGCAATCGTCATGCCCGAGGGCTTGACGACCACGTCGGTGCCGCCGCCGTCGCGATTCTCCAGCTCAGCGGCAGTGCCGAACTGACCGGCGGTGCTGACGAACTCCATCACCACCGGCAGGTGGTCGATCAGCTGGTTGACGCGGCACGGCTGGGTGGACTTGTTCTGGATCGTGGTGGTGTAGGTGAGCTCCTCGCCCGGACGGGCGACGCCCTTGCTGGTGACCTTGTTGATGAGGATCTGGGTGGTGGCGAGACCGGTCGAGCCGCGGCCGTTCGGGCAGTTGACGGCGCTGGACGCGTGGCTGACGCGGATGTCGCCGTCGAAGATCGCGCCGGTGCCGGCCGGGTCGGAGTCGAACAGGTGCAGGCCGTTGACGACGATGCCGCGACCGTCAGCGGACGGGTGCTGCTCGTTGATGATCAGCGTGAGGCCGAGCGCGGCGAGCACCTCGCGGGCCGGCGTCGGGGGCTGGAAGTTCGGCGGGAACAGGCCGTTGATCGGGCCCAGCACCGGGGTGCCGGCGATCTTGAGGCCGACGATGATCGTGCCCTCGGCGTTCGGGTCGTTGACGCAGTCGCTGTTGGCCTGCGCGCGGACGACGTCCGCCTCGATCACCGGGGTCTGGCCGTTCATCAGCAGCTGGAGGCCCTCGACCTCGGCCGAGGCGACGCCCTGGGGCAGCCCGGTGGCGCCGGCCATGGCGCCGACGGTGCGGGCCTTGCCCGTGATCGGCGGGATGACCGGGTTGAGGACGACGTCGTCAGCCGGTGCCTGAGCGCCGGGCGGGAACTCCTGGGAGGCCTCGGAGATCGAGACGTCGACCGGGATGTTGCCGTCGAGGAGCGCGATGTCGACGTCGATGCCGATCGCGTCCGCGAACGACGCAGCAGACCGGATCGGCGACGTCTGTGCTGACGCGACCTGCGGCACGGCCAGACACGACGCGATGACGGCGGACACAGCCAGGCTGCGCCGTACCTTGGAGAACTTCACGTTTCTCACACCCCCGACGGGAATTCGATAGTGCTTGCTGGAACAGGACGGTATCGCGGATGTCGCAAAACGCGGCATATGTTCAAGGCCACGACATCACTGTGCGTGACTGCGACATACCCCTTGATCAACGGTTCACTCACGGGAAACGGTGCGCGTGCGCCCGAGTTAGGCGCACATGCCCGTTTCGTCGTATTGCGCAACGCCTCTCTCTCTGACTCGTCAGGCCCAGCCGAATCTCGGCGGGCCCCTGGGTCGTTGTTCAATCGTTATCTCACCCTGCCGCGTGTCGTCCGCGG